>JAITIC010000042.1 GCA_031279635.1 Treponema sp. | reverse complement strand
ACACATTATGGACAGACTACCTTAAAACAGGCATTTTGCGCACCGTTTTGGTACAAAACGGGAGCAAATGCAAGGTCTGTCCGCAAAGTAACCGACTTTGTGGACAGACACTAAATAGCATATATCGCGGTTTCAAGGCTCAAGTATCCGATGAAGAATATGACGCAAGAAACATCAAACGGCATAAGTTTCTCGCCGGTATAATAATATTCCCCCTGTATAACAAGCAAGAGTAATATTTTAGGTGTTACAGCCTGCTGGCGGAATTACTTAATTTGTTCCTCGAAGGTTCGCCTCAAACTTTTGAACAGGCGGTACAGTGGATCTGTTTTTTCCAGGTTGTGGAACGCCTTAACGGACATGGAAACGGCTATGGCAGACGCGATCTCCTTTTAAACGATTTTTACCGCCGCGGCATCGAAAAAGGGATTTTGACCAGGACTGAGGCCAGGGAATTAATCGCCGAAATGTATCTTAAATACGGCGGTAATTATTTTGCCCTCGGCGGCCGCTTAAAAGACGGAACCGACGCGACCAATGAGGTAAGTTGGATAGGCATAGAGGCCTATGATATTACCGGCGGCTACAACCATTTGGGACTTATGTGGCATCCGGACATTGATAAAGCGTTTTACGCCTGCGGCTGTGAAGTTGTCGCCCGGCATGGCTGCGGAACACCGGCCCTGGTTAATTACGATATACTCAGGGACAGCGAACTCTATTCGGGATATAGTTACGATGATGCCTGGAACGTCGCCTGCAGCGGATGCCGATGGTACTGCGCCGTTGGCTGCGAATATTCAGATCATGCTATGAACTGCCTGGTATTGACCAAAGCTCTCGATATGGCGGTGGAAGAGGGAATCAAAAACAACATAACCGGTTTTGGGGAATTGTGGGAATTGTACGACAGACATCTGGAAAAAACCATTGATATGCTGGTTGAATTTAAAAATAAGGTATATGAATGGCAGGATCGGGTCTGGCCGGAAATGGTCACATCCCTCTGTATGCATGGTCCCATTGAAAAGGGCTGTGATGTTACCAGCCCAAAAGGAGTTAATAATACCTGTACATCGGTGAATGTCCTGGGAGTCCCCAATGTTGTTGACAGCCTCCAGGCTCTGAAAGAAATTGTGTTTGACCGGAAACTGTACAGCCTTAAAGAAGTCCGGAAAGCCCGTCTTAACGATTGGCAGAATGCGGAGGAACTCCGGCAGTTCCTTCTGAACGCCCAAAAATTCGGCAATGATCTTGATGATGTCGATGCCCTGTACGTCCGGGTTGCCAACCGGATCGTGGCCATTGCAGCCGTTGCGGGATATGTACCAAAAGATGTCCTTCAAAAGCCCTGCAAATTTCGGCCAAAGTATGGACTGTTGATGAACTGGCAGCATACGCCTTAAAGGACAGGCATTTTTATGATGCCTTCAGGGGCGGCGTTACTTTTAGCGGCGGGGAGGCGGCGCTGCATGGGCCTTTTATCCTTGAGGTGGTAGAACAGCTTCATGCCGCCGGCGTCAATGTTGCTCTGGATACATCGGGGTATTGCAGCCCGGAACTTTTTGAACGGGTATTTTTATCGTTCAATTACATACTGTTTGATTTAAAAATTGCCGATAAAAAACAGCATAAAAATTTTACCGGCGCGGGGAACGGTTTCATTTTGAAGAATCTTGCCTGCATAGCCCGAAAAAAAAGAAACGATGAATATGCCGGGGAACTATGGATACGCACTCCAATCATACCTTATGCAGCCGATACGGAAGAAAATATTCTGTCTATAGCGGAAATCATACGGACCTGCCGGAATACGATCAGCCGCTGGGAACTATGCGCTTTCAATAATATGTGTAAATCCAAATACCGGAGCCTTGGTCTTGAATGGGAATATATGGAAACGGATCTAATTCCCCATAGCCGGATGCGGGAATTACTTCAAATCGCGGAAAAGGTGATTGGGGACAAAGTCCCCGTATTATCTACCGGGTTGACCGTAAAGGATCGTTAATTTTCAGGCGGGCATACCCGGCCTAAAGCGCGCAACAAAAAGGCCGCGGATGAGCCTCCGCGGGGCAAGCCCCGCGGTATTAAACCAGACTTGCGAATAAACGCGGCCTTTTTTGTTTACGCGCGCTTTGCGTATTTCTTCATGTCAAAGAAAACCGCGATTATGATGATGGCTCCCTTGACCAGGTACTGATAATAAGAATCAATGGCCATAAAGCTCATCCCGTAATTGATAAGTCCCATGGTGAAGATGCCGATAAGCATGCCTCCTACCGTCCCGACGCCGCCGCTCTGGGAAATGCCGCCCACGGTAACCGCGGCAATGGCGTCCAATTCCATGCCGTTGGCGGTCAGCGCGTTTGCCAGCGCCAGACGGCTCGCGAGGAGCACGCCGGCGGCGCCGTAGAGCAGTCCGGCGTAAAAGTAGACGCACACCAATTCTTTTTCCACGTTGATTCCGGATACCCGCGCCGCCTGGGCGTTGCCTCCTATGGCGTAGAAATTGGTTCCCTGCCTCGTATGCCGCAGCAACACCCAGATGACAAAGGTGATTATTACCACATAAATTCCCAACAGGGGAATCTGAAAGGCCGGCGGTCCCAATGATTTTTGGGCGATGGCCTTGAAACCCGGCAGCAGGGAACTGACAATGGCCGCTTTGGTGTAGATAAGCTGGATACCCCTGGCTATGGACATGGTTCCCAGCGTGGCGATGAACGGCGGCAGCTTGCCGTAGGCTACCAGTACCCCATTAAAGAGACCGAATATCCCCCCGGCGGCGATACCTGCCAGGATAGGTACGATGAAGGGAAAGGTACGGCCCGGATAAATGGCTGTGGCCAGCGCGGGATCCTGGGCGAAGGACGCGGCCACCGACGCGGTAAGGCACACCACATAGCCGATGGAAAGATCGATACCCCTGGTAATGATGATCATGCCCACACCCAGGGAGGCGAAGGCCCGGACCGCTTCGGCGATGATAAGGGTCTTTACCGAATCCCAGGTAAGCGCTCTCCCCCGGGTCAGAATCGCCAGCACAAACACCAGTACCACAAAGGTTACAAAGGTGGTGTATTTGCTGAAAAACTCCTTGGTTTTTAAGCTGTTCATGTTAGCTCCTGTCTGCTTTGATATAGTAATTTCTCAGGAAAACTGGGTGGCGTAGCGTATAATCGCCTCCTGGGTAATTTCCGCCTTTTCAAGGGTTCCGGTAAGCTGGCCTGCGCAAAGTACCAAAACCCGATGGCTCATCCCCATAAGCTCCGGCATTTCGCTTGAAACCATGATAATGGCCTTTCCCTGTTTTACCAGATCCGCCATAATCATGTAGATTTCGTACTTTGCCCCCACGTCAATACCCCTTGTTGGTTCATCCATAATCAGAATATCCGGCAGTGTCATGAGCCATCGGCTCAAGATCACCTTCTGCTGGTTTCCCCCGGAGAGGTTCTGGACAAGGGTGTCCATGGAAGGGGTTTTTGTTTTCAGCTGACCGTTCTGTTTGGCGGCCACGTCGGTGAGTGTCTTATGATCCAGTAAACCTATGCCGGTTTGATAATTCGCAAGCGAGGCGATGGCGGTATTTACGGTAACATTGAGCAGGGGGAAAATACCCGTATTGCGGCGATCCTCGGTTATCAGCCCTATGCCCGCTCCGATGGCGTTCTGCGGCCGTATTTTTTTGAGGGGCTTTCCTTTTACGAGAATTTTTCCCGAGACGGTTTCCCGGATACCGAAGATCGCCTCCATCAGCTCGGTACGCTGCGCGCCCACCAGGCCCCCGATACCGAGTATCTCGCCCCTGCGGAGCTGGAAAGAGATGTTCTTAAAGGAACGGGGATTGGCTGCGGTCAAATCCTGCACTTCAAGACATACTTCCCCGATAACGGATTCCACCGGCGGAAAACGGTGGGTGATATCCCGTCCTACCATGAGAGAGATAAGTTTATCGCCGTTAAGCTCTTTCACCGGATAAGTTCCGATAACCCTGCCGTCCCGCATCACCGTTACATCGTCGGCAATACGGAATATCTCTTCCATTTTGTGGGAAATATATATAATCGCCACCCCTTTGGAGCGGAGGTTCCTGATAATCTCGAAGAGGTGGGCTACTTCATTCTCGGTTAATGATGAGGTTGGCTCGTCCATAACCACGATAGAAGCGTTATACGAAACCGCCCTGGCGATTTCGCAGCCCTGCTGCTGGCTGATGGAGAGGCTTGCCATTCTCGCTCCGGGATCAAAATGGTAATTCAGTCCCTGTAACAGATCTTTGGTATCCTGGAACATTTTTTTGTGGTCAATCAAATGGAACAGGTTTACCGGTTCCCTGCCCAGCCACAGATTCTGCGCTACCGAACGTTGAGGTACGTTCGATAATTCCTGATGGATCATGGATACGCCCGCATGCATGGCGTCGGCGGCGCTGTTAAAATGACATTCCCTGTCTTTGAGAATTATGGAACCGGCGTCCATTTTATAAATGCCGAAGAGGCATTTCATCAGCGTGGATTTTCCGGCGCCATTTTCCCCCATAAGGGCATGTACGGTTCCGGGTTTTACCGCAAAGGTAACATCATCAAGGGCAAGAACACCGGGGAACTGTTTGGTTACCCCCCGCATTTCAAGAATATTGTCTGCCATTGTTACTCCAAAATCGGGACTGTCTGAAATTTTGGCTTTTAGACAGTCCCCAAAGGATTTCTAGTGAGTCTTGTAATAATCGGAGTTCTTGTCTACCGGCACAAAGGGTACCAGGTAACACTGTCCGATGACGGATGCATCGTTGGCCGGAGCCTCATCAATGGGGGTAGTGGCCGCCGGGGTTCCGCCCGCGGGGTTGCCGGGCTTATAGGTTCCGGCGGCAATCTGGTAGACTACGTCAAAGGCGGCGGCCGACTGGCCGACAGCGTCCTGAAGGACCGTTGCGTAGAGCTTGTTTTCCTTCATGGAGTTGATCGCGTCGCCGGTGGCGTCAATACCCAGGACCGGAACGGTCAGAATGGTGCCGTCACTGGCGTCTGTCTTGGTAAAACCGTTCTGGATAAGGGATTCCACCGCGCCCAGGGCCATGCCGTCGTTCTGGGCGGCGACTACGTTGAATCTGCCCCGATAGGCGGCGATCCAGGCGTCCATCTTCTGCTGCGACTGATCGGGAGTCCAGTTGGCGGTATCCCTGGCGATTATGTTCACGGTGTAACCACGGGTTTTAAGCTCCGCAAGGAGGCCCGCCTCACGGTTGACCTGGGCGGGATGTCCCAGTTGGCCGAGGATCAGGATCATGTTAAGGACTTTGCCGGGCGCTTTGTCAGGGTTTTTGTCAAAGTAATCGGCGATAATCTGCCCCTGATAGCGTCCGCCCACAAATTCAGGAGAAGAGGCGAAGAAGAAGTTCTTCCCCACTTTGAGGGAAGCTACCGTGGGCTGGATATTGGAATAGGCGGCTGCCCCGCCTTTTGCCAATATTTCCTGGTTCATCTGCTCCGAGAGCTCGGAAACACAGGGAATAATAACGAAGTACCTGTAACCCTGGTTGAGCAGAGTCTGGAGCTGGGTGAGCTGGGTAGCGCTGTCGCTTCGGGCATCCTGCACATTGAGATCAACACCCTGCGCGGCCGCCAGTTTCCTGATATTGTCGGAATAGTCCTTGAGGAACTGTTCGTCCATATTCCGCATCAAGAGGGCGATTTGCACTCTTCCTCCGGCACTTCCGCCTCCGGCGCTTCCGCCTTCGGTACCCCCGGCCCTCTGTCCGCCGGCAAACAGGACGGATGACACCGCAAGCAGCACCACCAAAACCATCATAATCTTTTTCATAATACACTCCTTGGCATTTGTTTGAAGATCCGGTTTAACAAACCGTTAATCTTGCATAAAAAAATAAACCGCCTGAATCACCGTTTTTCAACTTGTTCCATCCAGGCTTTCCGATAGGAAAAAAGCTCCGGAATATCGCTCTTTTCCAGTTCCTGATATTCAATATCCATGAAACCCGCCAATTCCGCAAGCCTCTTTCCGGTGAGGGCCATCTTGGCGGTCAACGCGGCGCCCAGGGCGCTTGCCTCCGTAATACCCGTAAGGTACACCCGGTTATTTTTGAAGGCCGCCGACAGGAGCCGGTTATACGCTTCGTTCTTTCTGAATCCTCCTTCGGTAAAAATTTCCGTCCCCGCCTGAAGCCCGGTTCTTTCCAGAGCCACCAGGGACTGCATCACGAGGCTTACGCGCAACACCGCGAAGCCCTGCTCGTAATCATCAAAGCAGGGCGGCCTGCCCGCGCCGCTTGCGATGTCCTCATAGGTCCAGGTTTTCCCTCCTTCCACCACCCTGGGTTTTGAACCGGGGAACTGCCCCGTACCGGCTACCAATTCGGGTAACAGAAAACAGTCCTCCTCCCGCAGAATTTTCCGGTAACGCGCTTCGTCATAGGGCGGGAAGTCCTGCCGCCGGTGCGAGGCCATGAGCAGTTTTGACCATGTCTCGAATTCCTGGCCTCCCAAAAAAATCGCCGTTTTCACCGGAGTCCCGAAAGCGGAGATGTTGAAGAACACCACCTTGCCCAGTTCTTCCGGGGCGAAGCCGTAGGACTTCACCGGATTCATCATGACGCACCAGGTTCCGGTGGAGTTGAGCACAAAGCCCGACTCGCCCTTTTTGGCAAAATGGGGAAGCAGGGCCGCGTTGGAATCGTGGATACCCATGGTCACGACGGCGTCAGGTGAAAGGCCGGTTTTTCGGACGGTTTCTTCGCTGATTTTTCCCAGAACATCCCAGGATCTGTCGAGCTTGTCCGGCAGGAACGGGGCGATCCCCATGTCCCGCGCGACCGAAGACAGGCAGTGGTCCACCTGATCCCAAAGGTAACTGTGGCAGCCCATGTAGGTGCTTTCCACGCCGGCCTTTCCGGTCAAACGGAAGCCCCAGTATTGGGGGAAGGGAAGTATTGAGGTGACCTTTTTGAAGTCTTCAGGAAATTGTTCCCGGGCAAAGAATATTCCCTTGGCCGGATTGATCATCGCCTCAAACGCGGGAGTGCCGGTCCTCGCCTGGAGTTCAACGGCGGGGCCGAAGCGCTCATAAAAGCGGCGGTGAAAATCTTTGCCCGGCTCGTGGGTGTAGTACACGCAGGGCAGGGCCGCTTTGCCGTCCCTGCCCAGGCATACAAAGGTCGCCCCGTGGGTGCTTACCGCGATTGCCTTAACGGGAAATTGTTTTCCCGCCTTCCCCAATTCCTCAAGGAACCATTCTTCCATAGCCGCAAGATCGTGGCAGGGCAGATTGTCCACGATCTTCGGTTCGAAGACACGGTACTGCGCGTCAAGCTGGCGGAGAGAGTCGTCGTACACCGCCACCTTCTTGTTGGTCATGCCGATATCAATAACGGCTATGGCGTATTCCACGATTTTTCTTCCCTTTTATTTGTACATCGGGCCGAGGGCCGCGCAGGCGCGGTAGTCCGCGCTTTCCCTGTCCATGCCGAAAGCGTTCCAGTAACTGGGCCGGAAGATATTTTCTTCAGGCAGGTTGTGCATACAAACCGGAATGCGCAGTATGGCGCAAAGGGCGATGATGTCCGCGCCGATATGGCCGTAAGAAATGGCGCCGTGGTTGGCCCCCCAGTTGTTCATAACGTCGTAAGCCGTTTTGAACGCCCCCTTGCCCGTTACCCTGGGGGCGAACCAGGTGCAGGGCCAGGTGTAGTCGGTGCGTTTCCAGAGAATGTCCGAGACGTTGTCCGGCAGATTCACCGTCCAGCCTTCGGCGATCTGTATAACCGGGCCGACGCCCTTCACGATGTTGAGTCTGGTCATGGTAACGGGCATTTCCGCCCTGGTGAGGAACCGTGACGAGAAACCGCCGCCCCGGTAATAGCCGAAGTCCGCCGCGTTCCAGGTGGTCGCCGCAAGGCAGGCTTTCTGATCCTCTTCGGTCACTTCCCAGAAGGGCTTCATCACGCCCTTACCGTCCGGGCCTTTCATCTCGCCTGATGCGTCGACACAGGCCGCGCCCGAATTGATAAGGTGGATGAAACCGCCCGCTTCTTTTGCCACTCCGGTAAGATCGTAGCCCGCGGCCCGCTTTACCGCCTCCGGACTCCAGTAGGTACGCACATCGGCGAAGATCTGGGCGGTTCCGGTTAACAGTTTTCCGAATAACATGCCCACGCCGTTGAGGGTGTCGTTCTCGGTGGCGAGAATGTACGGCTCGCGCGCGCCCTCCCAGTCAAAGGAGGAATTGAGCATGGATTCGGGATAATCGCAGTTGGGGTAAAAATCGGTCCACTGGCGCTGGCCCTGGAAACCGCCGGCAATGGCGTTGTGGCCGGCCTGTTCCTCCTCGAAGCCCGCGCTCAGATTGGGATTGCCGTTAAAGAGGTCCTTGATGATGCACATCATCTTGACGACAAATTCCCATGCTTTGTCCTGTTCCTCGCGGGACCGCTGCAGTTCCTGCGGATTCTTGTCAAAGCCTTCTTTACAATACTGTTTGGTCCAGGCCAGCGCCTTCTCGTATTCGTTTTTATCGTAAATGCCCTTTTCCATGCGGCGGATGATCTCCACCTCGTCAATACTCTCCACCCGCATACCCAGATACTCTTCGAAAAATTCGGGGTTGATGATCGAGCCGGCAATGCCCATGCAGATAGAGCCGATTTGCAGATAACTCTTGCCCCGCAGGGTGGCCGCGGCCACCGCCGCCCGCCCAAACCGCAGGAGCTTTTCCTGCACGTCCGCCGGAATCTCCGTATCGCTGGCGTCCTGCACTTCGTGGCCGTAGATGCCGAAAGCGGGCAGTCCTTTTTGGGCGTGGGATGCCAGTACCGACGCCAGGTACACCGCCCCGGGCCGCTCGGTGCCGTTGAATCCCCAGACGCCTTTAATGGTCTGCGGGTCCGTGTCCATGGTTTCCGAGCCGTAGCACCAGCAGGGCGTTACCGTCAAGGTGATGTCCACCCCTTCGCGCTTGAACAGGTCCGCGCAGGCCGCGGCTTCCGCCACCCGCCCGATGGTCGTGGCGGCGATAATCACCTGAACCGGCTCGCCGTTGGAATACCGTATGTTTTTTTCCAACAGCGCCTTCGCCGCTTTCGCCATATTCATGGTTTGATCCTCAAGCGATTCCCGTACCTTTAAGGGACCGCGACGCCCGTCAATAGTCGGCCTAATCCCGATTTTGGGATAGGCGCCTCTAAAACGATTAATTGCCATTTTTTCCTCCAACTGTATAATGATGATGTATGGTTACCGGCAGGCGGATAATCCGCTCCCCGGAATGTTCCCGCTCAAAACGCCCGGTCTTTTTTTCCCGGATATTCTCGATGATCCGCTGTCCCGCCCGTTTTCCTATTGCTACCGCGTCCTGGAAAGCGGTGTAGCGGCTGGCCGGCAAAAAGGGCGTATAGCGGGACTCGTCAAAGCCCGCGATAACCACCGGCGGCTTCGGGCCGTCCATATCCAGGAGCCGCCGCTCCATCCCCAAATGGATCAGCAGATTCACCGCCACCATGGCTTCCGGCGGGTTCGGCTCTTCCATGAGAGTCTTCATCCGCTGATAGCCGTCCTCCACGTTCATTCCTCCCAGACAAATCCAGGAAGGCTCAGGCTGAATTCCCGCCTCCGCCAGCGCCCGTGCGTAACCGGAAAGCCGTTCCCTTGCGGTGGACACGGTTATTTCCCCGCCCACAAAGGCAATCCGCTTAAAACCGTCGGACAGGAGGGCCTGGGTAAGTCGCCGGGTCCCGTCCTCGTTGTCGGAAACCACCGCGTCAAAGCCGGGGCCTTCCACAATCCGGTCCACCAGGACCATAGGCACCCGCTCCGCCGTGACCCGTAGATGCTCCCCCCGCGATCCCGCCGGAATGATCACCATACCGTCAACCATACGGTCCGCCAGCATGGAAATCCGCTTTTTTTCCTCCTCAACGGAATTGCGGGAGGAGGAGAGCAGCATGGTATAACCCTGCGCATCCAGTTCCCGCTCGATTCCCTCCGCCACATCCATAAAAAAATCGTTTGCCAGCTCAGGAAACACAACCGCCACCGTCATGGTGGACCGGACTTTAAGGCTCCTTGCCGTATGATTCGTCCGGTAACTCAGCTTGTCGGCCGCAGCAATTACCCTGAGCCGCGTTTCTTCCGCCACCGAACTGGGATTTTCGGCAAGCGCCCTGGAAACCGTGGCGGTTGAGACTCCCGCCGCGTCGGCCACATCCTTGATTGTCTTTCTCATGGCTCCAATTTAAAGCCGTGTAAACGATTACAGCTGGTTCCCAGCGGAATAACCCCTTTTTTCAGGATAATATTCCCGTATTTGACCGTTTCTCCGGTCATAAGCACGGCAAAAGCCTTTTTCGTGCGTTCATAGAACGCGAAACGCTCAATCCGCTCCGTGGAAGGGGTTCCCGGCCAGCGCCGGTCTATCACCGCCCGGTAGGATTCTTCGACTTTCTCATCCAGGGTATCGCCCTGACCGGGGGCCATCATGGCAACCGGGTGAGGAACATACGAATCCAGGTTGATCAAAGCCAGGATTCCGTCCAAAAGAGCGGGAATTCTGATGCCGTCCGCCCGAATCACCCGTGAATTACAGGAATCCCCGGGGAAAAAAGCGTCCGCCAGCACAATTTCATCCCCATGCCCCATGCGGAACAGCGCGTCAAGCAGTTCGGGACTTATTACCGGATCAATGCCGATTAACATAACAGCCTCCTCATTTCTTAATAATCAACCCTAATCCGGGATTTGTCAACAAAAAAATGTAATCGATTACACTTTTTTTTTGAAAATCGGCGGGAAGAGAAACTGGAGCCTGTCCCAAAACTAATTGACTGTGCGCTCACATTCCCGGCACAGCCGGGGGCGCGGTTTTGGGACAGGCTCACGCGGCTGTCTGATACATAGACTTTTCCTTTACTGTTATTTACTATTTATTGATATGTACCGCGTTTTGGTTGTGGATGATGAAGAGCCGGTGCTGGACAGCTATGTCTTCATGCTCAAAGGCTGCGCCGGTTTTACCCTGGCGGGCAAGGCGCGCTCCGGCTTTGAGGCCCTCAAGCTGATTCACGAACTTGAGCCGGACATGGTTTTTATGGACATCAACATCCCCGGCCTTGACGGTCTTGAAGTTATCGCGGACGTGCACAAAAAATTCCCCGCGATGATCTTTGTCCTCTCCACCGCCTACGAGCGCTTTGACCTTGCCCAGCGGGCCATCCCTCTGGGCGTGTTCGACTATCTGGTAAAGCCCGTGTCCAAAAAGACATTCCTCGCGACTCTGGACACGGTACGGGAGGCCCTGCAAAGCCGCGAAGCCGTACCCGCGGAAATGGAAACGCCCTTGCAGCGTTTTATGCGGCGGACCATCTGGAAAGCGATGGGCGAAGGCGAATGGGCGGCGATCCGCGCGGAGCTGGCCCTTCCCTCGGACAGGGGAATTGTCTGCATCCTGGAAAGCGGGGAAGCCGAACCGGTATGCGCCCGCCTGGCGGAGCTTGTTTCCTACAAGCGCCACTGCGTATATGACGCCATGCTGGACCGGGGCATATTCCTTATCTCCGGCGAACTCAGCCGCGGCGATCTTGAGGAAATGCTCGACCTCGCCCTTGGGGAGCTTCCGCCGGGCGGTAAAAAATTTCTGGGCCTGGGAGACCTGCGGCGGGGACCGGAACTGTACCTGTCTTGCGCCGCCGCGCTCCGCAATTTGGAGGACAGGCGCAAGCAAAAAGGATCCCAAAACCACGGCGTACAGGATGATGAACGCAGGCTGTTCATCCAGCTTCGCCGAAAAATCGGCGCCGCGGATCCCGCGGAACTGCGAAAACTGTTCGCCCTTGTCTGGGGCGGCGTTTTCGCCGGCCAGGATTTCAACCTTGCCAAGGGAAAAATGGCGTCGCTCTTCATGTTCCTTCTGGACGACATCACCGGCTGCTACAGCAATCCTGACGAAACGCCGCTCTTTAACGCGGCCAAGGAAATCATGGCGCTGAAGGACATTGCCGCCTGGGAATACTGGTCCGCTGCCGCCTTTGAAAAACTGCTGAACGAGGCCGCCCTCCGCCGTTCCGGCGGCCCCCTCCCCCTGGTCAAAGCCATCGCCTACATCAGGGAATATTACGCCGACTCCGCCCTGCAGCTTAGTACCGCCGCCGGGGCCGCCCAGGTATCGCCCGCCTACCTGAGCCGTCTTTTCTCGGATCAGCTTGGAACCAATTTCGTCGATTACCTCACCGCCTTCCGCATCGAAAAAAGCGAAAAGCTGATCCGCGAATCCGGCCTGAGTATCAAGGAAATCGCCTTTGCCGTCGGTTTTCGTGACCCCAATTACTTCAGCAAGATTTTCAGAAAGCTGCGGGGCTTCAGCCCCTCGGAGTTTGCGGAGCGGGTGGAGAGAACGGGATGACAGCCGGTATCTCCGCGCCTAAAAGTTTTTCCCTGGAGGCTGTTTCAAAACCGTGCGTGTTAGCGCACAGTCAATTAGTTTTGAAACAGGCTCCCTATATCACCCAGTCCCAAAAACCGTCCTGGTCAAGCTCGCGGGCGCTTTGGGCGTCTACCTTGTACTGCATCTCCGGACTTTTCACGCTAACCCTGGTTTTTTCCGGCACCGACTTGGTGATAAAGGCGTTGCTGCCGATTACAACTCCCTCACCGATAATCGTAGCGCCGCCGAATATGGA
>JAITIC010000005.1 GCA_031279635.1 Treponema sp. | reverse complement strand
CCCTGTCCCGCCTTCGCTTTCAGGAATGTCCCGGTCCGGGGAATTACTTTTCCTTTTCGCAAAGCCTGCGGAACAGCGAAGGCGCTATGCCGGTTTCTTCCCTGAATACTTTGGAAAAGTAGTTGTAGTCGTCGATCCCCACAGCCTCCGCGATTTGAGCAATCGACTGCCTGCCGGACTGAAGCAGTTGTTCGGCCCGTTCCACCCTGACGCTCCGGATCAATTGGTTTACGGTCAAGCGGAATGGATACGAATCCGGTTATAATATGGAACTTCCTTACTTTTCGATGATGTGGGCCATCAGGACAGAATATTTCTTCGCCAACCGCTTATAGGATTCGATGGTTATTTCTTCAATGGGTATGCCTTCATTACTTCTGATCCTATAATGTTCGGCAGCCATTTCACCGGGAACATAAATGCGGTTTACTCCTTCCTGCTTTGGCACATCGACAACCTTTGCCAGCCATTCTTTCACGATGGCTTTAAAAACCCCAGGATCATTAAAGTGAGAAATGTCCAAAGCTATCATCGAAAAAGGAATCTTTGGAGGCGTTGAAGGATCGCCCAGCCAGCTTGAAATTTCTGCCGCGAAACTCCCCCCGATCAAAGCCGAACAGATAAGTTCTATACTTAACGCCAACCCATAACCTTTATATCCGCCTATGGGGAGAAGGCTTCCGGCTTTAGCTTCCCTAGGATCGGTTGTGGGTTTTCCGTCCTTGTTTAAAGCCCAGCCGAGGGGTAAAGATTGTCCGCTATCTTGCGCCATGGTTACCTTGCCCATAGCCGTGACTGTAGTGGACATATCAAGCAAGAAAAAGTCATTCCCGCCGATTGGAGCTGCGACCGATAAGGGGTTGATACCGACTGTAGCCTTGGTACCACCAGTAGGCGCTATTCCTGGCCTGCTTGTAGCACAGGCAATTCCGATACAGTCCCGCTGGGCAAGGGCTTTTGTATAGATAGAGCACGCTCCAATGTGCCCAGCGTTTTTTACCGCGGTGAATGAGATACCGTACTTCTTTGCATTATCGGCTGCCTTAACCACTGCAGCCCAAGCCGCTAGATGCCCCAAGGAATCGAGGCCATCGAAAAGCGCTATAGCGCCTTTATCTACCAATAACTTCGGCACTGCGGCTTTTGCCCCTCCCCGTGAGAAAAGCTCTACATAATTTTCGGCCATTCTGATACCATGGGTATCAAACCCCAAAAGTGAAGTTTCAGTTAATAGTTCTGCCCAGCGTTTTGCCTCCCCAAATGATAAACCAGCACTCCCCATAACTTCTGAAAGAAATTTAACCGCATCATTTTTGATAATATATTTTTTCATATTATCTCCTAAGACATTGATTTAACAACATTCTTTCCACCTGGGATGTTGGTAAACAGCATTATCCACTATATGCGGATATCTTTTACCCCTGGCTATCGCTAAACATCCTTCCATACACATAGTGTGCATCTTTATTATTGCTTCTCTGGTTTGAGCCGCGCTATGGGGACTATAAAGCAGATTCCGGGTTGTAAGCAGCGGGTTATCTGGATCAGGAGGTTCAGTCTGAAAGACATCTATTCCGGCTGCGGCAATCGTATGGGCCTCAAGGGCTTCTATTAGAGCCTTTTCATCCACGATTCCACTACGGGCACAGTTAATTAGTATTCCGGTTTTTTTCATCATGAAAAACTGTCTCTCCCCTATCATAACCTTCGTATTCTCCGTGAGGGGTACGTGGATCGAAATAAAATCACACTCTTTGATCATGTCTTCATAATCCGCATAGAAAACACACCCATGACTCTCAATTCTTTCTTTAGTCAAGAATGGATCAAAAGCTAAAACAACCATACCAAGAGCCTTACAAAGCCGTGCAACTTCGGCGCCAATTGAACCAAGACCGATGATCCCCGCTGTTTTTCCGAACATTTCAAAAAGCCGGCCGCTTGATCGGGCTTCGTTAAAGTTTCCCTTCTTGGTTTCATTGTAGGTATTCACCAAATCCTTAGAAATAGCCATCATCATAGCAAGGGTGTGTTCTGCCACCGAACGGCTATTAGCTCCAGGCGTAATCACTACCGGAATGCCTGCCTCTGTTGCGGCGGCAATGTCCACCGTATCATAGCCTACGCCAACCTTGCCAATTACCTTGAGTCCGGGGGAGTTTTTAATAACATCTCTATCAATTTTTCCAAGACGCAAAATAAATATATCCACATCTTTCATCACTTCAGGATAATCCGCAGGGTTCCCGTTATTCGCTAGATAAACTTCGTCTTTTTCACCGATCATTTTTAATGCTTCGGGACAAAGCGGTTGAGTCAATATCAATTTCATCATAAGCCTCTATATTTTTATCAGTTACGGCAATTCCAAAATATCGGATTCTGAAACCACAGCTTTAGAAACAAACGAATTTGAAATCGGATCGTTTTACAGTCTCACCTTCATCACAATTTTTTTCACCGGCTTAGGCATATCATCAATCATACAGTTCGGCTTATGTCCGTCTTCGGGGAAAAAGATGGCGGCAGAACCCGGCGTCATAAAAAGCCGGACAGAATGAGCGCCGGTATCGTGAAACTTAACCACATCCCGTTCCGCATTATAAGCTTCTGCCACATGCAGTTTTGAACGGTCCTCAACATAGATAAACTCTTCACCGCTTAAGTAAAATTGGATATCAATGTATTGATCGTGGGCTTCGAATTTTCTTTCTGTATGAGAACCGGTATCGTAGTACTGAACCAGCATATACACATTGTCGTTGATTTCTACTTTACAGGGCAGCAAACTTTCCATATTGTTTTGCAACAGATAGTCAATAGCAACGCCCATATTGGCGCTGACAACCCTGTAGCGCTCCAGGTTGTTTTTCGGTGCAAAAATCATAATCCCTCCTTAACCCCTGCCAGGGGATGCTGCCGTCCGCCCCCTTCGAGATATAAGAAACGTAATAATACCAATCACCACGGCAATAATAAAGCCTATTATATCCGTGATAGATTCCGGAATCGCCACACAAACAGCACCGGCCAACAGGATAATCCTGAACATCCAGTTTATTTTTCCAAAAAGATAACCGGTAATACCGGCAGCAAGCATGGTCGTTGCCACAATCAAAACCACACATACATAGGTTATTTCACCCGGCGTTCCTATAAGCAGCACCGACGGCTGGAATACAAAGATATAGGGTACGAGGAAGGTTACTATAACGTAGGTAAAAGCCTTCCAGCCGGTTTTCCATGAATCAGCATTGGCGATACCGGCGGCAGTAAAAGACGCAAGGCATACCGGCGGCGTAATCTGGGCTATAACGCCGAAGTAGAAGATGAACATATTAGCCTGAAGTGAAGGGATGCCAAGAGCTATCAATGTCGGACAAAAAAGTATATTTGCGATAAGGTATGCGGCGACCGTAGGAAGGGCCATGCCTAGGATAAGGCAGCCAATCATGGCTAAAATCAGCGCCACCAGCAGATTGGACCCTCCGACAGTAGCGATGATCGTAGTGAGCTTATTCGCCGCGCCGGAGCGTACCACAATGCCTATCATGATGCCGCAGGCGGCGGTGGGAATGGCGATAGAAGCGGCCTGACGGATGCCGTCCAGCATGGTATCCACAAAACCCATAAAATTCATTCGGATTTTTTTTGAGATGAGGTTGATAACCACGGAAAGTATTACCCCAACCAGAGCCGCTCTGGTAAGAGACGAACCCATAAATATCATAACTACGACTAAGATTATCGGAATAAGCCGGTAAAGCCGGGGAAGCATCGGCACTATATTTACTTTGACATTGGCGTTTTGCTTCATTAAATTACGCTTTTTTGCGATAAAATGTACTATAAGAAATATTCCAAGATAATAAGCCAGAGCGGGGATGATCGCCGAGACGGCAATCCTTGCATAACTGATACCGATCATCTCGGCCATGATAAAGGCACCTACACCCATGATAGGCGGCATGATCTGCCCCCCGGTGGACGCCACCGATTCAACGGCGCCGGCTTCCTCCGGAGTATACCCGGTTTTTTTCATAAGAGGAATGGTAATAACCCCGGTAGTAGTAACATTGGCAACCGCGCTGCCCGAGATCATTCCCATAAGACCGGATGAGACAACCGCGGCTTTAGCCGGCCCTCCGGCGGTCTTGTCGCTCAGCTTCATGCCCAAGTCAATAAGTACATCCCCTCCACCGCAGCTTGCGAAAAACGCGCCGAAGAGGAGGAAATAGAACAGGGTATTTACCGAGGTTGACAGGGGTGAGCCAAAAATGCCGTCCGGCGTCAGGGTAAGCATCTCCCCAAATTGCTGCCAAGTCATACCACTATACCGGAAGGGTCCGGTAAGATATTGGCCAAAGAATGCATAGGCCACAAAAAACAGAATAAAAATGAACAGGTTGAGTCCCAGGGTTCTCCGCACCGCTTCCATTAGTATCCCAAACAAGGCGAAGGCGCAGAAAAGATCAATAGGAAGCATCTTGTCTACAATCATCACTCTATATGTCAGCCGCTGTTCATCCAGTATAAAATAAAAAGCTATGACCGCCGCCAGTATGATAAGCGCCGCATCAATGAGCCAGAGCCGGGACTTGCCGTATTTCTTTGCCAGCGGCTGAACCAGAAAGGTAACGATCAAAGCAAGACTTAAATGTATCGGGTTTGAAATAAGGGGAAGAGGGCGGATGACACCGATGTACAATTCAAAACACAAGAAAACTGCCGATAACACAATGAGTGTTGTATACCGCCATTTTTCCATTTTATCCTGTGCCATACCGTCCTCCTCTCATATCTGTAATTACGAATCCTAATTCGAAAGTCTGGTTTATTACCCTAAGGCAAGCTGCGCTTGCCAAGCTTGCTCCGGCCCAAATAACGCAACACCTACAAAAATTTGGTGTTAAACCAGACGGTATAATAAACTTCCTATCGAACGAACCTCCGTTCAAACCAACGCAACGTTTAAGATACCGCGGGGCTTGCCCCGCGGAGGCTCATTTCATATAACCTTTTTCCCGGTAATATCTTTCCGCTCCCGGATGCAAAGGAACACCGCCAAGACGGATCGGCTCCCAGGCGGTTGCGGGATTAAACGGAGAAAGGGAAGAATATTGCTGTATAAGCTGGGCGCGGTTTTCATCCATAGCTTTGACCATGGCATACGCCACATCATCGCTCATGTTTACGCTCACGAAGATACAATCCGGCGTTCCCGCATTGGTAATGTTTGTAGTCTGTCCCTTAAAGGAATTTGCCGGAAGAATAACCGGCTGGAAGCCGTGGGCATAGAACCAGTCGAGGGTTGCTTTTTCCCACTCCATAAAGCGGACATCGCTGGTCATGGCGATTTCAACCATGGTCGAGGACTGTGCCGATGTATGATCCAGCATCATATCTATGTTGCCGTCCTTGACCATTGAGGCAAGATCGGAACCGCCGCCATGAATCACATCCCCGCCCCAGCTCTTGACATCGTCATAGGTGATGCCAAGATAGTCGCTAAGGAGCATCTCAACGATTTTTTCGTCCATTGAGCCCTTGGGACTACATCCGATACGGATTGGGAGTTTTCGCCGGAGCGCGTCTTCTACACTTGTAACATTGTATCTCCTGATAAAACTTTCGGTGAGGAAGTTTACCGCCGAGACCGCGGTCAGTTCTCCGACCAGTCCGCGGTAGTTTTTCGTAGGCGGACGGCCCAGGGTCCCATCCTCATAAGCCCACTTCGCCGGAGCGCCGTTGATAAAGGCGATCTGGGTATTGGTCCCTTCAAAAAGATACGGGGCGCCCATTCCGCCGGGAGAAATGGGCTGCACATCCACCTGGGAGCCTGCGGGCAGGTACCTTTCCCATAATTGACCGAGGCCGGCGGATATGTTATAGGTTGCGGTTCCAACCGAGTGGGTTCCGAACAACAGGTGTACCGCGCCGCCCGAACCGACGGAACTTTGCTGCCGGTTTCCTGCAGCAAAAACCATTGCCGGCATAATTAAGATTGCCAGCAACACAATCAGGATACTTGAACTTCTCTTCATAAAAACCCTCCAGAGATTTATTACAAAACGTTATGAAAGTGTTTTATACACCCCCATAAAACGCATTTGCCTATGGTATTAATCCGGCGGCGCGTATTTTTTCGTTAATTGCCGCAACTTTCTCTCTGATTTTCTTTTCCTCACCGGTGTTAATTGTATCAACAGGCCGAATTACCCTTTTATCAGTAAAGCCCAAAATACTTATCGCAAACTTATTTGCGGCAAAGGCGTTTTTCGACATTCCAAGCACCTCCGCGGTTTCAGCGACCAGCGCGTCCAGAATCATAAGTTTTTTGAAAACTTCTCTGTCGTTGGTCTTATAAAAATTTACGCCTGCTTCATAGTGGGCGACAAAGAGTTCCGGGAAAAGCGGCGCTATGGAAGGAACGTAACCGTCAGCGCCGACAAGAAAACTCCCGGTTCCCTGAAGGGTTATGCCCTGGAGCACACTTATTTCGAGGTTCCGCTCATATTCCCGAATTATTTTGTGGAACTCGGTGAAATCGCCGGCAGAGTCTTTAATAACCACTACATGATCTAATTGGGCGATCGCTATAATCGTCGCCGCGGTCAGTTTTTGTCCGGTAAAAGGCGGAATATTGTATACAGCAAGATCGATGCTGGTTTCTTTTACGATTGCCTCAAAATGGCGGACAGTCTCTTCCTGGGAATTATGACGGGCGTAAAAAATCGGAGTAACCACCGCGCATTTCCCGCCCATCTGTTCCAGCCGCTTGATGTTCTCGATAACTCTGCGGGTACTGGAATCCATCACGCCGGCCATAACAGGGATGTCTTTTCCTATCTCATCCAGAGTTATTTTTATCGCCCGATCCCGCTGTTCCCGGGTCAAGGCCATGGTCTCGCCGTTGGTTCCTCCCACAAACATACCGTGTATCCCCCGATCCGCACAGTACCGCAGGAGGGCCCGGAATCCTTTTTCATCCACATTTTCGTTTTCATCAACCGGGGTAATAATGGGCGGAATAACCCCATGATATTTTTTTGCCATCCTACGCTCCCTGTGTATTATTTTTGTTTATAGCCAATCTGACGCCGTATTCAATAGCGTTTACCAGGCTCGATTCATTTGCGGAACCCTGCCACGCATGGCCAAAGGCCGTACCGTGATCCACGGAACTTCTGATGATAGGTAATCCCAAAGTGATATTAACCCCATTTACGGCCTGCCATTTCCCTAAAGCCTTATCGTAGCGGAACCCAACTACCTTGAGGGGTATATGTCCCTGATCGTGATACATGGCGACCACGATGTCGTACATTCCGCCCAGGGCTTTTGAAAAAAGCGTATCCGGCGGAACAGGCCCCTGGACATCTATGTTTCCGGTCCTGGCAATTTCTATAGCGGGGATGATCTCGTCGATTTCTTCTCGGCCGAACATACCGTTTTCACCGGCATGGGGATTTAGGCCCGCCACGGCGATCCGGGGTTTTTCTATACCCAGGCTTTGGCAGGTACGGTGGGCCAGCTCTATCACTTTCAAAACCCGGTCTTTTTTTACCCCGTCACAGGCTTCCCTAAGGGATACATGGGTGGAAACATGAACTACCCGGAGTTCTCCCTCGGCCAACATCATAGAATATTCTTTGGTGCCCGTAAGATCCGCGTAAATTTCCGTATGCCCCGAATAGTGGTGACCCGCAAGGTTAAGAGCTTCCTTGTTGAGGGGATTGGTAATGGTAGCGTCAATTTCTCCTGCCAATGCCAGTTCAATCACCTTTTTTACCGCCAAAAAAGCCGCTTCCCCGCTTTGGGCGTCAACCTTGCCTATCCTAAGTTTTTCAATATCAATACACGGGAGATCAAACACGTCAATAGTGCCAAAACCGAAACAGGATTCTTTAACGGAAGACACCGGATGAATCACGATATCCTGCCGCTTAAGCGCTTCTCTGGCGGCTTTCTCCAAAACCCGCGCGTCCCCCACCACCAGGGGCCTGCATATATCATAAATACGTTTTTGACCCAGGGCTTTTATGGTTATCTCAGGCCCTATGCCCGAAGGATCCCCCAAAGTTATACCTAAAACCGGTTTTTCGTTCATCTGCGCCTGCCTCTAAATCACCTGACGGTAGATGTCCCTGATATCATCCGGGGAAAGTTCTTTCATATTATTGTCAAGGAGCCGTTTTTGCCGGATGCCGGATTGAACCATATCTTCCAGGTCCTCTTCTTTTACGCCAAAATCTTTAAGGCTTACCGGAATATTGGTGTTTTTTACGATTTCTGAAATACGCCGGATAATGAAGTCCGCTTTTTCCCCGGCGGCCCTGGCGTTGTGTTTGGGGTATACGGCGTCACAGAGGGCGGCAAGACGTTCACCACAGGCGTCTTTGTTAAAAGCCATAACCCGTGCAAAAAGGATGGCATTGGATACCCCATGAGGAACGTGATACCGGCCCCCCAGGGGATAGGACAATGCGTGAACCGCGGTAGTACCACTGCCGGTGATAGCCGCCCCGCCATAAAAGGCACCCAAAAGCATATTTTGCAGGGATCCGCCGTCCCGTTCCGTATAGGCTTTTTCGATATGGTGGAAAATCAATTTGGCGCCCCCTGAAGCGTAGAGATCCGAGAGAGGCGTGGCTTTTTTACTGGTGTAACATTCCACACAGTGGGCCAGGGCGTCTACGCCGGTGGCGGCTATGATGGATTTGGGCAGCCCTTTAATATTATCCACGTCTAAAATCACCTCATCAGGAATAAATGCGGCGCTGACAATACCTTTTTTAACCTGTTCTTCCGGAATAGACACAATGGCGTTACAAGTCGCTTCGCTGCCGGTCCCGCAGGTAGTGGGGATCATCAAAGTGGGACAGAATTTCCGCGCCCTTGAAGGGTCTGACAAAAGTTCTTTTATCCCGTAGGACGCGCCCAGGAGCACGGCAATGATTTTTGCCGTATCCATAACCGAACCGCCTCCTATGGCGATGAGCAGATCCGCGGCCGTGTTTTTGATCGTCCCAAGAGATTTTTCCACATCCGGTACCGAAGGTTCGGCTTTTATATTATCCACGATTTCCATGGACGCCCCGGTCTTGGCGATAACAGATTCCAGGAGGGAAGTTACACCCAGTTTACGCAAAGTTTCATCAGTACATACCAGAACCCGCTTTGCCCTGTTCCGGCCGATAGTTTCCTCAACCTGGACAAGGACGCCCTCACCCAGGGTCACCCGTGCCGGCATCTGCAGCTGAAAACTCATATAGTCATTCCTTTTTTAATTGATCCAATCCCCAAAACTGAAGTTTTTGGAAAGACCCTGTTTACGCAGGGGATTTTTTCTTCCAGGTAACCGGCAATGGAAAGCACAATATCCCGGCCCCCGAACCCGCCCGACTTGGTTATCAGGTTTACAAACTTTTCTTCGCCGTCTTTTTTATAGAAAAGCTGTGAAAACACCACACCCCCTGAGATTTCGCCCTGGGGAATAATTTCGCTGTCCCCCAAAATTTTTATAAACTCCGCCAGGGTATCTCCGCCGAAAATCGCGATGTTTTCGCATAAGCCCGATTGAAGGACCATGGCCGCCATACCGCCGAGATTTGCGGCAATACATTCCCGTTCCCTATTCCCGCTTAATCCCATTTTTTCGGCAAGCGCGTTGGTGGAATTGATGTTTTCCGGGCCGTCCGCGGCCTTCAGGATAACCTTGCCGTTTTTTTGATAGGCCCTTTCAATTTTGTCCAGAATAACCCGGCCCTGAGGGGAATTTCCTAAAGCGGCGGAGAGTTTTTCTTCCGGCGACAAGGTGATGGACTCGAATCCCCGATCCTCCGCATATACCATCTGGTCCAAGGTAGTTTCGTGGAGGCTGCCTGAAAACACGATCAGCCCCGCCGAACCGGCGCGCCAGTCACCGGACGCTGTTCCGCTCATATCCAAAAGTTCAGGTATATATTCGGCAAAACCCGCACAGCCCGCCATGAGTCGGGGGCGCCGCGTTTTTATGAACCGCGCCACCGCTTCAAGTTCGTTTTTATCCGCCGCGTCAAACACCAGAAAAGCCGCGTCACCGGCAGGGATGCGGTTCTCTGCAAGATCAGAAGCGGAAACCAAGCCCACGGGAAGGGAACTCTGACTCGCGATAATATCCGGTATAAAATCCATCGTAACCGGTTCAAAGGGATCTTTTCCAAAGGCGCTCCTGCTTACCGGAACGCCGTCAACATAGTGGTATCCCTTGCTGGTCGTGCGGCCCATTCGGGGAAGGGCAGGAACAAAAAAGATGTTTCCGTTTTCTCCCGTACCGTAGAGCCCTTCCAACTCGGCGCCGATATTGCCCCTCATGCCTGAATCGGTTTTTTTGTAATAATATTCTCCATTATTTTCCCGGACGATATTTCTAACCTTAAGCCGCGCTGCGGCCGGAGAGATATGCCGGGTTTCCATATTCACGACCAAAACCCGGGGAGTCTCCCCGCCGGTATATTCCCCGGAACCATGGACCGTTGACACCACGGTACGAAGGCCCGCTTTGGCGAACTGGACACCCGTATCCAGGGCTCCGGTAAAATCATCGGCCAGGACCACCAGCTTATACACAATACCTTCCTTATATGAGCCGGCCACACAATACGCATAACTGTTTCAATATGAAACAGTTATGCTTTCAGCACCATAATAATTTATCATACTGGTGAAATTTTCCGTTGTCAAATAAAATTATACTAAAATATGTTTCAAAACGAAGCATTTTTTGATATTGTCACTATATGCCATTTGTGATAAAATAATTGTTACATAATTAAACACATAAACGGGTTTGAAATGCGCTGTTTTGTGATCCGTACTATAAAGGATAAGGATATATGAAACCCCTGCGAGTCCTTGCCATTGCCCCCTATGAAGGAATGAAAAAATTGATAAACCAGATATCTCCTGAACTGGAGGATTTTGATCTAGAGGTATATTACGGCGACTTGTCTGCCGGGGTACAACAGGTTAGGAAGGAACAGGAAAAAGGGTTTGATTTTATTATTTCCCGGGGCGGCACAGCCCGTTTAATAGAGGAGGAAGCTACTATCCCGGTAGTGGAAATCTCAATCTCTGAATATGATATACTCCATGCCATACGGCTTGCTCAGGGTTTTTCCGAAAAATTTTGTGTCACCGGGTTTCCGAACATCATAGCGCAAATACAGACAATTTGCAGGCTGATGGAATTCACGCTTGATTTTTCGGTTATCACCGATGAGGACGCGGTGGAAGACGAGATACTTCGGCTTAAAAAAGAGGGGTATACTTTAATCGTAGGCGACGCGATTACCATACGGACCGCAAAGAAACTACACTTGAAAGGGGTCTTGATTATTTCAGGGAAAGAGCGAATCCTTGCCGCCTTAAATGAAGGTAAAAAGTTGTGCGCCATTATCGAAGGCGTTAAAAAAAGAAACCTTTTATTCAAAAATGTTGTGGACCATTGTCCGCTTTATGTCAATATATATGATCGTCAGAAAAAATTGTGCTATTCAAATACGGAAGCAACATTGGGAGAGGAGGAAAACACCGGGCTTTCAAGAATACTCCCTTCTTTTATTGAGAAGGTTTTTGACAAACAGGAAATAGAAGCGCTGCGTAAGTCCGGTTCCTTTTTATGGAAGATCCGGGGGATAAGGGACGGTGAAAAGGCCTATTTTTATATACGCAGGACCATGGAAACCGGCGCTTCGAATGATTTTCTTTCCGTCCGGGATGATTTTACCGGAAATAAGTCTATCATGCTGCCCTTCTACCATAATTTAGCTTCTGTACGCTCCGTCATTGCAAAGGCAGACAAGATCAGTCGTGTCCATTATCCTGTCATCATTACCGGAGAACCGGGGACGGGCAAAAATTCCCTGGCTTATTATATACACCGCCAAAGCGCTCTACAGGACAAGACCTTCCTCACTATTAATTGCCATTTTTTACGGGAAAAAGAACTTCATAGGCTGCTTGAAGATGAAGACTCCCCCCTGGGGGAAAACAATATCAGTATCCATATTAAGGATATTCATTTTCTTTCCCCGGAAGCCCAGGGCCTGTTTGTTACCTATTTTAAGAATACGGAGCTTCACAAGAGAAACCGTATATTCTGTTCATATACGTTTTCTCCTGATGGGAATATCCGGTATCCTCTGGTCCGGTATCTAAAAGATGAAATGGAAGGTGACTGCTTTACCGTCCTGATTCCCCCGCTGCGGGAAAAAAAGGAGTATATTCCCGATCTGGCTAATTTTTTTATTAATGAATTTAATTTTGATTACGGAAGACAAATTGTGGGACTGGACAATAGATCCCTTGAGATACTGCGGGAATATAATTGGCCTGAAAATACCGGTCAGTTTGTTCGGGTTATGAAGGAATTGGTCTTAAATGCCGATGACGCCTATATTAAACCGGAAGATACCGAAGCGGTTATTTCAAAAGAAAAAATTCTCACCGGGGAAAACAATGGTTTCTTTCCCCTGAGGGGGAGTTTGGAAAAAATAACCGACAATATAATCTGGCAGGTTTATAAAGAAGAAGGGATGAATCAATGCCGTACTTCAGAACGCCTGGGGATCAGCCGCAGTACCCTCTGGCGGAAAATAAAGAATTATCATCTTTGATTTGGCGGCCGGCACTTGAGTTACTGGCGTGGGAATGAAGCATAGCAGAAACCAGAGCCGTTGCGGATGCCGAGGGGCTTTAGCCCTGAAGTGTAAACAGGCATTGAGATTGTCGAATACGTCCGTCAATGGCTACCCTTATGCGGTCATGGATTCCGATTAGGCAGCGCGACGCCGCTCTTCATTTGTCCGTGTTGGTCCGTGGTTAAATGTAAAACTCCTGCCTTTCTCTTTCGTTCTCTTGCAAGTCCGGCGATATTCGGCAAGAATTAAGACAGCGATGCGATTTTTTTTCCTCATATCACTATTGCTGCTTCCCCTTGCTGTTTTTTCCCAGAGCGGGCCGGTGCTGGACCGGGAGCGGGGGCAGGTGGATGCCGAGCCGCTTTGGGTACGCGCGCTGGGGGGGGAGGTTACAGGGCTGCCGGCGACGCAGGTACAGTCGGCGGTGGTGGCGCTGGACGGGGGGAACATCAAGGCGTATTCCTCCGGCGGCGCGCTCCTGTGGAACTATTCGGCGCGGGGGCGGATTAGCCCGTTTGTAAGCCGCTCGCGGGAAGGAACCTCGTATATCTCCCGCGTAAACGGGGTGCTCATTGCGGTGAACCGGGCGGGCAGGGAACTGTGGCGGCGGAACCCCGGCGGGCCGCTCTCCGGGCCGGTTGTTTCCGGCTGGGACGGCCGGCTCTTTGTGCCCACCGGCGATAAACTCTCCTGCTATACCGCATCGGGAAACCTGCTCTGGGCGCGGCGTTTTACGGAACAGATACGTCTCAGCCCGCGTCTGGATCAGGGCGGCGGCGTTCTGCTGGCCCTGGAAAAAGGGGAAGTGCTGCGTATCGATCCGTTTGGCGGCGCGTTGGTTTGGAAACTGATCTCCCCGCCGGCGGTACTGGTTTCACTGAGCGCCGCCGCGGGCAGCGCTTTGGAAAGAAAGACCGCCTGGCAGAGGGCGCCGCGGGTCATGGCGCTGTATGAAAACGGGACGATGGAAATCCTCGGCAATCCTGACGAGTGGTATATGCCCGCCGATCCGGGGGCGTCGCGCTCCACGCTGCCCCGTCTCTCCTCGCCGCCGCTGGCCGCAGCAAGCAGGGGCAACATGGCGGCCATAACCCAGCGGGACGGACGCACGCTGCTTCTCTCGGTTGACGAGCGGAAGATCCTCTGGACGGGTGATACGCACATCCGCCTGCGTTCCGCGTCCGCCGGGGCAAACGCCGTCACCGGCGGCGGGGAAGAGGTCGTTATGCTTTACGACGAGCGGGGGATTTACGTGCTTTCCACAAGCGGGGCCACGGGCTTTACTGCCGACGGCCGCAGGCTCTGGTTTACCACACTGGAGAACGCCGCCGCCGTTCCCGCTTTGGGCGAGGACGGGGTGCTCTATTCAGGCGGCAAGAACTGGATTCTCAACGCCTACAAAATTGAAGACCGCACCCGCTTCCAGCGACAGTCCCTGTACGGCCCCGCGCCGGAAGGCTCCTACGGAACCGGCAGCCCGCTTCCCTCGCCCTGGGCGGATTACCCTTTCCGTTTTGAGGAAAGGGAGATGAGCGCCCGGCTTGACGGCATCGCTAAGGCGGTACTGTCCGGCAGCGTAGGGGAAAACGAGCTTGCCTGGACCGCGTACCTTATGGAAGCGGCCGGCGGTGAATACAACCGGCCTGGGGCTTCAATTACCCATCCGGCGGTGCAGCCGCAGTACCGCCTGCAGGCCTTGATGCTTTTGGCCAACATCGGCTCGCGGGAGACGATCCCCTTTCTGACGAACGTGTTCAGGAAGGATACCGATCCCGTAATCAGAGCCGCCGCCGCCGAAGCCATCGGCCGCATCGGCGTTGATCCCGACGGCATTGCCATCCAGGCCTTTATGGAGGCCATGTCCCCTTCCGCCGTTTCCCGCGAAGGGAAAGTGTTGATCGCCGTTGCCGCGGCCACCGGTTCCCTCTGCCGTTTCTCCGGCCCTCCGTTGAGCAGCACCGGGGTGAAGATACTGACCATGCTCAGCGGCTCCGGCCTCGGCGGAGAAGTGGAACGCCAGGCCCGGCGCGAACTTGGCTCACTGCGGCCCGGTCAATGAGCGATGATGGAATTAAAAACCGGTGAAAACGACGAGGGCCGGCGGCTGGACCGGGTACTGCGCAAGGCGCTGAGCGGCTGTTCCCTTTCCCTGATCCACCGCCTGCTGCGGCAGGGCCGCGTGTCGGTAGACGGCAAAAGCGCCGCCCCTTCCCAGCGCATAAAGGCCGGCGCGCTCATCACGGTTGACGCCGTGATCCCACATGTGCCGGATACGGCGCGGAGAGCGGCGGGTCTGTCATCTCAAACACCGGCGCTGCCCCCGATTCTCTGGCAGGGCGGGGGACTCATTGTCTTTAACAAGCCTGAGGGCCTCGCCGTTCACGGCCCCGGAGGCCTCGACGGCATGGCGCGGGCCTTCCTCGCCGGAAGCCTCCCCCCTTCGCTTTCGTTCAGGCCCGGCCCGTTGCACCGCCTGGACAAGCCCTCAAGCGGCCTCATCGTTTTTTCTACCGGCATTGAGGGCGCGCGCCGTTTCAGCGCCCTGTTGCGGGAACAGCGCCTGAAAAAGTACTACCTCGCCGTGGTGGAAGGCCGCGTTGCAAAAGACGCGCTCTGGCGGGACGAACTCTTCCGGGACAAAGCCGCGCAAAAGACCTTCGCCGTCAAACCGGGGGAGGGCAAAACCGCCCTGACCAAAGTAAGCCCCCTGGCCGTAACTCCGCCGGGCGCGGGTGAAGCCTGTACTCTGCTCCTCGCGGAAATCACAACCGGCAGAACTCACCAGATCCGCGCCCAGGCCGCCGCTCACGGACATCCCCTTGCGGGGGACCGCAAATACGGCGCCCGAAGTTTAAGCGGCGGCAAGCGCGGCTTCCTGCTCCACGCCTGGAAACTTGAGTTGCGCGAAACATCGCCGGAACTTTCAGCGGACACGTTCCCCCCTTCCATCACTGCCCCGCCGCCCGCCGCTTTTCTGGAATGGATCAGGACGCTCTTCGGGGAGACGGCGGCGGATGATTTGCGCGCAGGAGTTTTACATTTAACCGATGACGAATTATAGCGGACTTATACGAAAACCGGGTTTCAAAGTAAAAGTCCGTGTTGGCCTGTGTTCGTCCGTGGTTCATACTATTTTGTGCGTAAAACAAGATGTAAATGTAAAATTGCTGGTTTGCGCGCAGGCGCACTTGCCTTATATTTCTCTCTGGACTAAGATATAATGGTAATGAAAATGATGAGGTTGCTTATGTGCAGACGGGGGATTTTGCTGGTTTTTGCGCTGATGGGGGGCGTTTTCACCCTTTCCGGTCAGGAGATTATTACCGCCGAGCGTTATCTTGAGACGGTGGCGGAGCGCTACGGCGCTGTCAAGGATTATGAGGCCAATATCGTTATACTTTCCGGCGGCACGGAAATGACGGGAAATGTGAGCCATTTGAGTCCTTCTTTTTTGCGGATAGATTTCGTGCGGCCCGCGGAACAGGTGATTGTGTTTAACGGCGAACTGATGACCGTGTACCTTCCTGAATATCGGGTGGTGCTGAACCAGGCCATTACCCAGACGAGGCGCTCGTCTTCTTCCGGCGCTTCGCTGGCCAGCGCCCAGGGACTCACCCTGCTTAGGCGGAACTATGTTCCCTCTTTTGTTACCGGCCCGGCCCCGTCGCCGCTGGACGCCGGTTCCCAGGAGCGGGTGGTAAAGCTCCGCCTGACGCGGCGTTCCGTGTCGGAAGGCTTCAGGGAGATCATTCTCAGCATCGATCCGGAAACCCAGTTGATCCGCAGGATTGAAGGGCAGACCATCGCCGAAAGTTTGGTACGCTTTGATTTCTCCAATATCAGAATCAATCAGGGAATTCCCGAACAGCGCTTTATTTATGATTCTCCGGCTTCGGCCAATATGCGTAACAATTTCCTGTTTCAGGATGCCGAGTAGAGGAGGCGGATGGTGGAATCACTGGGTGAAAAATTACGAGCCGCACGGGAAGAAAAGAATCTTAGTTTTGATCAGGTAAGCCGTGAGACGAACATCGCGGCCCGTTACCTTAAGGCGCTGGAAGCCGAGGATTTTTCCGGTTTTCCCGGCGAGTTGTATGCCGTTGGTTTCCTGAGAAATTACGGCGCTTACCTTGAGCTTGATGTGCAGGAACTGCTTTCCCTTTACCGGGCTTTCAAGATACAGGAACAGCCCGTTCCGGTAGAACAGCTCTTAAAGCACCCGTCTCGGCTCCCGAAAATCCTCGTTACCGCCGCGCTTATTTTGCTGGTACTCGGCGGCATCGGCGGCGCAGTGTTTTTTTTCGTAACGCGGCCCCCGCAGGCGGAGAGAGCGGCGCCTGTTGTCCGCGCTCCGGCGGAGTATGTGATGAGCGGCGATTCTCTGGAACGGCGTTTTTATAAAGGGGATTCGCTCCTCGTTCCGGTGGATGCGAATCAGTACAAGCTGGAACTGCTGAATCTGGAAGATGCGGTGAGTATCCGTACCCCCCAGCGGACGCTGGTTCTAAATTTAAACGAGGAGGCCGACGAGGACCTTAACAATGACGGCATTCCCGATTTGCGCATAACAGCCGCCGATTTTGTGAAAAACAACGCCGATATGGGGATTCTGCTCCGCTTTGCTATAAGCGCCGTTCCCGTAGCGGCCGAAGCTGTCCCTCCCGAAGCCGCGCCCGTCGAAACCGCCGCCGTACCCGTTCCGTCCAACGCCATGGTGGTTTTCTCCTCTCCCAATCCCTATCCGTTTACGCTGCAATCAAGTTTCCGGGGTTACTGTATGTTCCGCTGGGAGATCCTTTTTGAACGGGACCGTCGCGACCGGAACGAGCGTTACTTCCAGCGCTCGGACGAACTCAACATCCAGGCGCAAAACGGCATCCGTATCTGGACATCCAACGCCCAGGCCGCAAAGTTCCAGGTCTCAGGCGGCGGCAGAACCGTCCCCATTGAACTGGGCGGCGCCGGCGAGGTGGTGGTCGCGGATATCCGCTGGGTCCGTGACGAGGACAACCGCTTCCGCCTGGTCATCGCCCGACTTGAAACCTAATTCATGGGGATAAATGTTTCCTGTTGATCTGCGGACGCTGATCAATAATTTCCGCGAACAGGCTGTATGGTTTAACAGATGGTGAGATCAAGGTTGTGGAGGGGAATAATGGCAGTAAACAACGAAATACTGGAAATCAAAAACATCATCCTCTCCACGGTTGATTGCGAGAAAATATATTTGTTTGGATCCTGCGCTTACGAAACGCCCGGTACCGGCAGTGATTATGATTTTTTATGTAGTGGTTAAGGATGATTCAGAGAATCCGTTAATTGTTATGGGAAATATATACTGGAATATTGCAAAATAGACTTGTTCAATAACCCGGTTGGTTATCTCACAAGTCTTGCGGTTTTTCAGGCTAAAGCCTTGCAAAACCGCATTTTTTAGCGGAAGTTGTTCAGAAACTGAAGTTTCTAAACAACTCTAATATAAAAAAATCAAGAAACCTGTCGATCTGTTGGGACAATACAAGAGCCGCTTTGAAGAAAGAAGTAAATTATTAACCATTGAAAAAACGATCCTCGAGAAGGGAGAACTATTGTATGACCGAAACGGAAATAATTAGTGTCTGTCTATAAAGTCGGTTACTTTGCGGACAGACCTTGCATTTGCTCCCGTTTTGTACCAAAACGGTGCGCAAAATGCCTGTTTTAAGGTAGGGCACCTCTGGAAACTAAGTTTTTGAAGCATATTTCTCGACTTTTTTATAAACCGGTCTAAAATAGTAGTACAAATATTAGAAAATATATCCGATGAGTATCGGCAAGCTCTCC
>JAITIC010000273.1 GCA_031279635.1 Treponema sp. | reverse complement strand
TACTTTATGGACAGACCTTGCATTTGCTCCCGTTTTGTACCAAAACGGTGCGCAAAATGCCTATTTTAAGGTAGTCTGTCTATAATGTGTCTACATTATAGACAGACTCTAATTCATTCCCCTTCGGTCCCAAAGCTGTCCGCCTGCGGAGGGTCATCGGTTCTCCGCGGATCCGGCTGGGTATGGAACTCCTCGATGTACGGCTCCACGCCGTTCAGCATTTTGGGGATTGAAAGCAGAAACATGTCCGGCCCCAGGGGAAGGGTAAAGCGCTTTTCAAAGGGCGGCGTGCCGTCACTGAACTGGATTCTGATGCGGTGGGAGCCGCCTCCGGCGTTGAAAATATCGCGGTCGCCGCGGAAAAACTCCAGGGGCTTTTCCCGGTCAAGCGTTACGGTTATCATGTCTGGCGCGCGCAGGGGGGGAAGTTCCACGTTGCGGTTGTCTATGAGCAGGCTGTGGCCCCGGTTCAGCACAAAAAGCAGCGCTCCAAGTCCTATCCAGACGACAACCAGGCCCTGGCGGATCAGTAGCCTTCGTTTTTTTATGGTCACGGCTGTTTCTCCTCCGCTTCGACGGCGCCGCGCAGTCCGCTGCGGGCGGCCTCGGCATGCGCCCGCTTGCGCCATGCGTGGATAACCAGCGCCAGGGCAATAATCGCGTAGCTGAAAGCGTCCCTGAAATATTCGCCGATCTGAGCGTCGCCGAAAAGGTTCGTGCCCGCACGGGGCACCACTATATACATCAAATGAAGCAGTATTGTCCCCACAAACACGTTAGGAATGCTTGCTTTTGAAACCGATGCGCCCCCCACGAGGATCGCCGCCGCGGCGAAAAAGCCGGTCTGCTGGTGGGCGTTGTACGTGGCGATGTTTCCCATGTTCTGCAAAAAGATGATCTGCCCAAGGCTGGCCAGTATCGTCGAAATGACAATGGCGAGTATCCGCGTGCGGTCGACGGGGATGCCGGCGGCGTGGGCCACGGCCTGGTTCTGCCCCACGGCGCGCATGTCCTGGCCCAGCTTGGTTTTGCGGAACCAGATGATAAACAGACACAAGAGGCCGATAACCAGATAATTGGCGATGGGGATGTTGATGCCGGCGATACGCAGGGGGATGAAGCGGTCAAGGGACTGACGTACCGCGTCGAGGTTCAGGGTGTTTCTGATGCCGTAGCCCCGGCTCAAAATAATCGTCGGTGAATGGATCGGGATCAGCGCCGTCCACTGGGCGAAGCTCTTCGCGTTCCAGATCACAGGCTGTCCCATAAGGTACAGCACGATAAACTGGTAAAAGCCGTCCATGAAAAAGCCCAGCACGTAGCCGGTGACCATTTCCCGCCCGCGGGCGCGGTTGAGTATCTGTCCGGCAAGAGCGCCCAGGCAGGCCGCTATGGGCACGGCGATGAGGCTGGCGAAAAGCAGGCCCGGCACGCCGACGATGTTCCAGTCCACGGTAAAAATCAGGCCGATCTGCCCGGCCATTGCCCCCAGAACCATGCCGAAGTTGATCCCCATGCCGGCCATAATCGGCAGCAGCAGGCTGAACACGAGGAAACAGTTCCGCCCGATACGGGTAAATATCTCCTGAATGATCGACGAAAGGGGAAGGTTTGAAACGGGAATTGCCGCCAGGGTAATGACCACGAAGATCAGCACTACGGCGTTATCCGCAAGGGTACTTGCTTTGAAGAAACCCGGTTTTACGTTTGTTGTTTTCATTTTTTACCCTTTGTTTTCCGGGTCAGGGCGTAGATGATCATTCCGTTTGATATGAGGATTCTGATCACCTCCGACATGTCGGTCTGGAGAATATTGTTGATGACCGAAGGGGTCATGGTGAGGATGCTCTGAAAGAGGAATGTCCCCACCACTACGTTGAGGATGCTGGCCTTGTTCACCGAAGCGCCGCCGAGAAGGACCGCCGCCACCGCCGGAAAGGCCATGTACAGCGGCGCCTGGTAGAGCTGGATAAAGCCGAAGCCCTGCTGATAGGTGAGGATACCGATGGCGCCGTAAATCGAGGAGATGATAACCCCGATGATTCGGTGCCGGTTTACCGAGACGCCGCTGGCCCTGGCAAAGTCGGGGTTGGATCCGACGGCGGTAAGGGCGGTGCCGGTGCGGCTGCGCATAAAGAGCCACATAATCACGGCCATCAGGACGAAAAACAGAATCGCCCCGGTGGGGAATTCAAAGAACGGCCCGATTTTCACCACGAGAAAATTGTTGAGTATCCGCGACCAGTAGCCGTCAAGGGTGATGGTGGTCCTTAAGCCCTTGCCGGTGTAGCCCCAGACCATCGTCGGGTTAGTGAAGGGAAGCAGGAGCCACATGATCGCCATGAAGGTAACGATGGAAAAGCCGACGTACATGGCGATAGTCATTTCCTCGCCTTTGACTTTGTTGAGCAGCAGGCCGTACAGCCAGCCGAAGACCAGGGCGAAAGGCAGGCTGAACAAAAGCGCCATGAAGAAGCCCAAAGCACCGGTAAACTCGCACTGCATGGAAATGGTTGAACCGAGAAGGCCGGCGACAATTCCCACAGGCAGGCCGAAGTTAAGGCCGGAGCCTGACTGCATCATCGGCACCATGGCCAGCACCATCACCCCGTTTTGCCCGAAGCGGACCAGTACGTCTTTAATGGAACTGTCCGCCTTGACCCCCACAAAGGGGGCGGTGATAAACAGGGCCACTACAAAGAAAAAGATGATCAGGCGGGGCCAGCCGAAGTCGCTGATAAAGTTCTGAATTCGTTCCCGGACGCTGCGGCTTTCCGGAACTGCTATGTTTGCGCTGCTCATGCTATTTTTTCCCCCGACATTAGTAAGCCGAATTCGGCGGCGGGAGCCTCCGGCCTCAGAATCCCCGCGATTTTTCCCTCGTCCACAATGGCGATACGGTCGCAGATTGAGCGCAGCTCCTCCAGTTCGCTGGAGATCATTACGATGGTGGTTCCCCTGCTGCGGTTGTAGAAGCGCAGGGTGTCCAGCACGATTTTTTTGGCCCCTACGTCGATGCCCCTGGTTGGCTCCGAAACAAACAGCAGTTTCGGCTCCAGAGCGAACGCTTTGGAGAGGCAGACCTTTTGCTGGTTCCCGCCGGAAAGTTCCTTGGCCGGCTGGCGGCTGCCGGTACACTTGATTTCCAGTTTGGCGATGTATTCCCCGGCGAGGCGCTGCATGGCTTTCTCGTCACGCAGGCTGAAAAGGCCGCCAAAGAACTTCCTGAGGTACTGCCCTTTGACCTGCATCACCCCGAAGGCGATGTTCCACTCAAGGCTTTCGTCCATGAGCAGACCCACCCCGCGGCGGTCTTCCGAAACAAAGGCCGCGCCGGCGTCCAGTATTTTCCGCGGGTCGCCCAGCGCGAGGCTTTCACCGTCTATCCAGGCCCGTCCTCCGGCGGCAAACAGCCCCATAATGCCGTTGGGAATCCCCAGCTTGCCCTGCCCCGCAAGGCCGCCTATGCCCAAAATTTCCCCCTTCCGCACCGAAAAGGAAACGTCCCGCACAGTCTCGCCGGGCATGTCCACCCAGAGGTTTTCCACCCTGAAGGCTTCTTCCCCGAACACGCGCTCTTCCGCTTTTGTTACGCGGTCCGAAACATCCCGGCCTACCATCCACGTGGTGATGTCCTGCACCGAAACGTTTTTGTTCGGCACGTCGCGGATAACCTGGCCGTCCCGCAGCACCAGCACCCGGTCGGCAATTTGCGTAACCTCGTGCAGGCGGTGGGAAATGAAAATGATCGCGATGCCCTCCGCGGAAAGGCGCTTCAGGCCGGAAAGGAGAATCTCCGCCTCGCTTTCGGCAAGCACCGCCGTCGGCTCGTCCAGCACCAGTATCTTCACCTGCTCGCGGCTGATCTCCCGGGCAATTTCGGTGAACTGCTTGTGGGCCACGGGCATTTCGCTCACCACCGTGTCCGCGGAAATGTTCACCCCCAGCTTGGCGATAGTGCCCGCCGAATGTTCCCGCATCTGTTTGCGCTTCAAAGTGGCAAGCCGCTCGCCGAACAGTTCCACCGCCGGGTTGTAGGTGACCGGCTCGCGGTTCAGCATGATATTTTCGCAGGCGGTAAAGCCGGGTATCAGTGAAAATTCCTGGTGCACCATGCCGATACCGGCGTCAAGGGCCTCAAACGGCGATTTGAAAGAAACCGGCATGCCGTCGATAAAGATGCCGCCGCCGTATCCGCCGGTTTCGATAATATCCGACATCCCAAAGAGAATATGCATCAGGGTAGTTTTGCCCGCGCCGTTTTCCCCGACCAAGCCCAGGATCTCACCCTTGTTCAGGGAAAAATTCACCCCCGAAAGAACGGTCGCGCCGTAGAAGTCTTTGGTGACGCCTTCCAGCCGCAATAAAGAAACATCGCTCATGATACCGCCTTCACGTCCGTCAATATATAAGAAAGAGGAGTCTGTCCCAAAACCGTGCCCCCGGCTATGCCGGGAACGTGAGCGTACAATTGGGGCAGGCCCAGTATAAAGCATTTTAGCGCGGAGGGGAAGAGGGGGGGATGAGCAATGCGGCAATTCCGAATTCACCACAAGCCCACGCTTGCGCGGGCGCTGCACGGACAATTTCACGGATTTTTAGGCAAAACCTACGTAATGCCTCAAAATAAAATCTAACCCAAAAGGCCGTTGCCTCATAATAAGAATTCTAACCGCAGCTAGAATTGCTCAAGGGCGGCAGTGACGAGGGACTGCCGCCGCATGAGGGTCTTTTGACGGTTCTGCTCCATGAGCGCATCAACCGCCCGGTGTACCTCCTGCTGGAGGAGGACCGGGTTGTACCGCTGATACCGCAGCCTCAGTTCCGCCTTGACTTCATCAGAGAGGTCAGGGGAAGCCAGGAGCCGTTGGTAGGGGCTCATGGGTTTGTCGTAGACCTTGCGGACTTTGGAACCCAC
>JAITIC010000209.1 GCA_031279635.1 Treponema sp. | reverse complement strand
AACTTTCCCAGTCTTTCATATGTACTCCTGTTTTTGCCTTCTCAGGGGCTTCCTCAGGAGTACATTATATCATTGTCTTATTCGAATCACGCAGAACACGGCATAGCCTTTTCAAGTCTGGGGCTGTAAACGAAGTACAAAAATGGCTGTTTTTTGAGGGTTCCGGCGGACAGCTTTCCCCTTTTTACGGTTCATTTCCGCGGTTGTCCCCCCGCTCCCCCTCCTTATCCGCTGTTTTGCCCTGCCTGTTCTACGGCGTGGACAGAGCTATCCCCCAATCCAGAACGGAGCCTCTTGCCAAGCTTGCCGCGGTTCAAACAACATACTGCCTTCAAAAATTTGGTGTTAAACCCAGGAACCCGCTTGTGCGGGGGAGGGTATAATAAATTTCCTCTCGAACGAGCCTCCGTTCCGCTACAACGCGAATAGCCTTGACACAATATACCCCTATGGGTATGTTGACGATATCAATCGTATATACCCATAGGGGTATGTATAAGTGGGCTACGTGGTTTGTTATTATCGCTCTCTCCGCCGCCGTTGTCGCTCAGTGACTATGGCAGAAAGCGAGTACGATCTGGAAAGCGGAGGTGTATTTTGAAAATCGGTGAACTTATCAAGCAAAGAATGACCTTTTCCTTCGAGGTGTTTCCGCCCAAGGAAGACGACGGTGTCCCTGGGCTGCAAGTGGAACTGAAAGAACTGTTCCGTTTCAGCCCGGATTTTGTCAGTTGTACTTACGGGGCCGGGGGCACGAATGTGGGAAAAAGCATGGAGATTTGTAAGTTTATCACCGACAGCGCGGTAACCTGCATGAGCCACTTTACCTGTATCGGGAACAAGAAGCGGGAGATTCTTGAGATTATCAAAAGTTACATCGATCTGGGAATCGAAAACTTTCTGCCCATGCGCGGCGACTTTCCCAAAGACCCTCAGACGGGCAAGACGCGAACAACCACGGGCGGTGATTTTGAACACGCCAACTTCCTCATTGGCTTCCTTAAAGAAAACTTCCCCACAATCTCGATGGGCTGCGCGGGCTATGTTGAAAAACACATCCTAGCCCCCTCGCTCGAATCGGACATCGCATTCCTCAAGGCCAAGCAGGATGCCGGCGCGGAATTTATCATGCTGCAGCTCTGCCACGACATCAGCGCCTTTTCGCGCTTCCGTGAAAAATGTTATAGGGCCGGCATACGCCTTCCCATGGTGATGGGCCTGATGCCCGTTCTTTCGCGCGACTCCATTATCAACATGACGGTCTCCAACGGCTGTTCCATCCCCCCGGAACTGGCGGCCATCATCGGGAAGTATACGCCGGTGCGCGGCGCGAGTGAAGCGGTGCTCAGGGAAACGACCGCGGACTTCAAAAAGGCCGGCATGGAATACACGGTTAAATCCCTTTGGGGCTACATGGCCGCCGGTGTTGACGGCATCCATATCTACGCCCTGAACCGCAGCGCCGATGTGGCGAAGATCATGAGCGATTCCGGAATAAGGTCAAGAAATGAATAATAGAAACCACAGTGGTCCGTGGTAAAATTTGTTGAATTGTGCAGGATGAGATAAATATATTGGTAATCCCCAGCTTTGCCGGGGGTGTTTGACTTTCAAGGAGTAAAATATGACAGGCGACGGTGTAAAAAAAATCACGAAGAAAGACAACGGCGATATTATCTCTGATATTGAAATCGTCCAGTCGGTTTATCCTGAACATTCGGATACTATTCTGGAGGTGGCCAGACAGGCTAATATCCCCGATCAGTACCTTGAACAGTACGGCAATTTCAAGGCGAAAGTTGATTATAATTATTTAATGGACCACAAAAACGACGGAGACGGAAAACTGGTCCTTGTTACCGCCATCACTCCCACCCCCGCGGGCGAGGGAAAAACCACTACGACGGTGGGATTGGCCGACGGTCTCAAACTCCTCGGCAAGAAAGTGATAGTGGCGCTGCGCGAGCCTTCCCTCGGGCCGGTGTTCGGCGTCAAGGGCGGGGCCGCAGGCGGCGGCTGGGCGCAGGTCATCCCGATGGAAGACATCAATCTGCATTTTACCGGCGACTTCCACGCGATAGGCGCGGCTAATAATCTGCTTGCGGCCATGATCGACAACCACATCTACCAGGGCAATAAGCTCAACATCGATCCGCGTAAGATCACCTGGCGCCGCTGCGTTGACATGAACGACCGGCAGCTCCGCTTTATTGTGGACGGGCTCGGCGGCAAGGCAAACGGCGTTTCCCGAGAAGACGGCTATGACATTACCGTTGCCAGCGAAATCATGGCGATTCTCTGTCTGGCGTCCAGCATCGACGATCTTAAAGCGCGGCTTGCCCGCATCATCGTGGGCTATACCTACGGCAAGCAGAAGGACGGCACGGAAAAGCCAGTTACCGCGGGGCAGCTTAAAGCGCAGGGCGCAATGGCCGCGCTGCTCAAGGACGCGCTTAAGCCGAATCTGGTGCAGACGCTGGAAGGCACTCCCGCGTTTGTACACGGCGGCCCCTTTGCCAATATTGCCCACGGCTGTAACTCCGTCATGGCGACGCGACTTGCTCTCAAGCTCGGGGACTACGCAATTACCGAAGCCGGTTTCGGCGCGGACTTGGGCGCGGAAAAATTCTTCGACATCAAGTGCCGCTTCGCCGGTCTTACCCCTTCGGCGGTGGTCATCGTGGCGACGGTACGCGCGCTCAAGAATCACGGCGGCGTTCCCAAGGCGGAACTTAACAACGAAGACCTCAAGGCCCTTGAAGCGGGGCTGCCGAATCTGCTCCAGCACATCGAAAATGTTACCGGTGTTTACGGCCTCCCCTCGGTGGTCGCCATCAACGTCTTCCCCACGGACACGAAGGCCGAACTTGACCTGGTAGAAAAAATGTGCAGGGAGAAGGGCGTCAACGTGGTGCTTTCTGAAGTGTGGGCCAGGGGCGGCGAGGGCGGAAAAGCCCTCGCGGAAAAAGTAGTGGAACTGTGCGAACAGAACTCAACGTTCAAGTTCAGCTACGAACTTACCGGCGGCATCAGGGACAAGATTGAAGCCATAGCCATGCGCATCTATCACGCCCAGGGCGTAGACATACTTCCCGGCGCGCAGAAGGAAATTGACCTGCTTGAGAAAAACGGCTGCGGCAATATCCCCGTTTGTATGGCGAAAACCCAATACAGCTTTACCGACGATCCCGCCAAACTGGGCGCGCCCCGGGACTGGCGGCTCACGGTGCGCAAGGTAAAGGTTTCCGCGGGCGCGGGCTTCATCGTGGTGCTTACCGGCGAAATTATGACCATGCCCGGTCTTCCCCCTGTTCCGGCAGCCGAAAAGATCGACGTGGACAATACCGGGAAAATTTCAGGGCTGTTCTAAAACACGGTTAACAAAGAATTGAACCGTGAAGAGCACAAAAAACACGAAGGAAGAGGAAAATGGACTTTCTGTGTGTCTATTGTGGTTGATTATTTTATATCTTTGTTTTGAGTTAAGAAAAAGGATAAACTATGGGTTTTGCTGAAAAGAGCTGTGCGGATTTTACAAGCGTCCTGGCGAGTAAGGAGCCGGCGCCGGGCGGGGGCGGGGCGTCGGCGCTGGTGGGCGCGGTCGGGATCGCACTGGGGAACATGGTCGGCAGCCTTACCGTGGGCAAGAAAAAGTACGCGGATGTGGAGGCCGAGATCCTCGATCTGAAAAGAAAATCCGATGTGTTACAGGCCGCTTTTTTAGCGCTCATCGACAAGGACGCCGGGGATTTTGGGCCGCTTGCCAGGGCCTACGGGCTGCCAAAGGATACGCCGGAGCAGCAGGCTGAAAAGGACCGGATCATGGAAGAGGCGCTCCGCAACGCCACGGGCACGCCGCTTGAGATCATGAAAAAGTGCGCGGAGGCCATCGACATAATCGAGGTTTTCGCGGCGAAAGGCTCGAAGCTGGCCTTAAGCGACGCGGGGGTGGGCGTTGTCTTCTGCAAGGCGGCTCTGCACGGCGCGAGTCTCAACGTCTTCATCAACACTAAGGCGATGAAGGACCGTGACTATGCCGCAAAGCTCAACGCCGAAGCGGACGCCCTGATCGCAAAGTACGAGGCAAAGGCCGACCGTATTTTCACCGATGTGAAAGCACAGTTGAAATAAATAAACATAAACATGAGCCTGTCCCAAAACTAATTGACTGTGCGCTCACGTTCCCGGCATAGCCGGGGGCACGGTTTTGGGACAGGCCCGTGCAGTTTTTCAGGCTTTCAGCCTTGCAAAACTGCGAATTTCAAGGTTGTTTTCCCAAAACTGAAGTTTTGGGAAAACCTCCACTACCTCGCGGAAAATACGGAAAAACACGGACTTTTTGATCGGAATTCCTGACTTTTGTCCGTGTTCGTCTGTGCCGTCCGTGGCAAATTTTTCTCCCTGCGTAACATGAGTTAATAATCCGGCCCGTCGGTTTCTTCTTCCGCCGCCCATTCCCGGCTCTTCCATTGGTTGTACTCGTTCTGCCGCAGGTATTCAAAAAGCACGGTCCGGCTTTCGCTTTCTTGCCGTTCCTGATCGGAGCGGTTTCCCGCGGCGCTTTCCCTGGCGAGGGAAAGGAGACTCAATTCGAGATTCCGTTTCGCATCGATCCTGTCCGGCTCGATCCGCAACGCTTCCCGAAAGGACGCGGCTGCTCCGGCGAAATCCCCCTCGCTAAAAAGCGCCCCTCCGGTGTTGTAACTGATCCGGTACCTAAGCTCCCGGTGCTCACCGGCAGGAAGGGTGTCAATAATTTTTTGGGAGTCGGCGAGATGTTCCAGCGCGGCCTTGCCTTCGTCGAGACTGTAGTACACCGAGCCGAGACCGTACTCGGCATAGGGCACGGCTTCTTCGTGTTCAAGGGCTTTCAGGTAGGAGGAAACCGCTTCGGTGTACCGGCCTCTGGAGTTGAGAAAATTCGCTTCCATGATGAGGAGCTTGCCGGGGAGGCGGGAACAGGAAGAGAGGAAAAGCAGCGCCGGGAAGAGGAGGAGGAAACCGGCTTTTTTGATTTGCAGCAGACAGAGCTTTGACGCGCCGTAGGCCAGTATTGCGGCGGCAATGAACAGGGGCCAGCGGGCCTTCCGTTCTTTCCGGTTTTCCCTGGTCTCTGATTCGGGGACCAGTGAACGGAGGTGCGCGGCGAGAACAGCGGCGGCGTCCGCGGCGTTGCCGTCCACAAAAATGCCGCCGCTGCGTTCAGCGGCCATGCGCATCAGGGCGGCGTTGCGGCGGCTGACGAGGTCTTCCCGGCCGGGAACGGGGCGGCCCTCGTCGCTGCCCGGGGCAAGGGCGCTGACAATGATGCCGTCCCTTTCGCAGCGATCCAGCGCCGCCTTGACGGAGCCGGAAAGGGATTCGCCGTCTGAAACCAGCAGGATTACCCGCCGCGAGGGAAAAGAGCTTTGAAACGCGCCCGCGGCCGCGTCAATGAGCGATTCCAGGTTCGTACCTCTACCGGTCAGAGAAGAACCGTCAAGGGCTTCCAGAAAACTTAATACCGCGCCGTTGTCCCAGGTGAGGGGAACGGCGACCAGTCCTCTGCCGCGGCTCATTGCCGCGGCGAACCGCGCCCCGGGAACGGCGGCCGCCGTTTCGCGGACAATGGCAAGCCCCCGCTGGAGGCGGGACAGTTCCTCTCCCCCGTTAAAGGGCGGCGCGTCCTCAATCTCCATGCTGCGGGACACGTCCACGGCGATAACCGTGTCCAGGCCCCGGCGGTATTCACCGGCTGCCCGCTCCAGCCCCCAGCGGGGACCGGCGAGGGCGATAATAAAACAGGCAAGGAACAATCTGAAAAAAGCCCTTGACGCGGAAAGCCGCCGCCTGAGAGACCGGGGCAGATATTTCCGCTCCCGTTTCCTCCGGGCGGAGATCAGGTCAATCAAAACAAGAGGAACGAACAGGGCAAAAGCGCATAAGACCCAGGGATAATCAAAGCTCATACGAGGGCCCCCAGAAAGACACGCTTGATGAATCTGAGACCGGCGAGCAGGCCCAGGGCGCCGAACATAAAGGGCAGGCGGCAGGATTGCCTGCGCTCCACAATGCCGGATCTGCGCACGACCATTTCCCTGTCGTCAAGACGGCTGAATGCGGCGGCAAGGGCCTCCGCCGAAGGCGCGGAAAGCCAGGTTCCGCCGCCGGCAAGGCTTATTCGCCGCAGATCCTCGACATCAAAGCGGGAATCAAACAGGCCGGTGCGGCGCATTCTGGTATGGGGATCGACGTAATCAATGGGGACTTCCCCGCCTGAACCAATCCCGATGACCCAGAGGGATATGCCCAGATCGCGTAACACCGCCGCCGCGGTTTCGGGGTGGATCGCCCCGGCGTTGTTTTCCCCGTCGGTGATGAGTACCGTAGCCCTGCGGGGGGCGGCGGATTTTTCCAGATGGAACGCGGCCACGGACAGCCCCATGCCCAGGGCGGTACCGTCGCCCAGTTCGGCAATCCGCAGTTGTTCCAGGCGGGAGAAGAGGACTTCCCGGTCCGTGGTAGGGGGAACGAGGAGGGCCGCGTCGTTCCCTACCGCCACAAGGCCGATCCCGTCGGCGGGACGGCTTTTCGCAAAATCGACCAGCAGCTTGCGGGCGGCGTTGAAACGGTTCGTCCCGTCCATGTCAAGGGCGGCCATGCTGGGACTGGTGTCGATCACAAAAAGAATGTCCGCGCCCCGGTTAAGCCATACCGTCTCACTCGTTTTTATCACCGGTCCGGCGGCGCTGAAAAAAAGCAGCGCGGCCCCGCAGTATTCCAGAACCCGCAGCGCCTTCACCAGCCCGTACATATTGAAAGGGGCCTTAAAGGGCGTTCCGCCGGGCGGTCCCAGCGGAATTGAGGCCACAAAGGGATTGTGAAGCCGCCTGGCAATAAAAACCGCCAGCGGTATAACGACAAAAGCCGCCGCCGCAACCAGGGGCCGTTCAAAGCCGAGACTCATACCAGCGGTATTCACGCCACTCCCTCCCCGGCCTTCAATTTTCCCCGCTCGGCCCTGTTCAGCGTTTTAAGAAAACGCCGCAAATCGCCCAGGATCGCCAGCACGTCATCAGCGGCAATTTCAGAACCGCTGAAACGAAGTTCATCACAGCGGCGGAAAAAGCCCCCTAAAAAACCGCCGTTTGAACGGTCCGGCCCCTGTTCCACATAATTCGCGTAACCGATGTTTTCTCCCGAAGCGTTTCCATCGTTAACCGGCGCCAGAGACGGAAGCCGTCCAATCTCTGTGGCGGTCATGGCCCGGCAATTTTGCCCGGTGAAAAAAGAAAGAAAGCTCCTGAATTCCCCGGACAGTGTATTGAGCGCGTCCCGGTACTTTCCATCCCGCTGCATGGATCTCCGCAGACGTTTTTCTATGCCCCACATGGAGATAATAAGGCGCCTGCGTTTCCACTTGAGAATCTGAACGCCGAGAAGACGGCGGCCCCAAAACCCGGCCCAGAGCGCCAGCAGCAGAAGCAGGACGACAAGGCCCATGGTTCCGTACACCAGGAGGCTCGTGCCGGGAATTGCCAGGGGCGGGGCGGGACCGGAAAGCACCGTGCCGGTTTCGCCGGGATCAAGAACGGAGCTGATTTCAACACGAAGGCCGGTAAAGCGTTCCCCGCCGATTTCAATGGGGGGCAGTTCCAGAAGGCCCGGCGTGAACGCCGCAAATTCAATCAGAAGCCGGCTGCCGGAAGGCCGGTATTCCAGCGCGACGCGGTACAGTTCCATGTCGGCTGACAGGGGAAACATCTGCGGATCAAGGGAGATATTGGCCTCTTTGCCGGAAGACCTTCCATTGAGGGGAAGCGTCAAAGTCGCCCGGTCGCCCACGTACACAATCCGGGGAATGATATAGGGCGCCTGCCGCGAGTCCCCGGTGACTGAATACACCGGGGCCAAAAGGATCAAAAGAAGCGCGAACAGTCCTCTCATGGGCGCTCCCGGCGGATGGCGCCCGGACATGGCAAGTCCGCGCTCCTCCGCATGGAAGCGGACGTGTCCGGCGGGATCATAATCGTCAACGCCCGCTCCACAGGGGCTTCGACGGCAGTGAGAAAGACGCCTGTTTTACGCGGCAACTTATTGGTAACCATGGAACATCCTTGGCGGCAGCGGACAGGGCGCCGGTATCCATACGTTTATTGCAGCCAGGCATCGCGCAAAGCAAATAATTATTCGCCTCACTTCTCTGTGTCCTCTCTGTGGTTTTTCTTTGCTTTCATGACGGTACGGCCCCCTTTGGTGACAGCGGCCAAAGGCTGTGCGGGGACGGCCACTCAATTATCACCCCACCGGTTTTCCGCCGCTTTTCCTGAAGACAAGTTCTGCTCCGCCGCCCGCCGTTTTCCTGTCCGCCGTAACTGTATCGCCTTCCCGGATTTTACCGGCGATGATAAGTTTCGCCAGGGGGTTTTCCAGATCAGATTGAATGGTCCGCTTGAGGGGCCGCGCCCCGAACAGGGGATCGTAACCCCGTTCCGCGATGGTTTCTTTCGCGGCGGCGCTGAGTTTGAGGGTAATCTTCCGCTCGGCGAGCCGCTCCGCCAGCCGCGCCAACTGAATGTCCACGATTTTGGCGATTTCGCTTTTTCCCAGCCGGTTGAAAATAACCGTCTCGTCAATACGGTTGAGAAACTCGGGCCGGAAACTCTGCTTGAGCAGTTCCATGAGGGAATCCCTTATGGTTTCGGGTTTTTTCGCTTCCAAAATCAAATCGGAGCCAAGGTTACTTGTCATGATGATGATCACGTTTTTGAAATCCACCACCCGGCCCTGGCCGTCGGTAAGGCGGCCGTCGTCGAGTATTTGCAGAAACACGTTGAACACTTCCGGGTGGGCCTTTTCGATCTCGTCAAAAAGAATCACGCTGTAGGGCCGCCGCCGCACCGCCTCGGTAAGCTGGCCGCCCTGCTCATATCCCACATAACCGGGGGGCGCGCCGATAAGCCGGCTTACCGAATGTTTTTCGCCGTATTCGCTCATGTCGATTCTGGTGAGGGTTTTTTCATCGTTGAATAAAAAATCGGCCAGAGTTTTCGCGAGTTCGGTTTTTCCGACGCCGGTAGGCCCCAGAAAAAGGAAGGACCCCAAAGGCCGGGCCGCGTCGGCAAGGCCCGCCTTGTTGCGCCTGATGGCGTCGGCCACCGCGGAAAGCGCCTCGTCCTGGCCCACCACCCGCTGTTCCAACACTTTTTCCAAATCAAGATATTTCTGCATCTCGCCCGAAAGCATTTTGGAAACCGGTATTCCCGTCCAGGTTGACACCACGCCGGCGATATCCTCCTCGCTAACCTCTTCGCGTAACAGGGCGGGCGAACCGGCTTCCCGCTTCTTTTCCATCTGGCCGGTAAGTTTGGCAAGCTGCTTCTGCGCTTCGGGAATCTTCCCGTGCTTTACCTCGGCGGCGCGGGAAAGATCGCCCTCGCGTTCATAGCGGGTCTCGTCAATTTTAAGTTCCTCGATCTGCTGTTTGAGCACCCGTATCTTTTGAATGTCTTTTTTCTCGCCCTCCCAGCGGGTCTTCATCGCGTCCCGGTCGGCGCTGAGATCGGCGATTTCTTTTTCCACTTTTGAAAGCCGGTCTTTTGAGGCCGCGTCTTCTTCACGGGAAAGGGCCTGCTTTTCAATGGAGAGCTGGAGGAGCCTCCGTTCCAGTTTGTCCAGTTCCGTGGGGCGGCTGTCCAGTTCCATCTTGAGCCGGCTCGCCGCCTCGTCCACCAGATCAATGGCCTTGTCGGGCAGGAAACGGCTGGTGATGTAACGGTTTGACAAAGAGGCCGCCGCGACCAGCGCCTCGTCTTTTATCCGCACCCCGTGATGTACCTCGTAGCGTTCTTTAAGGCCACGCAGGATGGCGATGGTATCCTCCACCGAAGGTTCAGGCGTATAGACCTGCTGGAAGCGCCGCTCCAGAGCGGCGTCCTTCTCAATATGCTTGCGGTACTCGTCCAGGGTAGTGGCGCCGATGCAGCGGAGTTCTCCCCGGGCCAGCGCGGGCTTCAAAAGGTTGGAAGCGTCGGTGGCGCCCTCGGCTGCCCCCGCCCCCACCAGGGTATGCAGTTCGTCAATAAAAAGAATAATTTTGCCTTCAGAGGCCTGCACTTCGTGAATCACGGCCTTGAGGCGCTCCTCGAATTCGCCGCGGAATTTCGCGCCGGCCACTAGGGCGCCGAGGTCCAGCGCAAGAAGTTTTTTCCCCTTGAGGCCCTCCGGCACGTCCCCCGCCACAATACGCCGGGCCAGCCCTTCGGCGATGGCGGTCTTGCCCACCCCCGGCTCCCCGATGAGCACAGGGTTGTTTTTGGTCCGCCGGGAAAGGACCTGCATCACCCGCCGTATCTCTTCATCCCTGCCGATTACCGGGTCCAGCTTTTCCTGCCGGGCCAGCGCGGTAAGGTCCCGGCAGTAGCGGTCCAGCACCTGGTACTTTTCCTCCGGGTTCTGATCGGTAACACGGGCGTTTCCCCGCACCTGTTTGAGCGCCCCCAGAATCGCGTTCTTGGTGATGCCGGCCTTTTGCAAAAGAGCGGCCGCCTTGCCTTCCCCCGCCGTGATGGCGATAAGAATATGCTCGGTGGAAACGTACTCGTCTTTCAGCGCGGCGGCCTCGGCCTCGGCCTTTGCCAGCGTCTTTGACGCCGCGGAAGAAAAAAAGAGCTGCGCCGCCTCTCCATACACCTTGGGCGTCTGGGCGACCAGGGCCTCCGTGTCGGCAACTATCCGCGCGGCGTCGCCCCCGATCCGCTCGATAATGGGCCGCACTATCCCGTCCTCCTGCCGCAGCAACGCCAGGAGCAGGTGTTCAATTTCAACCTGGGAATGGTCTGCTTTTTGCGCAATACCGGAGGCGGCATTCAGCGCCTCCTGCGCCTTAATCGTCAACTTTTCATAATCCATAATTAAAGGATAGTTAAAATAGCCGCCTGCGGCAAGCGGGCGCGCTGCCTAATAATTAGAGTCTGTCCATAATGTAGACACATTATGGACAGACTTCCTTAAAAAACGCATTTTTGCAGCCGTTAGGCGAAAAAACAAGGTTTATCCACAAGCTAACCGACTTTGTGGACAGACACTAATTAATCTAGTACCTTGTGTCATCTAAAACTACACAAATAATTCAAAGGTGTGCTATACTCAGGGCATCGGCGTTTACTCTGAGAACAATGCCTCATACAGGAAATCAGAATCCAGGGCGGCGTGCATCATGCGGCGTTTGGCGCTGACCCGTTTCTTCTCCATCTTCATTTTCTTC
>JAITIC010000177.1 GCA_031279635.1 Treponema sp. | reverse complement strand
ATAAATTCCTGATCCCCAGGGCCAATAGAAGTACCGCAGGGAATACGGCGGGCTTTGCATTTTTGAATGACGTTTTCGCAATGGGAACGCAGTACAGGCTGTTTGAGCTGCGCGAGTATGCCAATTGAACCGGAAAGATCGCAGGGGCCGATAATCACCCCGTCGATTCCCTCCACATCCAGAATTTCGTCAATATTATTTACCGCGTCTATGTGTTCGATCTGTATCAGTTTTACGAGGTTGTCCTCTTCCGCCAAATCGGCAAGGTAATCGGCATCGCTCACCGCCCCGTACCTGGCGGCCCGCCGGGGACCGAATCCCCTGATTCCTTTGGGCGGATAGGTACAGGCGGCAATGGCATCCCTTGCCTGTTCGGCGGTACACACCATAGGGATGATAATTCCGTCAGGCCCCATTTCAAGAACAGGCTTTATACCATTTGGATCCTGTGAGGTGACTCTGACAAACGCGCCTGCTCCGGCGCCGTTCACCGTGATGATGTGGGAAAAAATCTCTTCCTTGTCAAAGGCGCCGTGCTCGCCGTCTATCCAGAGGTATTTGTAACCGAAATAGACCATGGCCTCCGCTATAGAAAGATTGGGCATAAAGATATGTCCGCCGAGGGCCAGTTCACCCGCTTTTACCTGCTGTTTCCACCGGATGCCGAATTTTGTGTGATTCATGTTACATTCCCCTGTTTGAAAAATTTGCCCATTGGGAAACCTGTAAATTCCGCGCCTTGATACGATCCCATGTTTCGCCTGTCCAGGCCGCGGGATTTTTCGCCAAACCCTTTTCTCCGGTTTCCCATAATTCCCGAATACAGAATTCGACCCTGAGTTTTTTTTCTCTGATAAAACTAAAAATAGCCGGCGCTTTATCAAAATCTTCTTTGGTGATAATTATTTTTGAAGGATTCCAGCCGGCTTCATAGAGCGCCTGGGGCGTCATCTGGCTGGCGTTCACCGCTTTTATCTCCGGCATTTCAGCCAGACACTTGACCAGCGTGGAGAAATTGCCGCATGAATGAATGGTGAGGGCGCCGAAGTATTCGCCCAGTTTCTCAATGTAAGGTTTGTAATATTCGTTGAAATAATCCGGCGACATCATGGCCATGCTGTCCGCGGAAAGGGACGCCCCGATGAGTCCGTCAGGAACCCATGTCCACCCGTACATGTGGGTAGCAATAAAACGGTCCCCGCAGATTTTTTTCTGGGCATCCCAGAGCATAATAAAGGCCCTCGTCACGAGGTCCATGATCCCGTCGTATTTTCCGTCATCGTCGTATGCTGAAAGAAAGAGCGGATCGTAACCCCAAAGCTGGGCCGCCGCGTCCAACGGCCCCTGCATGTCGCAGACATGTACCGGAATTTGGCCGTCGCTTTCCTCAATAAAATACCGCTCCATTTCGAGCATGTCATAAGCGGGCGTGCCCTGTTTAATCGAAGGTTCGGGCAGCTTGTTTATATCTTCCGGGTTAAAAATTATCTTTTCGCAGGTATAGTCCCCGCAGGCGACAATTTCCTTTGCGCCGAACATGCCGGGAATAGTACCCTGACGGCAGCCGGGGAAAAACGCGGGGATGTAATCTTCCTCAAGATTTCCCCGCAGAATAAATTCATCCAGGAACAGGTTAAAGCGTTCCTCTTTGGGGTACACTGTGTTATAGTAATCAACCAGGGGCGGATAAAAAACAAAAGGATAGCGATCCAAAGGAGGCTCCCCGCGCCACATTCTGCGCCACCGCTCTTTCCGCGTCTTCAGCTTTTCGTCGGGGTAGATGTCTTTAATAATTTTAAGTTTTTCCCTGACTGAGTTTGTCATTTGATAAGCCCTACCAGTCTTGGAATTGCCGTTACGCTCTGCGGAATATATGTCAGAAAGATCAGCACAATGACCATGACGATAACCTGCGGGATAATTTCTTTTATAATATCTTTTAGCGGCGCCCCCGAGATCCCCGATGTGATAAACAGCAGCATACCGAAGGGCGGGGTACACAGCCCGATCATCATATTGAAGGTGACCAGTACGCCGAAGTGTATGAGGTCAACCCCCAAAGCCCTTGCGACGGGAATCATGATCGGGACAAACACCAGCTGGATCGTGTTGGTGTCGATGAACATTCCCAAAATCAGGATGACAACATTCACCATAAACAGAAAGAAATATTTGTTATTTGAGATTGAAATAACCCAGTTTCCCAGGTTCATGGCGATCTGCTCACGGGCCACAATGTAGGAAATTACCGTAGCCGCGCCGACCATAAGGCTGGTGGCGCCGATTTCCCTGAGGGTGGTTACGATAATCTGCCAAAATTCTTTTAAGCCCAGCGCACGGTACGCAAAGATGGAAATGAGGATGGCGTAAAAACCCGCAAGGGCGCCCGCCTCGGTCGGCGTAACTATGCCGGTGTAGATGCCGGTCAAAAGAATCACCGGGGTTAAAAGCGCGGGAATGGAGCGCAGGGTGGAAACGATAAACGTTTTCCATACAATCTTCTCGCCCCGGGGGTAATTCCGTTTTTTCGATATATAGGCAACATAGAACATTAAAGCGGCGGCCAAAAATACCGCCGGGATCATGCCGCCCAGAAAAAGCGCGCCCACCGAAGTATCCGACAGCATGGCGTAAATAACCAGGGGTATGCTTGGCGGGAAGGTAGGCCCCAGAACCGCCGATGACGCGGTTAAAGAACAGGCAAAGGCTTTTTCGTAACCCGCGCTGCTCATGGATTCGATTTCGATTTTGCCAAGCCCCGCCGCATCCGCCACCGCGGAACCGGTCATTCCCGCAAAAATAAGCGATCCGAGCACATTGACGTGGCCCAGAGCGCCGCGCATTCTGCCGCAGATCGAGTGGGCAAAAGCGTAAATCATGTCGGTCACTTTGCCCGAGTTCATGACATTCGCGGTAAAAATGAACAGCGGCACCGCGATAATAACCCAATTCGTGTAATAGGTGTTTACCACCTGATTAACGACGATACCCAAATCAGCGCCTTTAACGATAAAATACGCGCCGGCCGCGGCGATCATGCCCAGGGCAATAGGAATGCGGATAATAAAAATAAGTACAAAAATTACCAGACAGACAAATAAAGCGGCGTTCATAAGCGCTCCTTTCCAAGTTTATGATCAACACTGTCGGGTATACGGCCAGAGAGCACCTTTATATCCTCGATAATTTCCACAATGGTGCAGCAGATAGTCGAGCAGAGAAAATACACAAAGGACAAAAACATAAACGTAAAGGGAATGCGGAAGACAGCGGTTTTTTCAAAACCCAGGTATATTGAGTATTTCCAGGACGGAACGATTAATACGGCAAAGATGCCAGCCACGATAAGATTCCCCAAAAAACGGCAGGCCGCGGCGGGTTTTGCCGGAAGGCTGTCGTAGATCAGCGTAAACTTTATGTGGGACCGGCAGCGCATGGTGTAACAGGAACCGAAAATCACCGACCAGATAAAACACAGAAGGATCACTTCCTGGGTCCAGGTAAGGGGGTGGCGCACGACATACCGGAAAAATATCTGAAGGATAAATGTTACGAACATGGAAATAAACGCGAGAAGGGGAAGATAAAATTCAAACAGGTCGCGTATAAATTTGAGAAACCGTTTCATGTTAAACCCTTTGTGCGGGACCGGCAGTCCTGGCCGGTCCCGTTAATGCGCGTTTAATTCGTGTCTGTCCACAAAGTCGGTTACTTTGCGGACAGACATTGCATTTCCTCGCCTAACGGCTGCGAAAATGTGTTTTTTAAGGAAGTCTGTCCATAATGTGTCTACATTATGGACAGACTCTAATTCGCGGCGGCCTGAATCCTGTTAAACAGATCCATGTCCCAGGTTTTCGCATACTCTGAATTCAGATACTGGTCCAGCACATGCTTCGAAAATGCGTCAATATCCGCTTCGTAGACCTTCAATCCCTGATCTTTAAGGAATTGAACGGCCTCAACTTCTGTTTTCCGCAGGGTTTCCCAGCACCAGTCCAGGGTTGTCTTAACCCCTGTCATGACCCAGTCTTGCTGCTGCTTAGTCATGGACTGCCACTTGGCTTCGTTAATGGTGATGTACACGCCGTCGCTTATATGGTTGGTAATGGTGATGGATTTCGTTACCTCATAAAACTTGCTGTTTATATCCGAGGGCAGCGGATTTTCCTGTCCGTCAATCGCCTTGGTCTGGAGGGCCATATAAATTTCGCTGACCGAAAGCGGGGTAGGATTGGCGCCCATGGCGCGGCCCAGGAAAAGCCAGGAATCGGAGTTGGGCATACGCAGGTTGACGCCTCTCAGATCCGCAGGCGTGCGGATCGGTTTGTCCTCGACCAGGTTGAGCTGCCGGGTACCGAAGTATTCGGCGCCCAGAGGCCGTACCCCGACCTCTTTTACAATACGATCAAACACCTGCTTGCCGATGTCGCCGTTCAACACCTTGTTCCAGTGCTCAGGACTCTTGAACATATAGCCCGCCGCGAACATGGACATCCACGGAGCGCTGGCGGTAAACCAGGGGGCGGAAAGATTGGCTATGTCCGCCTGGCCGGTTTTAACCGCGGCAAGTTCCTGTTCCTGTTTGAACAGGGATCCTGAGTCGTACACCTGCACCGTGATTTGGCCGCCGGAAATTCTCTCCACTGTTTCTTTAAACAAGTGCGCGCCCCGGACCTGGGTATCCCCGGCCGGAGAGCTGCAGGTGTAGATCAATTCAACCGGCTTAACCGATGGAGCCGTACTGGATGGAGCCGCGCCGCCTGATGACTGGGACCCGCCGCCTGCGAAGACCATCCCCGCGGCAAGGAGCAGAACCGGTACCAATAAAAGCTTTTTCATTCTTTCCTCCAAAATAATTTATTCTTTACAGCGCCAAGGCTGGTAAAGTTCATTTCCAAAACGCCTCCTTCATCTGATCGCAGTAGTACCGCGTCAGGTCCCACTCTGCGTCCGGGGCGATACGGTGATCCGGGCAGGGTACAAAGCCGCCGAGGTCAACCAGGCGTTTTGCCCGCTCAATTTCGTGATCAACGGCTTTTTTGTCCTGGGCCAGCGCGTTTTTTTTGATGTTTCCCACGCCGCGCAGTTCTTTGCCGAATTTTTTGCGCATGGTTTCAAAGTCGTATTCCCAGGCGCCGTACTCCACCGGGAACATGGTGTTTACGCCGTTGTCCAGCCACACCGGAACCAGGTCGTCGATGTATCCGTCGCAATCCACCGAGATAATATCAATGCCATGTTTGGCGCACTCGTCGGCGATGCGGCGGTAACCGGGGCCGACTTTTTCGCGGAACAGCTCCGGCTGGACCAAAGGCCCATGGTTGTAGCACACGTCTTCCCAGAAGTGCGCGAAGTCGAGCTTTACCCCCGTCTCAAGCGTCTTTTTGGTGATCATAAAGCAGGCTTCGGCAATGTCGTTGATACACCGGTCGAACAGATCTGGATCGTCGGCCTGGAGATAACTGATTTCCACGAGGCCCCAGTAGTTGCGGAGTTTTCCGAAGAGGCTGCCGCAATAGACGCAGGTATGGCGGTCCCTGGTGTCGTTGGTTTCGATGAGCGTGTTGATTTTTTCCATGTCGAGACGCTCATCATCCCAGGCGAGCCGGGGAACATAGTTTTTTTCCCAGCTTTCGCGATCCTTGGCGCTGTGGTCGATTTCCTCGGCAATGGAAACCGCGCCCTGGCGGGTTTTCACATAGACGCCGTCCCGGTCAATTTTGACAAAATGATCGCTATCAAGCTGCCTGACGACATTTTCTTCGAAAACCGGCCAGAGCGGCGCGTTGGCCCAGCCGCCCTTTTGCCCGGTAAACACCAGAAAATTGTCGTCAAACCCCAATTTTCGGGCGATTTTCAGTTCCGCTTCGGAGCCGTCCATGGAGTTGTTCCCCCGGTTAAGGATGGGGGCGATTTCTTCCTGTACCAAATGGCCCTCTTTGACCCATTTTTCCAGGGTTTCCTGCCAGAAACCGAAGTGCATAATGGGTATGCGGTCATAGTGTTTATAATGAAGTATGGCGTTGAGCCGTTCCCGGTTGGTCTTCATCAAATATTCCCTTTCGAATTCTTCAATAATCTGTAGTGCTGTACTACAACCATATAAGAGCATACACCCGGATTTTGCCGCTGTCAAGAAAAAATTGTAAATTTTTTTCCCGCCGGTTTTGGGCGCATTTTTACCATATATGCCTGAAAAGCAGGTTTCCGAACAAGTCTATTGCAAAAACGAAATATATGAAGGAAAATGATTGAAATCAACGGCAACAGATAGCAAAGCCAAACTAAATTGCGGGAGGTGTCAAGGATGGATTATTTGGGCAAGGACATTAAGAAACTGGGGTTTGGGTTGATGCGGCTCCCCATGATTGGCGGAGATGTGGACATTGAGCAGACCAGGCAGATGATAGATCTGTTTTTGAAAAAAGGGTTCACGTATTTTGACACCGCGTACGGCTATTTAGACGGGAAGTCCGAGGCGGCGGTGAAAGAGGCGCTCGTGGACCGCTATCCGCGTGATGTTTTCCAACTGGCGACGAAGCTGCCCGCATGGGCCGGCCCGAAAACAGCGGAAGAAGCGCAGGGCATGTTCTGGACATCGCTCGAACGCACGGGGGCGGGATACTTTGATTTCTATCTCCTGCACAATTTGGGCGCGGAGCGAACCGAGGCGTTCAACAAATTCGGTATTTGGGATTTTCTTGCCGGGCAGAAAAAAGAAGGGCGGATCAGGCATCTGGGATTCTCGCAGCACGCATCGGCGGACTTTTTGGACGAAACGCTCAAGGCGCACCCGGAGATGGAATTTGTCCAGCTGCAGATCAACTATTCCGATTGGGAAAGCGGTATCGTCCAGTCCAGAAAATGTTACGAGGTCGCGAGAAAACACGGCAAGCCCGTAATTATCATGGAGCCGGTAAAAGGCGGCGCCCTGGCGAAGCTGCCGGAGCAGGCCGCCCGCATACTAAAAGACGCCGACCCCGGTGTGTCGCCCGCGTCGTGGGCCATCCGTTGCGCCGCGTCGCTTGAGGGAATCGTTACGGTACTCAGCGGCATGTCCACGCTGGAACAGATGCAGGACAATATTTCATATATGGAACATTTTACGCCGCTGAGCAGCGGCGAGCGGGCCGTCATCGAAAAGGTGCAGAAGGCGCTCGCGGTTATCCCGCAGGTTCCCTGTACAGACTGCAAGTACTGTATGAAGGGCTGCCCGCAAAACGTCGCAATCCCCGGCACATTCAAGGTCATCAACGACTATCTGATCTATGGCGATCCGGAGAAAGCCCGGGGAAGCTACAAATGGGAGGTAATGAATTTCGCGCCGGCGTCGAAATGCGTCGCGTGCGGACAGTGCGAGGCTGTATGCCCACAGAGCATAAAGATTACCGATGAGCTGGTGAAAGCCGCCAAAGTGCTGGAACCGGCCTAAAAAGGCTGCGGAAGAAATCGGTGCTTAATTGAGGCTGTTTCAAAACTTTAGTTTTGGAGCAGCCTCAATTATTGAAGAATTTTGGCGATTTTTCTTGCTTATTCTCCACCGGCGGCGCTATATTAGTATAATGCGTACAAATCTATCTTATGTGTTGGTGACTCCTTACACCATAGCGAAAAGCAGAACCGGCGGGGTACTTTCCCGGCTGTTGTCAAGAACCGATCTTGAACTGGTGGGCGCCCAGATGTTCGCCCCCGACGAGACCTTTGCCAGGGTATATGCCGACAGTTTGCGGAAACGCGCCCCGCAGAATCAGATTATGCTGTTGGCCGATTACGTGGAACAGAATATCGCCCCTTCCGGCGGCAGGCCGCACCGTACGCTTCTGCTTCTGTTCCGCGGGCAAAACCCGTGCGAAAAACTCCTTGCCGCCTGCGGGCACATCTATACCCAGCACGTGGAGGTGGACGCCCTTTCAGGCGAAACAATCCGCGATACTTACGCGGACCTGATATTTTCAAAGGATAACCCCGACGAGGTAAGCTATTTTGAACCCGCGGTACTAACCCCGCGCCAACAGGAAGAAGCGGACGAGGACCTCGCCCACATGGCCGGTTTTCTTAAAGATCGGGGAAACATCATTCAAAACATCACCTATCCCGACCCTTCAAAAATTGAGCAAACCCTGGTAATTATCAAGCCGGACAACTGGAAGCATAACTCGTCCCGGCCGGGGACCATTATCGACATGTTTTCCCGTACCGGTCTGCGGATCATCGGTATCAAGGTCCACCGTTTTTCCCTGGCGGAGGCCCTGGATTTTTACGGCCCGGTGGAGACGGTACTCAAGGAAAGGCTCGCCCCCAGTTTCGGCAAACGGGCCAGGGAGCTGCTGGAAAAAGAATTCGGCTTCGGCCTGAATGAGGAAGCGGCGGGACTGTTCACCGGTAATTTTGGGATCGAGTGCGCCAAGGATCAATTTGCCCAGATTGTCGAATTCATGTCCGGCAAGCGGCCCGGCTCTTGTTCACCAGAAGATTCCAAAAAGCCCGGCAGCGTAAAGTGCATGATTATTGCCTACGAAGGCGAAAACGCGATCAAAAAAATCCGGGACGTGCTTGGCCCCACCGACCCCCTAAAGGCGCCGGAAGGTACGGTACGCCGGGAATTCGGCAGCAACGTGATGGTCAATACCGCCCACGCCTCGGATTCCCGCGAAAGCTATGAGCGGGAAAAGGCAATCATCAGAATTGGTGAAAATTCCCTTGCAGCGGCTATCAGTGAATATCTGGGGACAATTGAGGCTGACACGATTTGAACGTGCGACCTGCAGATCCGCAATCTGCTGCTCTATCCAGCTGAGCTACAACCTCTTTCAAGGAGCGCCACGGTTCGAATCCTCCGCTGCCTCAGGCCGGGTGGACCTGAAAACAGCTGGATAAAATTAACCGGCAGCATATTCCTTTTTCGGAGCAGGGGGGATTCGAACCCCCGGTACCCTTGCGGGGCACAACTCCTTAGCAGGGAGCCCGATTCGGCCGCTCTCGCACCGCTCCAGAGTTCAGGGCAGGAAACTTCTATAGGGTGAAGTTTCCCTGCATCTATATAAAAAAGAGTATAACACTCTTTTTAACCAAATAAAAGCGCAAAACGCTATGCGTTTTAGGCTTAGAAGCAGAGGAAATTCGGGGTTCCGGTCGCCGGCATCCTGTCCGCTTCCCCCGCCTCCGCGCTCCCGGCGCATCATGCGCCGGCTTTTCCTAACGCAAGGCCTACGCCCTGGCATTTTTCAAGGAGCGCTGCGGTTCGAATATCCCGCTGCCTCAGGCCGGGTGTTACCTGAAAACAGCAGAATAAATTAACCGCCGGCATATTCCTTTTTCGGAGCAGGGGGGATTCGAACCCCCGGTACCTTGCGGCACAACGGTTTTCAAGACCGCCTCCTTCAACCACTCGGACACCGCTCCATTGAAACAGCCGCCAGGGACTGTCTCTTAAAAACACAGACGGCCTCTGAGCGGCCTTGCCGGTTCTTAAAAATACCCGATTTTGAGGCGGATAGTCAAGTTCCCCCAACCGCGCATCAGCAATTCCGAATTCAAGATAACCACAAGCCCACGCTTGCACGGGCACTACACGGGCAGCCACGGACGAATCCAGGGAGTAATTTTTTTGCCTTACATGTTATCATATCGGTTTTGTCCGTTCCGTCCGTGGTTGAAATCGGAATTCCTGACCCCGCCTTATCCGTGCTGCGCGGCAAGCGCTATCAGCGAAATGACAAAGGACGCCGCAAGGACGACGATAAAAACCACCAGGGCCATGGAGAAGCCCAGGGTCAGGATCAGCCAAATGCCCAGGGTGTTGAGAACACTCTGATACAGACGGGATAACCCGTTAAAGACTACGGGCAGCACGGGAAGCAGAGGTATAAAGAGATACCTGACACGGCTTTTGGCGCGGAAACGCCAGCCGATGATGATCGCGATAATCGACATGGGCAGGAAGAACAGGGGCGTGCCAAGGCGGTTCAGTATCTCCGCCTCAAAAACCTGGGGGACATAACCGGACTCGCCGATTGTTTTGGAAGCGGAAAAAAGTTCGCCGATTTGCAGATTGGGAAGCCCCTGGCGGATCTTCGAGAGGAGGAGGAAGGTTTCATAGCTCACGTCCAGGGTGATCTGTGCGCCGGCAGCGGAAGAGGCCCCGCCCCGGCTCCACTCCGGCTCCCAGCGGAGGTTCCGGTCATGACGGTCAAGCGCCCTCATCAGGACCAGTACCTGCCGCCTGCCGTCCAGGGTAAAGGGGAGGAGTTTCGCGTAGGGCGCCTGCAGGCGGACCAGGGGCCGGGACTGGGCATCAAAGCTCAGGTACTCAAGGCCGGTTCCGTAGGCAAAGTCGGGAGCGGCCGAGAGGCTTGCGATACGCAAAACCGCCCGCCCGCCCGCCCCGGCGGGCAGGGAGAACACCGCGCCGGTGAGGATTTCGCCAGGGGACACCTCAATCTCATCTATAAAGAAGGCGATCTCTTTGGTTCCCCGCTCGCAGGCGGCAAGAAAATTCAGCGCGTCGGGATCGTCCGGTGTCTGCTCCGCCAATTCCTGAAAAATATAATAAGCCCGTATCCAGTCACCTGAAACCATGGCTTCGTAGCCGGATTGTTTTAGATGGTACAGTGAATAAAGCCGCTCTTCGCGGAAAGTCGGCTGCTGGGATTCGATCTGATTCCAAGCCCTCGCGGCAAGGCGGGCGGCGCTTGCCGCTTCAGGGCTGCCCGCCTTGGCGAGCCGTTCCCCCAGGGTGGCAAGCCAGTGGGCGTCGTAGTAGCGCTGCTCGCCAAAGGCCTCTTCCCCCCGGGCGATGGCGCCGGCCGTGTCCAGGGGCTGCCCCTGACCGGGAAGGCTCGTCATCGCGGCGCTCCGCCCGTCAACGGCCAGTTCCACGCGCGAGGCCGCCCGCTCGTCCTCTTCCTCAAAGCGGTCTTCGTCCAGGTGTACGTCAACTTCGGTTCTCAGGGAAGCAATATCGGGACTATTGGGCCATATCCCGTCGCAGATTCCGATAAACTGGGAAGCCTCAAGCCATTCCCCGGCTCTGCCGTGGATCTGCGCCCGCTCCCTTGCCAGAGTGAAAAGTTCCCCGCCGTAACGCATATTCCCCTCGGCTTCCCGCGCCAAAGGAAGTACCAGAAAAAAGATCCCGCCGTACACCGCGGCGGCGCAGATAGCGGTAATAATCGGAGTGAAAAGGCGCTGAAAAAATCGCGGCGAAAAACTGCTGTGCTGATCCTCAAAGCCGGCCAGAGCGAAAGGGGCCACGAGCGCGGACATGACCAGGGCGGGAAAAATCGTGAGGATATCCAGCGCGCCCCGGATGAGCCGCCAACTCTCCGAATAAATGGGAAGCGGCGCCGCCTCGCCGGGGAAGATAAAGCGGAAGCCCATAATGAGCAGGCCCGCGGCGGCCATGTACAGAATAAAAATAACGTGAGGTGAGCGGAATGTCTCTTTGCTAATCTTCATTGTCGCGCCGCCATTTCGCCGCATATACCAAAAGCGAATAAATATGCACCAGCACCCCAAAGGCGCAGAAAATCAGGGGAACCGACAGGGAAAGGGGCAGCCGGTTTTCCAGAAACGATTCAAAAACATCCTGGGTTTCGGATGAATTAAAAAAAGTTTCCAGCGCCAGTATACCCCGAAAAACAAGACAGCCCAGAAACAGGTTTGCCAGAGGCCAGGCGCTCACTGTAAGAATAAACCGCAAAGAACTGAGCAGCAGAATCAGCGCGCCCGCGTAGATCAGAAAGGGAAGCGGCCCCGCCTTAAAGCGCGCCTCCAACTGTTCGGCGCTGAGGCGGATGTCAATGGACATGCTTTGGAGAAACCAGGGAACGTCGTCCCGGAAGGGAATCGGCGGCAGGCTGGAAGCGGTACCCGGCCCCGCCGCCTCGCTTTGATAGATCAGGGGCCGCCCCGGAATGGCCGCCACCCGCGCTCCGCCGGGCCTGGCCGGCCCCTCAAGGAGCACGATGCTCGTATCGGAAGAACGCCGCGCGTTGGTAAGAAACAGCCCCGGCCCGCCCAGAACCTTCGCCGTATCCCGCACCGGGGGCAGGTTTTCCATCCGCGCAAGCCCCAGCGAAACGCCGTAAGAAAAAGCCAGGGGCAGCGCGACAAGACAGGCCGCCGTCACCGGCACGGAAAAACGCCCCCTCGCCGCGTAACTCAGGCTTAAAAGCAGGGAAGCGTACAGCGCCAGAGACAAAGCCCAGCGGGCGGCGGCAATCAAATCGGTCAACATCGTCCCCTGCCGCCGGGGCAGTGTCCGCACCCAGTCAACGCGGATCGCCAGATACCGCAGCCCCGCTGCCGCCAGAAAAAGCACGGCAAAACCAAGACTGAAAAAAAGCACCAGCCTAGCCAAATTCTTCACCCTTTCAGGTTAACACGCCGGACGCGAACTGGCAAGGTGAAATACAGGGCAAAAGCATTTACTTTCTAACTCCTGTTACGCAGGGAGAAAAATTTACCGCGGACCACACAGACGAACACGGACAAATGATAGAGAAGAAAATCACGGACTTCACGGACAATTCGGACTCTTGGTTCAAAATCCGCGCTTTTGTCCGTCCTGTCCGTGACGGTCTGTGGTTGAATTCGGAATTCCTGAAATTCTCATTTTCCCTGCTGATCTTTTTATGAAAAAATAGTAATATATCTGTATGGTGAAGATGATAAATGCCAGTACAAGGGAAATTGACGATCCCGAAGAAGCGGTGCGGGAAATACTCGCACAGCTTGATTTGGAAAAGCGGCGGCTGAGAAACGCGGTAGGCCTTATCGCCTGCCATGCCGATTATCTTGAGAGCGGCGTGGTCAAGGCCCTCTGCGAAGCCCTGCCTTTTGACGTGGCCGGCTGTACGACACTGGGCAGTTCGGTGAACGGTGAATACGGCATGGAGCTTTTGAGCTTTTCGGTGCTCACGAGCGAAGAGGAGCGTTTTTCCACGGCCTTTTCCCCTGAAATCAGTTCGGGCGGCGTGGAAGCGGTCCAGGCGCTCTACCGGAGCGCGGGGACGGAAAAAGCCGCGCTCACGCTCGCCTACGCCCCCATGCACAGCGCCATGGGGGGGCCGGCCATTCTGGAAGCGCTTGACCGCTCTTCCGGAGGGACGCCGATATTCGGCGCCCTGGCAAGCTACCATGCCTCATCGCTGAGCAACAGCCGTGTAATTTACAACGGGGAGGCCTATAAGGACGGCCTGGCACTGGTGCTGATACGCGGAAATATCAAGCCCTGTTTTTTTATTACCACCATCCCCGAAAATAAAATACAGAAGCAGGCGGCGGTGATTACCAAATCGGAAGGCTGCGTCGTGCAGAAAGTCAACGAAACGACGCCGCTTGAGTATTTCGACTCCCTGGGGCTGCTAAGCGGCGAGAAGCTTTCTTCCGGTAAAATTATGCCCCTGATTGTCAAATACAACGACGGGACCGAAGCGGTGGCGCGGGGCATCTATAGTCTTACACCGGAGGGCTATATGATCTGCGGCGGTGAGATGCCGGAGCAGGCCACTTTTGCCGTGGGGACGCTTGATTATAACGGGGTTATCGAGACCGCGGAGTCAACGGTGGCGCGGACGCTTGAGGCCGTGCCCAAAGACGAGGGTAGTCTTTTGATGTTCCCCTGTTTTTCACGGGGGATGGTCCTGGGGCCCAACGCCGACGATGAACTGCGAAAAGTGGTTTCGCTCGCCGGTGGGAAACCGTACCATTTATGTTACGCGGGCGGGGAGATTTGCCCCGTGTCCAATGATGAGGGCGCGTTTTTGAACCGCTTTCATAACTTTACCTTTACCATTTGCGCCTTATAGGCCGGGCTTATCCGATGAACAGCTTTGTAGTCCTGCGGGAATTCCGGTCCGCGCCTGTCTGGCATCCACGCGGGGGGATTTTCCATGCCGCTTGAAACGACACTCCCTGATTCCGGCGCCGCTGACGCCGGCCGGTTTGCGGAACAAATCCTGGGCGGCGGACTACAGGCGGGGGATACGCTTTCCCCTGAACTGGCGGCGCATATCCGCTTTCTGCAAAAGGAACACATGAAACTTTGCCGCCAGGTCCGCCGTCTGACGGAAACCATTGAGCGGAACAAGAGCATCGCCCTTGAGGCGGCGCACCTCCAGGCCATACGGAGCGCCGAGGAGCGGAAGCAGGAAAAATACATGAAACTGCTCCTGGAGAATTCCGGGGACATTATCATTCTCTGCGACGATGCGGGCCGTTTCGCCTATTGTACCGACTCGTTTCTACAGAAGGCGGGGATTGACAGCTTTGACCGGATAAACGGCCATTATTACCGGGAGGTGTTTAACCGCTTTTCCGACGCCCAGTGGAGCGGGCGTATTCAAGATATTTTTTCCGCCGCTTCGGAAAATCGGGAATCGTTAAGCCTTGAGGAAACGGTGGACATAGGGGGGGACGGACACCCCCGGCGTTACTCGATACATTTCACCCCCATGGAGGACGAACTGGGGATGGTGGTCGGGGCGATGATGCTGTTCCATGACATTGAGGAGGTGCTTGCCGCCAAGGAACAGGCGGAACAGGCCAGTATCGCCAAGTCGGAATTCCTGGCCAACATGTCGCATGAGATTCGCACGCCGATGAACGCCATTATCGGCATGACCCGTATCGCCAAATCCGCGGACGAAGTGGAGAAAAAAGATTACTGCCTGGGGAAAATTGAGAACGCCTCCGCCCATCTTTTGGGGGTGATTAACGATATTCTTGATATGTCCAAAATCGAAGCCAACAAGTTCGAGCTTTCCTTTACGGAATTTGATTTTGAGAAGATGCTTATGCGGATAACCGACGTGATCGATTTCCGCGTGGGGGAAAAATCCCAGACGCTTTTTGTAAAGACCGATCCGGATATTCCCGATTATATTATTTCCGATGAACAGCGGCTCGCCCAGGTTATTACAAATCTATTTTCCAACGCCATTAAGTTTACCCCGGAGAAAGGAACCATTTCGCTTAAGGTGCATAAAGTGTCCGAAAGCGCGAACGGTGAAACCTGCACACTGCAGATCGAGGTGAGCGATACCGGCATCGGCATTACCGAAGATCAAAAGGCACGGCTTTTTCAGTCGTTTGTTCAGGCCGACAACAGCGTGTCGCGGAAATTCGGCGGCACGGGCCTCGGCCTTGCCATTTCAAAGCGCATAATTGAAATGATGGGCGGCGTCATCTGGGTGGAATCCGAACCCGGCAAAGGCTCCGCTTTCAAGTTTACCATTCAGGCGGGGGTAGGCTCGAAAACCTCCACGCACGAGATTTTCGCCCCCAAGATGGAAAATATCCATGCCCTGGTGGTCGACGATTCGTCTGAGCTGCGGGAATACTTTCTTGCCCTGGCAAAGGAAATCGGTTTTCCCTGCGACGAGGCGGACGGCGGGGCGCAGGCCATTGCAATGATGGAAAGCAAAGTGTACGACATCTATTTTGTAGACTGGCGTATGCCGGGCATGGACGGCACCGAATTAAGCCGGGAGATCAGGAAAAAAACCGGGGAAAGAACGGTGATCATCATGATTTCCGCCTATGAATGGGGGCAGATTGCGGATAAAGCCAAAGCCGCGGGAGTGGATGGGTTTATCCCCAAGCCTATCTTCTCTTCAAATATCGTAAATTGCATTAACCGCCATTTCTGGGTTGAGAAGAAATTTGAACCCGGCCCCGCCAGGCCCAAACCGGATGCCCACGATACCGTCCTTGAGGGAAAACGCATACTCATTGCCGAGGACATCGACATCAACCGCGAGATCGTCATCACCCTGCTGGAACCCTGGGACATGAACATCCGCTGCGCCGAAAACGGGGAAGAGGCGCTGGAAATGTTTCAGGCCGAGCCTGACGGCTTTGACCTGATATTCATGGATGTCCACATGCCGGTAATGGACGGCTTCGTCGCGACCCGCCGCATCCGCGCCTTTGAAGCCGAAACGAGGGCGGGCTTGCAAAAGCAAGTCCCCATTATCGCTATGACCGCCAATGTCTTTGCCGAGGACATCGAAAAATGCCTCGCCTCAGGCATGACCGATCATGTGGGCAAGCCCCTGGATATGGAACAGGTAGTGGAGAAACTCAAGAAATATCTGGCGTCTTGAAAAATCACCCTTTACGATTTGTCCGGCAATGCTTTCATCTTTTCCTTGAGTTCAAGGAGCATCATGTCCGCGGTGCCGTCGGATTTTTCCAGTTCGGCAAAGCGTTTTTCAAGGCTCGTGTCGGCGCTGAGGTCTTCCAACTCCTTGGCGGCGTCCGCCTGGGCTTCCATTTGGTCTACCTTGGCGGACATGCGGTCAAAAGCGTCAAAGGCGCTGCGGTTGCCGGAAACACTGGAGATGGTGCTTTGGATTTTTTGCTGGGCTTCGGCCCGCTTGGCCCGGGCAATGAGGAGGTTTTTCTTGCGCTGGGCCTCTTCAATCTTGTTTTGCAGTTCCCTCAGGCTTTCCTTGAGCTTATCCACCGAGGCTTTTTGGGCTTCCCACTGCTTTTGGTACTCCAGAGCGGCCCGGTCGTACTCCTGCTTGCGGAGCAGGGCGTCCTTTGCCAGATCGTCTTTGCCGGCGTTTACCGCCAGCATGGCCTTGCGCTCCCATTCCTGGGCCTGGGCAAGCTGGCTGTCCCTTTCGCGCTCCAGCTTTTTCTCGTCCGCGATGGCCATAGCCACCGCTTTTTTGGACTCGATAAGCTGTTCGTTCATCTCGATGATGAGCTGGTTCAGCATTTTTTCAGGCTTCTCCGCCTTGCCGATTAAGTCGTTTATGTTTGATGAAATAAGGGTTTTTAACCTTGAAAAAATGCCCATTTCAGCCTCCATTATGTCGTTCAAAGCCGCTTAATGTCTATATTTTGAAAGAACCGGATAATGTTCGGTCAGGGCCAGACTGAAAGCCTCCAGCGTGGCCCGGAATTCCTCATAATCCATAGTGGCGTATTCCAGCGTATCGATCAGTATGATTTTCCCGCCTTCCAGCGCGTACGCGCCGTGCACCACATCAACGGCGTTAAGTTCCAGTAACCTGGTATAGAGTTCCAGGGTATTGTGCGCCGGCACGTCCATAACCGTCGCGCGGACAAGCACCAGTGGCTCGGCCAGCATCACCGCCACCCCTTGCAGGCGGGATTTCTCGTCATCCAACAGCCAGAGGTTCGGCGCCACCTGCCGGTAGGAGAGCATCATGTCAATAAGGTACTGCTCAATTTTGCTGCCGCTCATTTTCAACTCCTTAGCCAAGGAAAACTTGCCCGGTATTGTCAATAGCAAGGATGGTCTTGCACTCCGAACAGCGGAAACGGCCCGGCTTGAGGGCTTTGAGCTTTTTGGAACAAATCGGGCAGTTAAAAACCTTGGGGAACACGGACACCGCGTCCGCCGCGGAATCATTCCTGAAAAAACCGATGGAATCGTCGAGGTTGTCTTTGATATTGAAAAACTGGGAGAAGCCGAGGAGCTGGAACACCTCGTATACCTTTGGCTGTATTTCAAGCAACACGAGATCCCCGCCTTTGGGCTTTACCGCCTTGAGGAAGGCGGTAAAGGAGCCAATGCCGGTAGAGGAAACGTAATTCAGCCCCCCGCACTGGAAGATCAGGCGGATAAATCCCTTCTCTATGGCCTTCTGAATACGCTTCTGAAAGTAGTTGGAATTGTAGGTGTCAATATACCCATCCAGAAACAGAACAAGACAACCTTCTACCTCATCCACCTTTTGGATTTTCATCTTGAGGCTTTCATCTTTTTCGTCATCAAACCCGGGGACGATATCGTTATTCGTCATGATATTTCCTTCCAAAACCTCTCAGCAAAGCTTCTGACTTATCCGCCATTGCCCGCTTAGGGCAACAGGCGATCTCTTCACGTTCATATATTACCCGTTTTCGCTTTTTTTGTCAAACCTCTCAAGTGGGAAATAAAACACGTGTCGCTTCACCGCGTGAGACATCTGAGCGCCAATGTTTCTGAGTTTCCCCTTTCTTACGAGCCTCTCCCAAAACTAATTGACTGTACGCTAACGTTCCCGGCATAGGCGGGGGCACGGTTTTGGGACAGGCTTGAGCCAAATGCTCTTGCAGTTTTTCAGGCTTTCAGCCTTGCAAAACTGCGAATTGCAAGATTGCTTTCCCAAAACTGAAGTTTTGGGAAAGCCTCTTATTATTATAACATAACAATATGAAAAATCCCTCTTTTTTTGTATAATTACTCATGTTTTTATCCGATTTTGTGATTATTTTATCCGAAGTTTCCGAACCGGGCAATGTAGGGGCCGTTTGCCGGGCCATGAAAAACATGGGGCTTTCCAGTCTGCGTCTGGTTAAACCTGGGCCGGCTCTTGCCGGGCGGATGAGCGGCGAATCCCTCCTCCGGGCGAGGGCGGTCCACGCCGCCGATATCTGGGAGCAGGCGCGGGTGTTCCCTACCCTTGCCGAAGCCGCGGCGGACTGTTCCCTCCTGGTGGGGACAACCCGCCGCCGGGGCCGCCGCCGCAAAAGCGTCAGCATGGACCCCCGTACCCTGGCCGCCTGGCTCAGGGAACGCCCCCAGTCCGCCGCCGCGGGGCCAAAAGCCGGCCCGGTTGCCCTGGTCTTCGGGAACGAGCGCGCCGGCCTTACGGACGCCGAACTGGACTTCTGCAGCGTCGCCTCCCATATCCCGGTTTCCGGCGCCTTTCCCTCCCTCAACCTTTCCCACGCCGTACAAATCTACGCCTATGAACTGTTCCTCGCCTTTGGCGGCCCGCTTGCCGCCGGCCCCGACCCGGTAAAAGGGGAATGGATCCCTCTCAACCGGCAGGAGACCGAGCGCCTCACCGCCGCCATCACCGACACCCTCTCCGGCCTCGGCTTTTACAAACATCCCGGCAGAGCGGAGCAGACCCGCTTCCTCCGAGACCTGATTTCCCGCGCGGGCCTGACCGGGCGGGAGGGAAACTACCTCAAAGACATATTTGCCAAGGCCGCGAGACTGGGAAGCATGTCCACGGCGGGGTAGCCGACACTAGCAGCCTGTTGCACTTGTGGATTTTTTTGCAATCTTTCAGGAAAAACGCAAAAAATCCTCAATATAAGGGACTGCTTGCAGTTTGCAGGGTAAAAATCGCCTGAAGGCGATTTTTGGGGATTATAATGCGCCAAGCGCAACAAACTGCTAGACACAATCGCCCAATCTTTATATACTATCTTCATCTACTATAAAAGGAGCCTAAAATGCCCGCAAAATTCACCTTATTTCTTGATAAAGCGAAAAAATATCGCTTTAACCTCAAAGCCGCCAACGGGGAAATAATAGCCGCCAGCGAAAGCTACCCCGATAAGAAATCGGCTCTCAAAGGCATAGCCTCGATACAGAAGAACGCCGCCGCCGCAAAAATAACGGACGAAACAGGCGAATCCGAGGCTGCCAAAAAGCCGGGACGGACACCTTCCGCAAAAGCCGCCCCTGCCGCCCCCAAACCAAGGGGCCGTAAGCCAAAGAGTATATAAAGACCGGGACGTCAGCCCTCGTCTTTAACCCTTGCAAGGCCGGAGAAAACATCATTTTCGCAGAGGACATCCAGAGGGAAACCTTCGCCGCTAATGCGGATGGGCGGACTATACAAGATTGCCGCAGCAATTCTCAGTTTAGAAAAATGTGATAAAATCTCCTCATTGGAGCGGGATTATTGAGCAAGCTGCCGGCAGCTTGGAGGCGGTAGGGGAACATATCCCCGAGACGGGCCGGGGCAATCTGAGGCATCGGTTGCTTGACGGCATCAAATGCGCCTTTGCGGTGTTTTTCTTTCTATCGAACGAGCCTCCGATCGAACTAATGCAACGCTTAAGATACCGCGGAGCTTGCTCTGCGGAGGCTCATCCATCTTGCCTTTTGTGTTATCGCCGTGCGGTCATTAGTTCCACGTAGTGTGAACAGGCCTTAGACAATATGAAGCGCCTCCCGTGATATAGACCGCTGGTTTACCTGCGAAGCGGGAATTAACGCATATAACACCGGAGCCTGTTGCGTTTGCGGCTTTTTTTGCAATCGTTCAGGAAAAACGCAAAAATCCCGATTTATGGGCTGCTTGCTGCTAAAGCAGCTTGCAGGGTAAAAAATCGCCTGAAGGCGATTTTGGGAATTATACTGCACGAAGCGCAACAACCTGCTAGTAAAGCAATGTTTACTTTTTTTCTGTTTTTTCATAACATCCGGCTGGAGGAGCCTCAGAACAATCCTGCTGAAAGCGTGGAGCCGCCTTTGTTGGAACGGCGGCAGAACCTCGCTGCCTGTACTGCCGCCGTGAACTGCGGCCTGGACAGTCTCAGCCCCAGGGAATTGGCTGTTGCGGAAATGCTGTTACAGGGATTCAAGTACAGGATATTTGCAAAAGACTGAGCCTGTTTCAGAATTAATTGACTGTGCGCTAAACACGCACGGTTTTGAAACAGCCCCGGCTGAATATCAGGAAAAATACCGTTTACCGGTAGTAAAGGCAGATATTCGACAAATTGCTGATCAGTACGATTCACGAGATGCTTGTTCTGGCCGAAAAACGAGAGTGGACATGCTAGAAGCCGAAAAAAATCATTATGCGAAACATTTTACCGGCGGGATATTCGCCATTCTCATGGCGTCGGGTTTTTCAAAACGTTTCGGTAACGAAAACAAACTTCTCGTTCCTTTCAAAGGCAAAGCGCTGGCGCGGCACACTCTGGATCTGGTCTGCGGCCTTCATTGTTTCAGCGGCGTTTTTTTTATCGCCGCCGACGATCAGGTTGCCGCGCTTGCCGGCGGCCTTCCGGTTACGCTGATCCGTAACACCAATCCGGAGAAAGGCCAGCGCGAAAGCGTCCGCCTGGGCGTGGAAGCCGCTGGTGACAGCGAAACAGCGTATTATGTCTTTTTTCCCTGCGATCAGCCCCTGCTCGACTCAGGCACAGTGCGGCGTATTTTGGAAGAACGCCGGCCCGGCCGCATTGTCGAACCCCGCTTTCAGGACAGGCCGGGCAATCCCTGTCTTTTTTCAGGAACGTTTCGTGATGATCTGCTGACCTTAAAAGAAGGGGAAAAACCACGGGTCATCAAGATCCGGCATCCGGATGCCGTGACAGCGGTAGAGATTGTCAATCCATCGGCGCTTATTGATATTGATGATCCTGCAATGTTAGGTGAATTGACGGCCTTTACATAATCTGTTCATCAATGGGCTTGCCGCCGGGAACCATAGGCACTACCCGCTCGTCCTTGTCGATAATCGTTTCGATTAACGCCGACATTCCCGCTTCGTTATGCGCAATCCCGTTTTTTAGCGCGTCCAGAAAAGACGCTTCATTCCCCGCGCGAAAGGCGGGGATGCCGTAGGCTTCGGCGACTTTAATAAAGTCCGGCCCCCGCGCATCAAGATCGGTTTCGGAGTATCGACCCTCGCAGAAAAAATTCTGCCATTGGCGTACCATTCCCAAAGTACGGTTATTGAAAACAACAATAAGCACCGGAAGCCTGTAATGCACAAGTGTTGCCATTTCACCGGAGTTCATCCTGAAACCGCCGTCTCCCGAAAAGAGCGCCACCGAACGGGAAGGATTGGCGATTTTGGCCCCTATTGCCGCGCCGAGACCGTAGCCCATCGTGCCCATGCCGCCCGAACTGAGAAAGGCCCTTGGGCGGTTAAACGGATAGAACTGGGCAACCCATATCTGGTGCTGACCGACATCGGTAACAACGATGGCTTCGTCGCCCAAGGCCCTGGCGGTTTCCTGAATAACAAAACGGGGATGAAGGGCGGTCTTGTGGTGGTGATCCCTGGGGATTATCGCTTTCCATTCGTCTATCTCCCCGTCCCAGTCGGTTCCCATTTTGGCCGGGAGTTTTTTCACCAGCCGCTGGAGTACCGATTTCGCGTCACCTGCCACAAAGGCGTCCGACTGTATATTCTTGTTGATCTCGGCAGGGTCAATATCTATATGGAGTATTTTTGCCGAATGGGCGAAGCGCTCAACCTGGCTGGTAACGCGGTCAGAAAAACGCGCGCCGATGGCGACTAACAGGTCCGTTTTTTGCGCCGCCTTGTTTGATGCCGCCGTTCCGTGCATGCCGATAAGCCCGGTACAGAGCCGGTGATCGTGGGGATAGGCGCCCATACCCATAAGACTCATTGCCACCGGCGCGTTGAGGATTTCGGCGAGTTTCTGCAATTCGGCCCCGGCCCCGGAAAGTATCACCCCGCCGCCGGCGTAAAGCATCGGGCGTTTCGCGTCACGCAGAAGGTTAACGGCTTTTTCGATATCCGTTTCGGTGAAAGTTTCACGGCTGCCGCGTTCGGCAAGGCGTTCCGCCCTGGCGCTGTTTGTCCCCTGGGGAAAATAAATCGTCTCCGCGGCGCTGATGTCCTTGGGGATGTCGATCAGTACCGGGCCAGGCCTTCCCGACCGGGCGACGATGAAGGCTTCCCGAATAACCTCGGCGAGTTCTTTCACGTCTTCCACAATCCAGTTGTGCTTGACAATTGGCATGGTAATGCCGGTGATGTTCACTTCCTGACAGCTGTCTTTTCCCAGCAGGGGAACGCTGACGTTACCGGTAATGGCCACCACGGGTACCGAGTCAATCGCCGCGGTGGCAATGCCCGTTACGAGGTTTGTCGCACCCGGGCCGGATGTGGCAAGGCATACCCCTGCCCTGCCGCTTGATCGGGCATAGCCATCGGCGGCGTGGGCGGCGTGCTGTTCATGGCTCACCAGGATGTGCCGGATTCGTTTTCGCTGCAGGTACAGTTCATCGTATATATGGAGAACCGATCCGCCGGGATATCCGAAAACCGTATCCACGCCCTGTTCAATAAGAGCTTCAATAAGAATACGCGCGCCTGAATACTGCCGCATAAAAACTCCCTAATTAGAGTCTGTCCATAATGTAGACACATTATGGACAGACTTCCTTAAAAAACGCATTTTCGCAGCCGTTAGGCGAGAAAATGCAATATCTGTCCGCAAAGTAACCGACTTTGTGGACAGACACTAATTAATTTATATTACCATAAATCTGCCGTTAAGTCAAACTTTCGCCTTGCCGCTTTATCACTATTGAGAACAACATGCCCACCCCTTAATGGCGAGGTTGTTGATTATTCAACAATATGCTATTGTATCCCGCAAGGTGAAAAATTTATGAAGCGTATTCCCGTTTTTATATTGCTTGCCTTCTTTTGTCTGAGTCTTCATTTTTCCGCGGCTCAGGAAGGCGGCGGCGCCGTACTTACAGGGGAAGAGCCGCTTCAAGAAGCGGCGCCTGCCCCCGCAGCTTCCGCACCGTTAGAGCCGCCTCCGGCCCCGGAAGGCGAGACGGTGCTTCAGGAAGCGGCGTCCCGGGAAGCCGCTCCCGAAGAAGCCGCGGCGGAAAGCGCGGAAGAGGAAACCATACCTGAAGAATTGGAAGAGGCGCTTGTTGAAGACCGAAAGATAGTGCAGTTTGCCCGGAAGTTCGGTATTGCCCTGGCGGTGATTGTCGGCCAAATCCTGCTGATCTGGCTTGTCTGGCAGCTTTTCAAGCGGCTGTCCCAAAAAGTGATCGAGGTTAAAGGGGAAAAGATCAAACCTCTGACCATAAAAAAGATACGCCTCCTTACCAGCCAGCAAATTATCGAAATTATCCAGTTTGCCCTGCGGATAGTGAAATACCTGATCACCGTTTTTCAGCTCTTCCTCACCGTGCCTATTGTATTCAGCCTCTTTCCCGCCACGGAAAAACTCGCATCGACCCTTTTCGGTTACATACTTACGCCGGTAAAGGGAATTGTTATAGGGACTGTCACATACATCCCCAATCTTTTTACCATAATTATTATTATTTTTGTTACCCGTTATATACTCAGGGCGCTGAGATTTTTTTCTGTCCAGATCACCAGGGGAAAATTGGTGATCCACGGTTTTTACGCCGACTGGGCGGAACCTACTTACAAAATTTTACAGGTATTGCTTTGGGCTTTTACCGTGGCGATAATTTATCCCTATCTTCCCGGATCGGACTCAAGGATATTCCAGGGGGTTTCGGTTTTTGTAGGCATCATTTTTTCTCTGGGTTCCACCAGCGCCATCGGGAACCTGGTGGCGGGACTGGTTATTACCTATATGCGGCCCTTCAAAATCGGGGACCGGGTCATGATCAAGGATATCACCGGCTTTGTGATTAAAAAAGATCTGATGGTCGTACGGCTCAAGACCCATAAAAACGAGTACGTTACTTTTCCCAACATGATCATCCTGAGTTCAAGTATTATTAATTACAACACCTCATCAGACGAGGACGCGGAGGGGCTTATCCTCAATACCGAGATAACCTTCGGTTACGCGACACCATGGCAGACTGTTCACGACATTCTGATTAAGGCAGCCCTTGCCACCGATCATGTACAGAAAAATCCCAAGCCCTTTGTGCTTCAAACCTCGATGGACGATTTTTATGCCCACTACCAGATCAACTGTTACACGAAAGAAGTGGACAAGGTTCCCGCCATATACGCTCAGCTCTATGAAAACATCCAAAACGGTTTTCACGAAGCCGGTATTGACATGACCGTTGCCCATTACCGTGTTGTCCGTAATGTGGCCAATTGAGGGAAGGTAACCACGGGCCACATTGCGTCATGAAAGCTCGTGAAAGGAGAAAACAGGTAAAACCTTTCATCATAACCTAACGGGACCGCGGGGAAACCTGCGCACCTCATCCAGAAAACCCTGGCGAGTCACTGGAAGCGAGTCTTGCACGGGCCTTGGCGACCTGGTTTGTGAAACGATGTTATGATAAAAACATGCGGCTATCCGGGAGACAATATGTAACTGTTGCCGGAGCAGAAACTGTCCCCGACGAAGCGCCTAACAGCCGGTAGCCGCATGTACATAATGGGGCTGGTCTTAACCCGATCAACACCCCGAATAGACGCATGGTATCAGTATACAGGACTTCGACCGAACATACAATTTTTCCCAGGAGGGTTCCATGCAATTTATCGGTATTGATCTGCATACCAACCGGTTCACCTGCCGGTACCGGGACGAACGCCGCTCAGACCGTCCCGAAGACCGGGTGATGAAGACCTTCGACCTGCATGTGGAAGGGCTGGCGGCCTTCTACGCCACCCTGACGGAGGACACCTACGTGCTGGTGGCAGCCACGATCACCACCTTCTCTTTTATCCGGCTGTTCAAGGACCGGGTGAAGGAGGTCATCATTGGCAACACCTATCAGTTAAAACAAATAAGCCTTGCCCGGAACAACACGGACAAGATCGACGCGGACAAGCTGTGCCAGGCGCTGAAGGCGTAGGTCCTCTCGGGGGTACAACAGATAGTGCCGGTGAGCCTTCCTCCTGAAAAGATACAGGAGTTACGGAGTCTGTTCAGCACGTACCGGCTGTACCGGCTGTACCGGAAGCAGAACACCCAACTGAAAAACCGTATACACTCCCTGTTGAAGGAACAGTTGTACGGGTTCACCCAGGAAGAGATATTTGACAAGAAGAGCCGTGAGAAGATACGGGAGATTTCCGATAATCCGGTGTTGAGATTTCAGATAAACCAGTTGATGGACCGTCTTGAACGGGACGAGGGGGATGTGGAAACGCTGAAGGAACGGGTGCTGCTGGCCGCCGAACCGTTTATGACCGAGATAGAGATACTGACCAGCATGAAGGGGGTGAGCGTCTTTATAGGGATAGCGATAATAGCGGACATAATCGAGGTGAGCCGGTTCAAGGACTCCAAGCATTTTACGTCGTATCTGCGGTCGGCGCCCCGGGTGGCCAACTCGAATACGACAGTAAAGAACTGTGGGACGAACAAGATGGGGCGGAAGCTATCATCGACGTTGCTGACCCAGAGTCTGAACCATGTAATGAACTCAAGCGGGAAGCTGAGGAGGTGGTATGAAAGGCTGTGCGAGTACAAGAAGGCGGGGCTGGTGCGGACGGGGTTGAGGCGGCGAATACTGGCGGAAATCTATCAGATGCTG
>JAITIC010000138.1 GCA_031279635.1 Treponema sp. | reverse complement strand
TACTTTGCGGACAGACCTTGCATTTGCTCCCGTTTTGTACCAAAACGGTGCGCAAAATGCCTGTTTTAAGGTAGTCTGTCCATAATGTGTCTACATTATGGACAGACTCTAATTATACTGTATCTGCCGAAAGTGCCGGAGACGGAAGATCGTCCACTCTGGCGGCGGATGCGGTTTTTCAAATGCAGAGCGTTGGGGGAATACGGCATGCGGCGAAGCCCCTCTGAGTTAAGGGAAAAGAGTATGCAAAAAATCAGATTTGGAAAAACAGAACTCATGGTCAGCAAAGTCGCCCTGGGCGGTATTCCCATTATGCGGATTTCAAAGACTGACGCGGCGGAACTGGTCCGGGGAACTATTGGCATGGGGATCAATTTTATTGACACCGCCCATGTCTATTCGGACAGCGAGGAAAAAATCGGCGAGGGAATAAAGGGCATGCGGCGCGATGATCTTGTCATTGCGTCGAAATCACCGGCGGATGATAAAAAGACCTTCAATGAACACCTCGATCTGAGTCTTAAACGGCTCGGCGTGGATTACATTGATATATATCAACTGCACAATATCGGCTCGGAACAACGGCGCGATGCGGTCTTTGCACCCGGTGGAGCTTATGAGGGCCTGACCGAAGCGGTCAAAGCCGGCAAAGTGCGCTTTCCGGCTTTTTCCAGCCACAGCCTGCCCATCAGCCTCGAACTGGTAAAATGCGGCCGCTTTGACGCGGTCCAGTTTCCGTTTAATTATATTGACAACGCGGCGGAAGCGGAACTGATCCCCCTCGCGAAAAAACTCGACATAGGCTTCATCGCGATGAAACCCCTGGGCGGCGGCCTCCTGGATAACGCGGGGCTTTCGTTCCGTTATCTGCTGCAATTCAACAGCATCATTCCCGATCCGGGTGTTGAAAAAATCGGGGAAATCCGCGAAATCGCGGACATTGTCACGAAAAACCCCGCTCTCACGGAAAACGACAAAAGGGAAATCGAAAAGCTGCGCGCCGAATTCGGCCCCTCCTGGTGCCACCGCTGTGATTACTGTCAGCCCTGTCCACAGGGTATCGCCATCAGCTCCGTTCTGGGAGCAAGGAGCATGATGAGACGTTTTTCCCCGGAACGCTTCCGTTCAATGATAGGGCCCGCGATGGAAAAGGCAAAAACCTGCCGCACATGCGGCGTTTGCGTTAGCCGCTGTCCCTACCATCTGGAAATCCCCAGGCTGCTCAAAGAAAATCTCTCCAATTGGGACGGGCAGACAAAAGCCGGGTAAAGAGAATAGCCCGCCGTGCAACGCGCCATTAAGGAAGAAGAAACACCACGGAGAGCACAGAAGCGGACTAAAGTCCGCCACAGAAAACTTTGGATGAGCCTGGGGCTGTCCGAAAAGTTTGAAAAACTTATTCGGACAGCTTCTTTAGTACGGCATTTGCGTACCGTTTCAACGAAACGGGAGCAAATGCGAGGGCTGTCCGGGAAGTAACAAACTTCCCGAACAGCCCCATACAGCCGCGGATTAGGCAGGGCGCTAAGAAAATAAAGGAAGGACAAAGCCAAGATGGTATAACAACGAACCTTCGTGTCTTTGTGGTTAAATTCTCTCCCTGTCCCTCGGCGGTCACGCCTCCGCAGCCGCCGGTTCTGAAGCACTTACCGCTTTTTTGCCGTGCTTAATGGCGGCCCTGCAGATTTTGCATATCTTGACTTTTACCCCGCCGGCTTCCTGTTCGTAGAGAATCTTCACATTGTTCCGGCCGCAGACCGGGCAGGTACCCCGACCGCGGGCGAATTGATCACGAATCCCCTTGCCTCTGTGCGCTTTCGACATCTATTTCCCCTTATCCCTGGCTTTCGTTTCTTTTTTCTTCGCTTTTTTGGCGCTTCCGCCGGTATCAAGTTTGTAATCCACCAGTTCCAGAATCACCACTTCCGCGGCATCCCCAGCCCGTTCGCCGAGCTTAATGATGCGGGTATAGCCGCCGTTCCGTTCCTTCATCCGCTGGGCGATGTTGGTAAACAACTTGGCCACAATACCCTCATCGAAAAGGCGGCTTGAGACAATGCGCCGGTTGTGAACCGAGTCTTCTTTGGCGCGGGTGATCAGTCTTTCCGCGCTTCTGCGTATTTCCAGGGCCTTGGCCTTGGTGGTTTTGATCCGCTCATGCCTGAAAAGGCTCGTTACCATGTTGCGGTGCAGGGCCTTGCGGTGTGCGGCCATTCGTTCTAAGGGGTTAAATCCTCTTCTATGCTTCATCTTCTGTTTCCTTTTGGGGCGGAGACGGCGGAGGCGCCACACGGACCACGTTTTTGAGGGCGCTCAGGTCGGTAATCCCCAGGCCCAGATTCCACTCGTTGAGTTTCTCCTTGATCTCCTGGAGGGATTTCTTCCCGAAGTTGCGGGTCTTGGCAATATCGTCCTCAGTTTTCCGTGTCAGTTCCCCGATGGTTTTTATGTTGGCGTTCTTGAGGCAGTTTGACGAACGGACCGAAAGCTCAAGCTCCTCCACAGGGGTGTTGAGAATCGCTGTGATACGCTCGTTGTTTTCATCCATGTCGTCGTCAAGCCCCAGGTTGTTTTCATCAAAACTGATAAAGACGCCGAAATGATCCTTGGCGATCTTCGCAGCCTCGGCGAGCGCGTCGTCCGGCCTGACGGTGCCGTCGGTCCAAATGTCAAGCACGAGCTTGTCATAATCGCTCCGCTGGCCCACCCTGGTCGGCTCCACGGCGAATTTAACCTTTTTCACCGGCGAAAAAATCGCGTCCAGCGGAATGGTCCCGATAACTTCCACATAGCGCTCGTTCACTTCCGAGGGCACATAGCCCCGGCCAAGGTCGATTTGAACCTCAAACTCAATCCTGGCGTCGTCCATCAGGGACATAATATGCTGACCGGTACTGAGCACTTCCACTTGTCCGGGCCGGGCAAAATCATCGCTCATCACATCTTTCCTGCCGGACCATTCGTAGAGCAGTATGTCCTGCTCAAGATCACCGGAAAGTTTCAGGCGTATCTGCTTGAGGTTGTTGATCACCTCCAGGGTATCCTCGACGATATTCGGAATCGCCTCGAACTCGCTGGAAACGCTGTGGGCGGTTCCCGCGGCGTCGTATGAGGTAACCTTGATAGCGGTAATGGCGTATCCCTGAATTGAGGAAAGGAGTACCCTGCGCAGGGTATTACCCACTGTCGTGCCGAAACCCGGCTCGAAGGGAGAAGCGATGAACTGACCATAACCGGAATGAAGCTCACCATGCTCAAAGATAATACCCTTAGGACGCTTGAATCCTTTTAGAAGGTTCTTACGGGCCATGAGAACTCCTTATTTAGAATAGTATTCGATAATCATCTGTTCCTTTATATCTCCAAGATCGGTGATGTCGCTGCGCCGGGGCGCGGCAAGGAACTTTCCTTTCATTGCGTCAGGATCAAGGGAAAGCCAGGGCATGGCCCCGGACTTGCCGTATTCCTTTAACGCATCCTTAATGACCATCATGCTGCGGCTGCCTTCGGCGATGCTGATCTCATCCTCCGCCTTTACCAGATAAGAGGGTATCGAAACTTTTTTGCCGTTGACCCGCACATGACCGTGGAGCACAATCTGCCGGGCCTGGCTTCTGGAGGAAGCGAAACGAAGCCGGTACACCACGTTATCAAGCCGCCGTTCCAGCAGCACAAAAAGGTTCTCGCCGGTAATGCCGGGCATACGTAACGCCCGCTCAAAAAACAGACTGAACTGTTTTTCCTGCATACCGTAGATTCTTTTGAGCTTTTGCTTTTCCCTAAGCTGCACGCCGTAATCGGAGCGCTTTCCGGGCCGGGCCCTGGGATCTTTTCCGGGGGCGGCCCGCTTTTTATTGATGGGACATTTATCGCTTTTACAGCGGTCCCCCTTGAGCATCAGTTTTTTCTGTTCAACCCGGCACATTCTGCATACGGGGCCGGTATATCTTGCCATATCTTTCTCCCTTACTATGCGGCGCCGTTAGATACGGCGGGTTTTTCGCGGCCTGCAGCCGTTATGCGGAATGGGGGTAACGTCATTAATCGACCTGACCTTGATACCCAGCGCCCCAAGCTGCCGGATAGCCGATTCCCTGCCTATACCGGGACCTTTCACGTACACATGCACTTCCCTAAGGCCCGCCTGCATCGCTTTTTGGGCGGCGGTCTCGGTTACGGTCTGGGCCGCAAAGGGGGTGGATTTTTTCGCGCCCCTGAAACCGTGTCCGCCGGAACTTGCCCATGAAACGGTGTTCCCCATGAGGTCGGTAATGGTAACAATCGTATTGTTGAATGTCGCCTGAATATACACGTTGCCTTCGTATACCGATTTTTTCTCTTTCCGTTTTTTCGTACTCGCAGCCACTCAATCCTCCAACTATTTCTTCTTTCCGGCGACCGTTTTCTTCTTGCCCTTGCGGGTGCGGGCATTGGTCCTGGTCCGCTGGCCCCGGAGGGGCAGTCCTTTGCGGTGCCGCAGCCCCCGGTAACAGCCGATGTCCATAAGCCGCTTGATGTTCAGGGCTATTTCGGTACGAAGGCGGCCTTCCACCTTATAGTCGCTTTCAATAATCTGCCGCAGCCCGTTGAGTTCCTCCTGGGTCAGATCATTGATAAGCCGCATGGGATCGATTTTCGCCTTTTGGCAAATCTCGTCCGCGCTGGGCCTGCCGATACCGTAAATGTAAGTCAAAGCGATGTTTACGTGTTTATTCGGGAGGTCAATCCCCACAAGACGCGCCATAGTTACCTCTTACCCCGCACAACCGGCCGGCCGCACACCACAATCGAATATGAACACAGTTTCATAAGCTCTCCTAGCCCTGTTTCTGTTTATGCTTTGGATTTTGACAAACGATACGGATGATCCCGTTTCGTTTAATCACCTTGCATTTGTCGCAAATAGGTTTCACGCTGGTCCTGACTTTCATCTTTCATAATCTCCTAAATCTTCAAATTCGTCAATTGAGGCAGTTTCAAAATCGGACATTCTGCAGCTGCCTCAATATTATAAATTGCGGCCTCTCAGCCGTCCCTTTCTGGTCAGGCCCGAATGATGGTGCATTTTCAGCAGCCCCTCGACCTGACTCATGGTATCCAGGTCAACGCCTACCAGGATGAGGAGGCTGGTGCCGCCCATAAGGTATGAAATTGACGAAGGAAAGTTAAATGCCCACTGAATAAAAGTCGGAATGACCGCGATTAACGCCAAATACAGTGAGCCGGGCAGTACAATGCGGTTCAAAATCTTGGTAAGGTATTCCTCAATCCGCTCGGTCCTGATCCCTGGAATGGAGCCGCCGTTTTCCCTAATCTGCTTCGCGATTTCTATGGGGTTAAGACTCACCTGGGTGTAGAAATAGGCGAAGAAAATTATCAGTAAAATGTAGAGTACGTTGTAGAGGGTTCCCTGGGGGCTTAGTATCTGCGCCACTCTGGCGAGCCAGGCAACGTTGCCGCCGACAGTGGTGGCGATCTGTAAAGGGAAAGTGAGAATAGATGAGGCAAAGATAACCGGAATAACGCCCGAAGGGTTGATTTTGAAGGGGATATAGGTATTCTGCGCCCCATACATCTTCCTTCCCACCACCCGTTTGGCGTAATTCACCGGTATCTTCCGCTGTCCCTGCTGTTCAAACACAACCAGGGCGACTACCGCCACAAACATCACAAAGACCACAATCACAAAAACCAGGTTAAGATCGCCGTTCCGCACCCTGCCCACAAGTTCCCACACCGCCTGGGGCAGCCTGGCCACGATACCGGCAAAGATCAAAAGGGAAATGCCGTTGCCAATTCCCCGCCTGGTGATCTGCTCGCCTATCCACATGAGGAACATGGTTCCGGTAGTGACGGTAAGCATGGCGATAAGCGTAAAGGGAACGATGCCGATACTGAGCAGATTCTCCACACTGCGGGAGATGCTCTGGGCGTACTGCGTGACGGCAAAAGACTGGATAAGGCAGACCGCCACAGTTCCGTAGCGCTGCCAGGTTTGTATCTTCTTGCGGCCCCCCTCTTCCTGGGATATCTTCTTGAGGCTGGGAAACACGATAAGCAAAAGCTGCATAATAATCGACATGGAGATATAGGGCATGATCCCCAGCATGAACACCGAAAAATTCGAGAAAGCGCCGCCGGCAAAGAAGTCCAGGTAGTCAACGAAGGGATTTCCCGAATTTGCCTGGGAAAGGAAGTAGGCTGAAAGTTCCCGGACATTGATTCCCGGTATGGGCAACACCGCGCCGATCCTGAACACCACCAGCATAGCGGCGGTAAACAGGATGCGCTCCCTGAGTTCCTTTACTCTGAAAATGCCGATTAAGGGATTAGCCATTGATTATTTCCCATTCGCTTTTTTCGCCGCTTCGCTGACTGTTACGTCGCCGCCGACTTTTTCGATCTTCTCTTTTGCCGAGGCCGAAACCGCGGCAACCTTAAAGCTGAGTTTCCTGGTCAACTCTCCGTTTCCAAGTACCTTCACCGGCGCGGAACCCTTGATGAGTCCCTTCTTAAAAAGAGAAGCGGGGTCTACCGTTTCGGAGGCCTCATACCGCTTCTCAATTTCGCCGAGGTTGACGATCTGCCATTCCTTTTTGAAAGGGTAATTGGAAAAACCCCGGCGGGCAAGCCGCCGGTACAGGGGCATCTGCCCGCCTTCAAAACCGATGTATGTCTTGCCTCCGGAACGGGACTTCTGTCCCTTGTTCCCTTTGCCGGCGGTTGTACCCCGGCCGGAGCCCTGTCCGCGGCCCAATATCCGCTTCCGCTTGTTGGCGCCGGCCGGGGCGTGCAGGTCAAAATCGTGCATTCATCTCTCCTTGTAGTTTTCGCAAGAAAACTACGAATTTCAAACTCCCTTAAGAGTTTGAAACCTCCTCCACCGATACCAGGTGGGATACCGCTTTCACCATTCCCAAAATCGCCGGGCTTGCTTCCTGCTCCGCGCTTGAGCCGATTTTACGCAGGCCCAGCGAACGAACCGTGGCGCGCTGTTTGGGAAGGACGCCTATTGTGCTTCTTACGAGACGGATTCTTATTTTTGCCATGTTAACCCCACAGTTCATTCAGGGACTTGCCCCGGTTTTTCGCTATGGCCTTGGCGTCCATCAGCTTGCTGATACAATCGAAGGCCGCCTTAACCACATTGTACTGGCTTGACGCGCCGATGGACTTGGACAGCACGTCGGTAACGCCCCCGGCTTCCATGATCGCCCGCACCGGGCCTCCCGCGATGATGCCGGTTCCCGAACAGGCCGGCTTGAGCAGTACCCGCGAAGCCTTGAAAAGGCCGGTTACCTCATGGGGAATGGTACCGTTCTTCACCGGCAGCTTCACCATATTGCGCTTTGCCTTGTCGATGCTCTTGCGGATTGCCTCGGAAACATCGTTGGCTTTGCCGAAGCCGTAGCCCACGCTGCCTTTCCGGTCACCAATTACGGTAAGGGCCGAAAAAGAGAAACGCCTGCCGCCCTTAACGACCTTGGCGGTACGGTTAAGCTTTACCAGCTTTTCGACAAATTCTTTTTCCCCGGAGTCCCGGTCTCGGTCGCGTCCGCGATCCCTGCCCCGGCGGCCGTCTCCCCGGCCTCTTCCTTCAGCGTGACCGGCAACGCCGGCAACGCTGCCCGCGTTGACTTCATTACCATCGTTAACCGCGACTTCTGTCTGTTCTGCGTTTTCCATTCCACCCCCAGGAGTTTGTTGCGCTTCGCGCATTATAACCTCCAAAAATCGCCTTTAGGCGATTTTTTACCTTACAAACTTCTAAGCTGCTTTAGCAGCAGGCAGCCCATTAACCGGGGTTTTTTTGCATTTTTCCTGAAAGGCTGCAAAAAAATCCGCCACTCAACAGGCTGCTAGAACTGAACCCCGGCTTTCCGGGTTCCGTCGGCCAAAGCCTTTATTAAACCGTGATACAAATATCCGTTCCGATCAAAAACCACGGACGTAATATTCTTTTCAATGAGCCGCTTGCCCATTATTTCGCCAAGCTGGCCGGCGCCTTCAACATTCGCCTTGATATTCCTGAGATCCGTTTCCAGCGTGGAAGCGGACGCCAGGGTATGCCCTTTAGAATCGTCGATGATCTGAATCGAGATTCTGCGGTTGCTTCGCGTAACGGTCATCCGGGGCCGCTCCGCCGTACCGGATATCCGCTTGCGAACATGAACCTTTCTTTTAAGCCGTTTTCTGTCTTTTTCAAGCATCTTTCGCAGCATAGTCACACCCTATTTAACGCCGGATTTTCCGACTTTCCTTCTGATCTTTTCATCCTCATAACGGATGCCTTTACCTTTGTACGGTTCGGGGAGCCTGAGCTTGCGGACCTGGGAAGCGAATTCCCCTACCCTCTGCTTGTCGATACCGCTCACCGTAACCTTGCCGCCGGCGTCGGCGCTTACCGAAAGGTCGTCGGGAATACCCACAAAAATGTCGGTAGAATAACCAAGGCTCATGGAGAGAATATTTCCCTGCACCTCGGCGCGGTAGCCGACGCCGGTGATGATCAGCGACTTCGTAAAGCCGGTTGAAACCCCCGTCACCATGTTGTTGAGGAGGTTCCGGTACAGGCCGTGGAAAGCCTTGGTCTGCTTTTCCTCGTTAGCCCGGCTGACAACTATTTCCTCACCCTTGTCCTCAAAACTGATGACCGGGTGGTACTTCTGGGTTAATTTTCCCTTGGGGCCTTCTACGGACATTACTTCGTTTGCGAAAGTAACTCTGACTCCCTGAGGAATTTTAACCGGTATTTTTCCGATACGCGACATGTTTTCCCTCTTACCACACGGTACAGATGATTTCGCCGCCGACTTGTTTCTCGGCCGCTTTTTTTCCGGTAGTTACCCCCTGAGACGTAGAAACGATCAGGGTTCCGTAGCCGTTAAAAACTCTCGGCATATTTTTATAGCCCGTGTACACACGGCGGCCAGGTTTCGACACCTTTTCAATGCCGTGAATAATCGGGGCGGTTGCATCATCGTATTTAAGGAAAACCCGGATCACGCTCGTGCCGTCCTGGTTCGCCTTCTTAAAATTTTTGATATACCCTTCGGTCTTCAGGATCTTGACAATCTCAAGTTTCAGCTTGGAGGTGGGGATATCAACCTTTTCATGCTTTGCCATTCCGGCGTTCCGGATTTTAGTCAGCATGTCCGCAATGGGATCAGATACGCTCATCCTGTTCTCCTACCAGCTCGATTTGGTTACGCCGGGAATAAGCCCTTCGCTCGCAAATTTGCGGAAGCAAAGACGGCACATTTCATATTTCCGCAGATAGCCCCTTGGCCGTCCGCAGATTCGGCAGCGGTTAACCTTCCTCGTTTTATATTTAGGCGTCCGCAGTGCCTTGATAATCATCGCTTTTCTTGCCATGCAATCTCCTCCCTTATTTTCTGAAGGGCATGCCGAATTTGCTAAGAAAGGCCTTCGCCTCCGCGTCGGTCTTTGCCGTCGTCACAATGACGATGTTCAATCCGGCTACCTTTTCGATTTTATCAAAATCAATCTCCGGAAAAATGATCTGTTCCTGAATCCCCAGGGAATAGTCCCCGTGACCGTCAAAGGCGTTCTGGCTGACACCCCTGAAGTCCTTGACACGGGGAAGGGCCACATTCACCAGCCGATCAAGAAACTCGTACATCATCGCTCCCCTCAGGGTAACTTTAGCGCCGATTTCCTGGCCTTCGCGGATCTTGAAATTCGCTATACTCTTGCGGGCCCTGGTCTTTACCGCTTTCTGCCCGGTGATCTGGGTAAGGGTATCAATGGCCGCGTCGAGCAACTTTTTATTTTGCAAGGCCTCCCCCACGCCCATGCTTACCACGATTTTTTCCAGCCGGGGCGTTTGCATGGGCGACTTGTAGTTGAATTCCTTAAACAACTCCGGAGCGATTTGCTCATTGTAAATTTTCTTGAGCCGGGGCACATAGTTACTCATTACAGCGCCTCCCCGCATTTTTTACAGACCCTGGTTTTAGCGGTCCCTTCCTGCTTATAGCCGATCCGGGTGGGGCCGCATTTTTTGCAGACGATCATCACGTTGGAACTGTGAATCGCCGCCTCAATCTCGACAATACCGCCCCGGTCCTGTTGGTTCCGGCGTTTCTGCGCCTTTTTGACAATATTCGCGCCCTCGACAAGCAGCCGGTCCTTGTCGCGGAGTATCTTGAGAATCCGCCCCCGCTTGCCCTTGTCTTTACCGGCGACGATCTCGACAGTATCTTCTTTCTTCAGTTTGAATTTATGCGCTGCTTCAGCCATCTTCATTTCTCCTAAAGAACCTCAGGGGCGAGGGACACGATCTTCATAAAATCGCCCTTTTCCCGCAGTTCCCGGGCTACCGGCCCGAAGATACGTTTTCCCTTGGGATTCAACGCGCCGTCTATAATGACGCAGGCGTTGTCATCAAAGCGTATATAGGTGCCGTCGGGGCGGCGGTATTCCTTATGGGTACGCACCACCACCGCTTTTTCCACCGTGCCCTTTTTGATTGTCGATGTGGGCAGGGCGGTTTTTACCGCAACCACGATAATATCGCCAATTCCCGCATATCTGCGGTGGCTGCCGCCCAGCACTTTGATACACTGGACGGTTTTGGCTCCCGAATTGTCCGCCACATTCAGGAAGGTTTCCACTTGAATCATTTTCCGTAATTCCCCTTATTTGGCGCGATCGAGGATCTCCACGAGTTTCCAGCATTTTTCTTTGCTGATGGGCCGGCACTCGATCACACGGACCCGGTCGCCGGTCTTCGCGTCATTGGTCTCGTCATGGGCTTTCACTTTTTTGACCCGCTTGACGTATTTCTTGTACAGCGGATGCAGGGCGAGGGTTTCAATGGAGACCACAATTGTTTTATCCATTTTGTCGCTCTTCACGATTCCCACGAACTCTTTTTTCCCGCTTTTTGCCTTAACTGCCTGCTCTGCCATTACTTAGCCTCCGCCGCTGCCGCGGTTGTGTCCGCCTGCTTCCTGTCCGCAATTTCCTGCGCATGAATAAGGGTGTTGAGCCGGGCGATCTGCCGGCGCATTGTGCGCTTTTGCAGAAGATTATCCACATGGCCGATGACTGCCTGGAAGCGGAATTCCATGTACTTTTTTTTCAACTCGTCCCGCTTGGCCTTGAGTTCCGGAAAGGAAAGGTTCTTGAATGAATTTTTCATCACCGCACCTGCCTAAGCCCCGATTTCCATGTCGGAACGGGCAACGAATTTTGTTTGGATGGGAAGTTTGGCCCCGGCCAGCACCATCGCCTCTTCGGCGAGTGTCCGGTTGATACCGCCGCCCAATTCAAACATAACGGTCCCCGGCTTTACCACCGCCACCCAGTATTCGGGGGCGCCTTTTCCCTTGCCCATGCGGGTTTCCGCGGGCTTCTTGGAATATGGCTTGTCGGGGAAAATGCGTATCCATATCTTCCCGCCACGCTTTATATGACGGTTCAGGGCGATACGGGCCGCCTCTATCTGCCGGTTTGTGATCCACATCCGGTCCATCGCAACCAGGGCATAATCGCCGAACACCACAGTGTTACAACGAGTGGCGTTTCCGGGCATATTGCCCCGCTGCACTTTGCGGTGCCTTACACGTTTCGGACTCAGCATAACTAATTACTCCTCACGGGCGCCCGTTCCCGCCGCTTGCGGACCAGTGCGCCGGCGTCTTCTTTCTGTTCCCTGCCAAACTTCATGCCGTTGTACACCCAGACCTTTACCCCGATGGAGCCGAAGGTGGTGTGGGCTTCCGCGAAACCGTAGTCAATGTCCGCCCTCAGGGTGTGCAGGGGAATCCGCCCTTCCTTGGCCTCTTCGGTACGAGACATTTCCGCGCCGCCGAGCCGTCCCGAAAGCCGTACCTTGACGCCCTGGGCGTTGCCCTTCTTGATCGCGTTGGTAATAGCCTGCCTCATGGTCCGCCTGAAACTGGACCGGGCCAAAAGCTGCCGGGCGATGTTCTGGGCGACGATCTGGGCGCTGTTGTCGGCGTTCCGCACTTCTTTAATCTTGATCTGCACCTTCTTGCTGACGATCTTTTGCAGAATGGAACCGATCTTTTCGATATTGGCGCCCTTGACCCCGATGATAACGCCGGGCCGGGCGGTATGAATCGTGATCGTAATCCGCTGGGGATGCCTGATGATCTCAAGTTCGGCAATGTCGGCGCCCTTGGTTTCGGGCATATCCATGATGAGCTTGCGAAGTTTCAGGTCTTCATGAAGGGTGTTGGCGTATTCTTTAGGATCAACATACCACCGGGAACCCCAGTTTTTGTTAATACCGATCCGCAGCCCTACCGGGTTTACTTTCTGTCCCATTATTTCTCCGCCTTTTTGGCAGCAGCCTTGCCGGAACCGGCCTTATTGCCGGAATTTACGGTTTCATCGACTACCACGGTGATGTGGCACATCCTTTTCAAAAGCATATCCGCCCGTCCTCTGGCGCGGAACCATACCCGCTTGAGCCGGGGCCCCTCGTCAACAAATATATCCCGCACATAGAGCATGTCTTCGTCAAGCTGCTTGTTGCCGCTGAGGGCGTTGGAAGCGGCGGACTTTACCGTCTTGCGGATAAGCCGCGCTCCCTTGTGGGGCATATTCTCCAGAAGGGAAATCGCCTCGGGATAGGGCTTGCGGCGGATAAGGTCCGCCACAGGCCGGATCTTGAAGGGAGAGGCGATGAGGTATTTGCTGACCGCCCTGTAACCGTACTTCGTTTCCATACATCTACCTGCTTATTTCGAGGCGGCTTTCTTGTCCGAGCCGGCATGCCCCCGGAATATCCGGGTGGGGGAAAACTCGCCAAGCTTGTGACCGACAAGGTTTTCCGTGATATACACGGGAACCCAGGTTTTGCCGTTATAGACGGAGATGGTTCCGCCCACCATTTCGGGAATGATGGTAGAACACCGGGAATAGGTTTTGATCATCCTCCGCTCCCCGGACTTGCTCAACTCCAGCACCTTTTTATACAGGCTCTTCTCAATGAAGGGCCCCTTCTTAATGGACCTTGACATCCGTATCTCCTACTTCTTCTTGCCGCGGCTAACGATAAACCGCGAGGAAGGTTTGTGCTTGCTCCGGGTCTTGAAGCCCTTGGTAGGCTGTCCCCAGGGGGTAACCGGGTGAATGCCCTTGCTCTTGCCCTCACCGCCGCCATGGGGATGATCCACAGGGTTCATAACCATACCGCGCACGGTGGGACGGATACCCAGCCAGCGCTTGCGGCCGGCTTTACCCAGGGTCACGTTCATGTGATCCTCATTGCCCACCGTGCCGATGGTGGCGCGGCACTTTTTGAACACCATGCGCATCTCGCCTGAAGGCAGCTTGATGGTAACGTAGTCTCCTTCTTTGGCGGCAATCAGCGCCCCGCCGCCGGCGGAACGCACCATCTGCCCGCCCTTTCCCAGGGTAAGCTCGATGTTATGCACCGTAAAGCCCAGAGGGATATTTTCCAGGGGCAGCGCGTTACCCGCCTCAATGGGCGCGTTGGGACCGCTCATAACGGCGGCGCCGACTTTAAGGCCCTTGGGAGCGATAATGTAACGCTTTTCGCCGTCAACGTAGTTAACGAGGGCGATATTTGCGCTCCGGTTAGGATCGTACTCAATGGCAGCGACTTTGCCGGGAACGCCGATCTTGTCACGCTTAAAGTCGATAATCCGGTAGCGGCGCTTGTGTCCGCCGCCCTTGTGCCACACGCTGATCCTGCCGTGAGAATCGCGTCCGGCTTTTTCGGGCCGGCCCGAAACCAGGGATTTCTCCGGCTTTACCCCTTTGGTAAGCTCCGAGTAATCCAGGCTGGTCCATTGCCGCATCCCCGCGGTAATCGGTTTGTATGTCTTTATTCCCATGATTTCCCCTACACGCCCTCAAAGATGCCGATCTTCTCGTCCTTGGGAAGCCGTACAATGGCCTTTTTCCAGGTCGAGGTGTAACCCGCGCGGTTCCGCTGCCGTTTGGGCTTACCACCCACCACCATCACCGTGCAGGCAATGGGATGCACATTGAAGAGGCGGCGTACCGCTTCTTTAATCTGAATCTTGTTTGCCGCCGGATCTACCTTGAACACGTACTTTCCCTGTTCACGCAACAGGTTCGCTTTTTCTGAAAGCACCGGTTCCAGCAGTATGTCTTCGTAAATCATTCACCGGCCTCCTCAGCCTTTTCTCCGTAAAAATCGTTAAGATTTTTCGCGGCTGTCTCCAGCATCAGCACCTGCCGGCCGTAGAACAGGTCGTGCGCCCGCAGGCGGTTATAGGAAAGATAACTCAGCCAGGGGATGTTGGCGGCGGCCTGTTTGATCTTGGGATCATCGTCTTTCAGGACAAGCACTGTCCGCGTACCGGGGTTAAAACTGCCAAGCAGGCCCGCAAGATCACGGGTCTTCCCCGATTCAATTGAAAAGTCTTCGATTATTTTTAAGGTGTCGCTTTGGGCTTTCAGGCTTAAAATGGTTTTAATCGCCTGGCGCTTGGCTTTTTTGGGCATGGAATAGGAAAAGTCACGCGGTTTTGGCCCGAACACCACGCCGCCGCCGACCACCACCGGGGATTTTTTGTCACCCCGCCGGGCACGGCCCGTACCCTTCTGCTTGTAGGGCTTGGCGTTGGAACCGTGGACTTCACCGCGGTCTTTGGTGCTGGCGTTTCCCTGCCGTTTGTTGGCGAGTTCATTATTGATGGCGTACCAGATCAGGTCCCCGTTGATCGGAAGGCCGAAAACGCTTTCTTCCAGCTCAATGGTCCGCAATTCTTTGCCGTCTTTTGAATACACTGTACAGTTCATTCTTTTCCCCGCTACTTCTTTACCGCGGCCCGGACAAACACAAGGCCCTTGTTGACGCCGGGAACGGCGCCCCGAACCATAATGAGCTGCTTTTCAGGGTCCATCTTTACCACCCGCAGGCTGAGAACCGTTACTTTTTCGCGGCCCATGCGGCCCGGCAGCTTCACGTTCTTGAAGGTTTTGCCCGGATAGGTTGACTGTCCGGTGGAACCCGGCTCACGGTGAAATTTGGAACCGTGGGTCTTGCGCCCGCCGCTAAAACCGTAGCGTCTCATAACGCCCTGAAAACCTTTGCCCTTGGAAATACCGGAAACGTCCACATAGCGGACACCTTCCAGCACTTCCACCCCCAGGGAATCCCCCACGGCGACTTCTTTTTCAAAGTCCCGCAGTTCCCGAATCCGCTTTTTGGGGGCGATATTCTCCGGGAATTGGCCGGCGTAGGGCTTGGTTACCCGGTTTTTCTTCGCGTCGTCCACACCGACCAGCACGGCCCTGTAGCCGTCTTTTTCCTCTGTCTTTTGGGCAATGACGATATTCGGGTCAACCCGCATCACCGTTACCGGCGTAAGATTGCCCCCATCATCAAAGACCTGCGTCATACCCACTTTTTTGGCCAAAAGCCCTAACATCGCATAACTCCTGGGCCGTTTCCCAACGGCCATTTTCAACGCACGCTACTCCGAGGTCCCCGGAACCGTCTGCGCTCAGAAACAAAACACATCAACGTTATTGCTTGATCTCCACGTCCACACCGGCGGGGAGTTCCAGCTTCATCAAAGAATCCATCACCTCGGAAGAGGGATTGATAATATCAATTAACCGTTTATGGGTCCGCATCTCGAACTGTTCACGGCTCTTCTTGTTCACGTGAGGTGAACGAAGCACCGTTACTTTGTTGATGGAGGTGGGAAGCGGGATGGGGCCGGTAACCCTCGCCCCCGCTTTCTGCACCGCCTGCACAATCGATTTTGCGCTCTGATCGATTAACTCAACATCGAAACCGCGCAATCGCACGCGAATTCCTTCCTTAGCAGCCATTGTTCCTCCAGGAATGTACTACCGGGGACGCATTAACACGGCCCGGTATGCCTAAAACCTCGCGCGCTATTCAATAATCTCGGTAACCTGACCGGAAGCGACCGTCCTGCCGCCCTCGCGGATGGCGAAACGAAGCCCCTTCTCCATGGCGATGGGGTGAATCAAATCGCCGACAATCTCGGTGTTGTCGCCGGGCATGACCATTTCTTTCCCCTCGGAAAGACCGACCGTACCGGTGATGTCCGTGGTACGGAAATAGAACTGCGGCCGGTAGCCGGTGAAGAAGGGGCTGTGCCGCCCGCCCTCTTCCTTGGACAGACAGTAGATCTGCCCCTTGAATTTACTGTGCGGGGTAATGGAACCGGGCTTGGCAAGCACCTGGCCGCGTTCGACCCCCTTCTTGTCAATACCACGAAGCAGAACGCCGACATTTTCACCGGCCTGCACATCATCGAGGGTTTTATTGAACATTTCCAGGCTTGTGGCGACCGTCTGCTGCGTCGGATTGATACCGACAATTTCAACAGGGTCCATGGCCTTAAGTATACCCCGATCCACTTTGCCGGTAACCACCGTGCCGCGGCCGGGAATGGTAAACACGTCTTCAATGGGCATGAGGAAGGGCTTATCCGCGTCACGGACCGGATCGGGGAAATAGTTATCCATGGCGTCAAGGAGTTCCTGAACGCACTTGGTATCGTCGTTCTCTACGCCGTCGTTGAGGGCTTCCATGGCCTTGAAGGCGGAACCTTTGATGATGGGTATCTTGTCGCCGGGAAAACCGTTCTGGGTCAGCACGTCCTTGACCTCTTCCTCGACCAGTTCCAAAAGTTCGGGATCGTCAACCAGGTCTACCTTGTTGAGGAAGACGATCATGCTGGGAACGCCGACCTGGCGGGCCAGAATGATATGCTCCCGCGTCTGGGGCATGACCGAGTCCGGCGCGGACACGACCAGAACCGCTCCGTCCATCTGGGCGGCGCCGGTGATCATGTTCTTGATGTAGTCGGCGTGTCCGGGACAGTCAATGTGGGCGTAATGCCGCTTGTCAGACTGATACTCCAGATGCCTTGTATTGATGGTGATACCACGGGCTTTCTCCTCCGGGGCATTGTCAATGTCGTCAAACTTCATGACTTTGTCGCCGTACTTCTTGCCGCAGTACATGGTGATAGCAGCGGAAAGCGTGGTTTTACCATGGTCAACGTGACCGATGGTACCGACGTTCATGTGGACTTTTGTTCTATTAAACTTATCCTTAGCCATTTCGTGTCCTCCTTATGGGCACCTAAATAATTTCTCACTCACAAATAAACCACAGGAATAACATTCCCGCGAAAATTCAGCGTCAATTGTTAATGAGTGATTAGAAAGGCAAACAGCGGAAAATAAAGATTACGGCCAAGCGCTTCTTTAATTCCGATAAAAACCCGGCGGGCTTTTATCACTGTTGTCCCGTTCCACCTGTCTCATCTCAATCTATGCCGATGATCGGTTTGGAGCCGGAAAACCCGGCAGCCTGAATCTTTTGCTTCAAAGCCGCCTTCCTTGTTCAAGTTTTCCAGTAGGACGGCCAAAGCCATCCTATGCCAAGACCCCCGCGCAGGGGTTTTCGGTCGACGATATTAACCCTTCTTAACCTCCCCGACCCGAACCAAAGGCCAAAGCTCCGGTTCAACCGCTGCACGGTTATTTTCAAAAATCCCAGAAGCGCCCGGTGAACCGGAGGCTCCGTTTTTACAAGGATCCCCTGAAATATCCGGGGGATTTTTACCATCTATAATGGGCAAACGCCTTGTTGGCTTCAGCCATTTTGTGGGTATCCTCTTTCTTCTTGAAAGCGGTACCGGTATTATTATACGCATCCAGCAGCTCCGCTGCAAGCCGGTCGTCCATGCCGTGGCCGGAACGGGCGCGGGCGGCGTTAATAATCCACCGCATGCACAGGGCTTCACGCCGGGCTTCCCGAATTTCCACCGGAACCTGATAGGTAGCGCCGCCGACCCGCCGGGACTTAACCTCAATTACAGGCTTGACATTGTCAAGGGCCTTGAGAAATACCTCAAGGGGTTCCTTGTCGGCCTTGCTCTGGAGAATCTCAAGGGCATTGTGCACTATCCGCAGGCCCACCGAGCGCTTGCCTTCCCACATCATGCGATTCACAAACTTGGAAACCACCACGCTGTTGTATTTAGGATCCGGGGCAATGCCCCGGTCTATGGTTTTTTTCTTCCGTCCCATAATTCTTCCTGTTAACCTTATGCCTTGGGCCGCTTGGCGCCGTATTTTGAGCGGCTGCGCTTGCGATCCGCCACGCCCAGAGTATCCTTGGCGCCCCGGATAATGTGATAGCGCACACCGGGGAGGTCCTTAACCCTTCCGCCCCGAACCAAAACCACCGAGTGTTCCTGCAAATTGTGCCCGATACCGGGAATATAGGCGGTAACTTCGGTTCCGTGGGAAAGGCGCACACGGGCCACCTTCCGCAGGGCCGAATTGGGCTTTTTGGGCGTTACCGTCATAACGCGGGTACAGACCCCCCGTTTTTGCGGGCAGGACTGCAAAGCCGGCGACTTGGTTTTTGAACCGACCTGTTGCCGCCCGAAACGAACCAACTGGTTAATGGTAGGCATTCGCTAAAAACTCCTTAAAATCTCAAAAAAAGTCCCAAAACCTCAGATTTCGGGGAAATCGCCATAAAATCAAACCTAAAAGCCCCGGCGCACAGGCACAAAAACCTTTTCAAAAAAATCAAACGAGGAAGGAGTTACAAATCTACCAAAAAGAAAAAAAAAGGTCAAGGGGGTTTTGGAATATTTTTCAGAAAAACATGCGAAAAAATCTATGTGATTGAGCCGGTTCCAAAATCGGCAATTCCGATTTACCACGGACCTTCACGGACAGAACGGACAACCGATATGATAGCACGTAAGGTAAAAAAACGGCTCCCTCAATTCGTCCGTGGATGTCCGTGGCCGGCGCTTATCCTGAATTCGAAATTCCTGATCCTGGAACGGCTCGATTGACAGTTTTTTTCCCCGTGCTATATTTAGAGTCTGTCTATAATGTAGACACATTATAGACAGACTACCTTAAAATAGGCATTTTGCGCACCGTTTTGGTACAAAACGGGAGCAAATGCAAGGTCTGTCCATAAAGTAACCGAC
>JAITIC010000130.1 GCA_031279635.1 Treponema sp. | reverse complement strand
GCCGTAAAAACGTCCGCGGCTGCTCCGGCAAAAACACCCGCGTCCAGCCTCAGGGTTATGGACCTTTTTGACGCCTATGCCGAGGAAAAACTGCCCAGGGATCACGGGTACATCATTTCATCGTTCTTCAGCTCTAACTCGACGTATTCTATCTATGAGATAGTGTCCTACTCAGGGGTAAAGGAAATACTGCTTACCGAAACAGGGCTGGAATTCAGGACCGCGGGAAAGAAGCTGCACATTCTCGTAGAACCCGCTTCTTACGCGAGCAAGCATGTGGAACCGGTCAGCAGGAAGGATGACGAGCGTATCCCCAAACGTTACAGCGAGCTGGAAAAGATCACCGACAGAAAGCAAAATTCGATCTACGTGGCCAAGGAACCAAATGAGACCTATGGCTCATTCGTCGTGCTTAAGCCTTCCGGCGATAACTTTGCCCGCGTGTTGTACAACCTGCCCGATGTCTACGAAACACTCCATGGTCTTTTTGAGAAATCCTTTAACCAGGAAGCGGGTATTCCCCAGGCAGACGCCAAAACAGCGGCAAAGCTGGTCTCGGCAATAGTGAAAAAGACAATGGCCTTCAGGGGCGAATACTCCTAGGAGACTGTGGGCCTTTGCGTAATTCTTATAAAGAAAGAGGCTTTCCCAAAACTGAAGTTTTGGGAAAGCAACCTTGAAATTCGCAGTTTTGCAAGGCTGAAAGCCTGAAAAACGGGTCTGTCCCAAAACCGTGCCCCCGGCTATGCCGGGAACGTGAGCGCACAGTCAATTAATTTTGGGACAGGCTCGCATTTGACGGGATTACAAAAGCAAAGCCGTCCGGTTCGCCCGGACGGCTTTTTTACAACTTACAATTTGAAATGAAGGGCCAATTTTAAAATCAGCCCCTGTATCGCTCCTAGTTCCCGCCCCTTTCAATCTCCACCTGGGCCACGCCCAGCAGGGCAATAGGTACCGAATAGGGAGAACACGACACGTAGTCGAGGCCCGCGTCTATGCAGAAACGTATATTGGCCGGATTGGCTCCGTGCTCGCCGCAGAGACCGCAGACTAAGTCCGGCCTGGTAAGCCGTCCGCGCTCGGTCGCCATGCCGATAAGTTCCTTGACCCACGGGTCCAGTGTGCTGAACGGATTGCCCTGGATAAGGTCAAAAAGGGTATAGTCGGGCATGAAAGCGGTAAAGTCATCACGGGAAATGCCAAGGGTGGTCTGGGTCAGGTCGTTGGTGCCGAAGCTGAAGAAACGGCCGTACTTGGCGATTTCCCCCGCACCAAGAGCGGCGGCGGGCAGCTCTATCATCGTGCCGATCTGGTACTCCAGCTCTTTGGCTTTTTGCTCCTTCCGCAGATTTTCCTCGATGTCCACAATGCCGACGTAGTTTGAACCTTCGATCTTTTTGCCGTAGGCGATGAGCTTTAGCTCCGATGCGTTCATTATGATGGGAACCATGATTTCAGGCCGGGCGTCGATCTTTTCGGCGTGAAGTTTGTAGGCGGCCTCAAAAATAGCCTTGACCTGCATGGCGTATATTTCAGGGTAGGATACGGCGATGCGGCAGCCCCGGTGTCCCAGCATGGGGTTAAACTCGTGCAGGGCTTCGATCCGGGCGACAATTTCGGCCTTGGACGGCTTGGTACTCTTTCCTTTGGCGGCATAGGCGATATAACTGGCCAGTTCGTCCCCGTTATGGGGCATGAACTCATGCAGCGGGGAATCAAGCAGGCGGATGGTAACCCCCTTACCGGCCATCACTTTCATAATGCCGTAGAAGTCTTCCCGTTGCATAACCTGGAGCTTGTCCAGCGCTTTCTTCCGCTCTTTGGGCTCGCTGGAAAGCAGCATCTCCCTGAACACGTTGATCCGCTCCGCCTTGAAGAACATGTGCTCGGTACGGCAGAGGCCGACCCCGTCCGCGCCGAAGCTCAGAGCCAGAGCCGCGTCCTTCGGTGTGTCGGCATTGCATCGCACATGGAACTTTTTGATAAAGCTCCTGGTCATGGCGATAAAGTCCAGCAGCCCCGATTCTTTGGCGTCGGGCGTAATAAGCTCGGCGGTTCCCGCATACACTGTGGACTCCCCGTAGAAGGGAACGTTGATGGTAAGGTAATCGCCTTCGGAAAAACTAAAATCACCCAGGGTGGCCTTGTTACCCTTGATCTTGAGGTCCGGCGCTACCAGGGAAACTTTTCCGTACTGGCGGGCCACGACCGAGGCGTGGGCCGAATAACCGCCCTCCGCGGTGAGGACGCCGGTGCTTACCTCAATGGCCTTGACATCCTCGGCAAAGGAGGAAATCACCACCAGGATAAACCGGTCGTCTTCGCCTTTTTGATGGGCAAGCTTCGTTGCCTCCAGCAGCGCGCTGGTGCTAAAGTACACCCTGCCGATGGCGGCGCCCGGCGCTCCGGCGATGCCGCCCTTCCAGGATTTCAAACCTTTTACGCTGGGCGGATTGATGATCGGGTGCAGCATTTCATTCAGCCTGAGGGGATCAATCGCTTTTACCACATAGGCGTTATCAACGATTTTCCGTTTCGCCATGTCAAGCAGGAGCTTTATATCCGCCTGGGTTGATTTTTGATCCACCATGCGCTGTTCAATGAGCCAGAGCTTGTCGTTCTCAACGACAAAGCGGACATGGCGGATTTCCTTGAAGCGGTCTTCGAGGTTCCAGGCGATTTTCTCAAGCTCTTTGCGGCAAGCGGGATCGATCTTGTTGATCTCCTGTCCCGAAGCGCCAGTCTCGTTGAACTTGTTCCGGAAAAATTCTCCCTGGAGTTTTTTCTCGCCGGTAATAATGTTGCGGCTGAAAAAGTCGCCTGAACAGGATGACTTTCCGTAGTTTCCGTACACCATAGGCTGGATGAGGAGCGCCGTATCACGGTCGTTCTGATCGTCCATTTGGAGCATTTTGGATATTTCGCTCAGGGTGATAAGTATTTGGCTTTCGGCGTCGTCGAAGAACCCTTTGGGGAAATATTTGGCGTACTCGTCCATGTATTCCGCGGCTTTTTTGTTAATCGGGATCGCTTCTTTCGCCTGGTTCAGTTCGTTGGAGGGCCCGCCGATTCCCAGCATCAGGCCCAGGCGCTTCAACTGGGAAGCGATTTCTTCCTGCTCTTTGGGCTTGGCTTCAAGTTCCTTGATCCGCTCCTCAATCTTGAGCATGCCCCGGATGAGGAACAGTACCTCGTGGATGGCAAAATCCCCGCCTACCCATTTGGCAAAACCGTCAATGGTCGGCTTCACGAGACCGAAGTTATGCAGGGTAGGATAGGTGGTAATCGCCAGGTTGGGAGATATGACCACCTTGAGAAGCATGGGGTTATCCTCGTCCCCGTACCGCTTGCCCACAATACCGGCGGCTTTTTCCAGAAGGGAATTGACATCCTTTTTGATCGCCCCGGGGTCTATTTCCGAGGCAATCTCCGTGTCCAGTATGAAACCCGGCAGGATGGGAAATCCAAGCTCGGCAAATTCATTGGCCTGACGGCCCCGGATTCCCAACAGCTCAGGCGCCACCGACTTCGGAATAACATCGATATGACTGAAAAAATGTATTCTGCTGTCCATGTTTTTATCCTTTTTTAGAATAGCCTTGGTACCGTGTTTACCGGTCCGCGAAGAAAAGCTTCAAACTGGTGGCTTGCCC
>JAITIC010000098.1 GCA_031279635.1 Treponema sp. | reverse complement strand
CAAAACTTCAGTTTTGGAACAGCAACCTTAAAATCCGTAGTTTCGCAAGGCTGAAAGCCTGAGAAACTGCAAGAGCCTGGTCCAAAACCGTGCCCCCGGCTATGCCGGGAACGTGAGCGCGCAGTCAATTAGTTTTGGAACAGGCTCGGGCTTTAATTAGTGTCTGTCCGCAAAGTCGGTTACTTTGCGGACAGACCTTGCATTTGCTCCCGTTTTGTACCAAAACGGTGCGCAAAATGCCTGTTTTAAGGAAGTCTGTCCATAATGTGTCTACATTATGGACAGACTCTATCTAAAAAACAATACCGCGCGTGGAGCTTGGCAGGGCGGGCGCATTAAAATATTCCCGAAAACACCCTCCGGTTGGCATGGTTTTGTCTTTAATGCGGCCGGGGGTGCATTCTCCCCGCTATCCCTGGCAGCCTGTCGCTTCTCCCCCGTGGCTGTCCGTGCAGCGCCCACGCAAGCGTGGGCATGCGCCTGTCTTGAATTTGGAATTGCTGTGCGGCGAAGCGCGGCTCTGGAAAAAAAACCGATCATGTGTGAAAATATAGTTATGACCAAAGAATCGGCGAAATTCGCCGACATGCGTTCCGCCGGTGCGGCGCGGCCGAGGAAACACTATCATCATCAGCTTACCGAGGCGCAGCCGATACTGGCGGCCAAACTGGTCCGCGAGGCGGGCCGGCTCAGGGAAGCGGCGAGTATCGCCGTTCGGGTGTCGCTCAAGGTAAAGGAAGGGGAACAGGTGCTGATTATCACCAACCCCAAGCCCGATGTGGCGGCCATCGCCGAGGCGGTCTACGACGCGAGCCTGGAGCTTGGGGGCAGGCCGGTTCTGATCTTCCAGCCGGTGAAAACCCAGCTCGACTTTGCCGAGCCCGCGGTGATCTCCGCTTTTGAGGCAAAGCCCGAAGTGGTCATTTCCTTAAGCGCGGAAAAGCTGGGAAAAGACCCCAAGGCCATCGCCTCCCCCTATATACATAAGGGCGCGCAGTACGATCACATTTTTCACCTGCAGATCTACGGGGAAAAAAGCTGCCGCTCCTTCTGGTCGCCTTCGGTTACGGTGGAGTCTTTTGTCCGTACCGTGCCGGTTGATTATGGGGAGATGGGACGCCGTTGCGCCGCGATCAAGGGCGTGCTGGATAAAGCGGTGTCCGTCCATGTTACCGCGCCGGGCGGCACGGACATCAGCATCGGGCTGCGGGGCAGGGAGGCGAAATCCGACGACGGTGATTTTTCCCGGCCCGGCAGCTGCGGCAATCTTCCCGCGGGAGAAACGTTTATCAGTCCGGAAAACGGAACCGCGCGGGGACGCATTGTGTTTGACGGTTCCATCAGCGTCAATGAAGGGGATTTGATTATTCAGGAACCTATTGACTGCGCGGTGGAAAAAGGTTTCGTGACCGCGGTGCGGGGAGGAAGCGAGGCGGCCTGCCTGCTGCGGACTATCGAAGCGGCAGAGCGCAACGCGCGGGAATTTGAGCGCGCGGGAAAGCTGCCCTCCGGCAGCGGCGAAATATATGCGCGTAACGCCCGCAACATCGGCGAATTGGGCATCGGTCTAAACCCCGCGGCGCGCATATCGGGCCGCATGCTGGAAGACGAAAAAGCCTTCCGCACATGCCACTTCGCCATCGGGATGAACTACGACGATGACGCGCCGAGCCTTATACACCTGGACGGCCTTGTGAAAAGCCCCACCATTACCGCCGTGTTTGAGGACGGCTCCGGGCGGGTAATTGAGCGTGAAGGAGAACTTGAAGTATGAAGATACCCGTAATTTTTGACTGCGATCCCGGCCACGACGACGCGCTTGCCCTGGTCATGGCCTGCGCCTCCGAAAAGCTGGATATTAAGGCGGTTACGGTCTGCGCCGGTAACGCGGCGCTGGAAAAGACCCTCGTCAACGCCAAAAGGATACTGCGGCTGCTGGGGCAGAGCGCGCCTCTGGCGGCGGGGGCGGCCCGGCCCCTGCTGCGCGAGCCGGTCTACGCGCCGGACATCCACGGCAAAAGCGGGCTTGACGGCGCGCCGCTTCCCCCGCCGGACTATCCCCAGGAGCGGGCGGGCGCCGCGGAACTGCAGCGCCGGATAATCTCGCAAAGTCCGGAGCCGGTCACAATCATCGCCACCGGCCCGCTCACCAACATCGCCATTCTTTTCAGCGCCTTTCCCGAAGTAAAACAGAACATCGCCCGGATTTCCTTCATGGGCGGAAGCGCCGGAGCGGGCAACTGGACTGCGGCGGCGGAATTCAACTTTTACGCCGACCCCGAAGCAGCGGACATTGTACTGTCGTCGGGACTGCCCCTGCTGATGTCGGGCCTCAACGTTACCGAGAAGGCCTTTATTACCAGGGACGAAATTGATGCGATACGCGCCTTTGGCGGGCGGACGCCGGTTTTGATCGCCGCCCTGCTGGATTTTTACCTGGGCGTTTATATGAAACGGGGCTTTCCCGGCGCGGCCCTGCACGACCCCTGCGCCGTTGCCAGCCTTACCAACCCCGAACTGTTCAGCGCCCACCCGTATCACGTAACGGTGGAAACCAGGGGAAAGTATACCGCCGGAATGAGCCTCGTGGATATCCGGCGCCGGTCAGACGCAAAGCCCAATGTCACGGTCAATATGGATGTGGACCGGAAAGGTTTCATCAAACTGCTGATGGATGCCGCGGGAACTTATTAAAGGAGGATTCCATGCGAAGAAAAGACCGGGAAATTACCGAAACAGGCGCAATAATCGCCCTCATCGATCAGTGCAAAGTATGCAGACTCGGCCTGTCAGAAGACGGCCGCCCCTACGTTGTCCCCATGAACTTTGGCTGCACGTTTGAGGGTGACGTCCTCACCCTGTTTTTCCACAGCGCCCATGAAGGAAGAAAGATCGACATACTGAAAAGGAACCCGCGGGCCTGTTTCGAAATCGACTGCGAGCACGAACTGCTGGAAGCCGACACCGCCTGCGGCCACGGTTTCGCCTTTGCCAGCGTCATCGGTTTCGGTATCATCGAATTTATCACCGCCGCGGAGGAAAAAACCAGCGCGCTTAATCAGTTGATGAAACACCAAACCGGAAAACCCATACAGTACAACTACAGTGAAGCGGAACTAAACTCCGTATGCGTATACAAAATGATCGTGGAAGAATTCACCGGAAAGCGAAGGAAAAACAGGCGGAAGGAATGAGCCTTTGCGTTTTCATACCATAGTGTTTCTTTTTTAACTTCTTCCTTTCACGAATTTTCGTGTCGTAATGGTTGTCTGTCCACAAAGTCGGTTACTTTGCGGACAGACATTGCATTTTCTCGCCTAACGGCTGCGAAAATGCGTTTTTTAAGGAAGTCTGTCTATAATGTGTCTACATTATAGACAGACTCTAATTAGTGTCTGTCCATAAAGTCGGTTACTGCACGAAACCTCGTTTCGTCATGGACAGAACGCGGTCTTTAGTCCGATGCATTGCTCCCGTTTCATACCAAAACGGTGCGTAAGCTAACCGCAGGTTAGCAGATAACCAAACGGGTTATTGAACAAGCCCATTATACCATTTTTATGGATGTTTTTTCTCCATAAAAGCAAGAAAAAGCCGTACCCCTTTTGGCATGGCAAAGGGTACGGCCATACATATCATTTTTATTTGGCAATCGCGCTTTGACGCAGGGTTTCCATCTGCCTTATACAGGCTTCCGCTCCGCCGCCCAGAATCAGTTCCGCAAGCAGTTGAGAAATGACGTAGTCGTTTAATTCAGGACTTATAGAATAAAATTCATAGGGATAGACATTTGAGCTCGCCGCCATAATGCTTTTTATGGTTTCGTCCTGAATATTGACCGTATCAATGGCCACCGCAAAACCATTGTCAATGTTAATTTGTTGTATCCTGGCCGATGTGTATTCCTTTAATACCGCTACCGCCGCCTCCGGGTCCGCCACATTAGAGGGGATAAATAATCCATCGCAGCCGCCCAGAGTTACACTTTCACTGCCCATGGAAGGCCATTCCACAACCATTGTTTCGAATGGCGCAGAGTCGATAACCGAGACGATGCCGGCGGCTACTTCCGCAGAAAGGGCTACTTTTCCCTGGCTAAAGGCAGCCCGGGACTCATCGGTGGTAAGCGAAACAGCGCCTTCGCCGGGGTACATATAACCCTTATCGTACAGATCCCTGGTTTTATCAAGGGCTTCCCTGAAAAGGGGATCGGTACAAGGGACTTTTCCGGCGGCAAGATCCTCTAACAGGCCTCTGCCTTTTCCCAAACTCAACACCCCGCTGGAAAAAAACCAATGTTGTTTTTGATTATCAGTGGGATTGGCAAAGGGGAAAATCCCTTTGTCTTTTAAGCTCTTGCAGATGCTTAAAAATTCATCCCATGTCCATTTTTGGGGCACTTCAATTCCGGCCTGCTTAAACAAGTCAACATTGACAAGAATGGTCGGAAAATTGGATGTAATGGGAATATTATAGACCTTCCCTTCAAACTCGGCAATTTTTAACAAATTTGCATTAAAGGTCTTTCTCCATTCCCCATTGTTCGCGTCCAGATAGGGGGTAAGGTCCAAGGCCATCCCTTCTCGGACATAGAGATTCATATACTGCGGCCAGTAATTGTAGATATCGCAGGGTTGTCCGCTGGCAATCCCGGTACGAATAACCTGATCCAAATTTCCCCAATCAACCTGGAGACATTCCACCTTGTACTTGTCCTTTAAGGCTTCAGTCAAAGCAGCGGTGATAGGTTCCCCGGAACTGTATTCTACGATTTTTCCGTAAAACTTAATCGTGGGCTTCTCGGCCGGCGGGACCGTTTCCGTACTTCTGTCCTTCCTTTGACATGCTGTAAAAAAAAGACAGACGCACACAAAAAGAAATGTAAATACAAGTCCAGTTCTCTTCCTCATAATATCCTCCTCTATCCTTTTACCGTTACGCCTGTACAGGAACAAGAAAGCAACGCCTCTTAAGTCCTGATGTTTTTCCAAAGCCTTTCCCGAAACCAACCTGGTTTTGGGAAAGACTCCGTAACTTTAATAATTATATAGGGGAGGTAAAAAATTTGGGTATGGTAAAAAACAATGAAATTATCAAAAATGCTATGAAAATGGGTCCGATAGCTGTCCCGGCCGGCGCTATGGGGTGACAGACAGCCATAAAAGATGAATTTTTAACCGTTTTTCTGTATACAAATACAAAACCGCCCTTATTCCACCTTAAACCCGGAGCCCCGTCACAGGAGGTTGATGTGAAAATTTATGAAAGTGTTGACAAAAAAATATAATA
>JAITIC010000113.1 GCA_031279635.1 Treponema sp. | reverse complement strand
ATAACCTGGTAGGGAATCATCAGCGTCAAAAACATAATTCCGTAAAAGATTTTGTTTCCCCAAAAACGTATCCGGGCAAAGCCATAGGCAACCGCCGCCGAAGCCAGTACCGCACCAAGGGTCGAGATGGATGTATAAAAAAAAGAATTTTTGAAGAATACACCGAATGATATGGTCCCGTTATATTTCCATCCCCGAATATAGTTATCAAGGCTAAACACCGACGGGATAAGGGAAAAACTGTTGAATATTTCCTGGTTGGTTTTGAACGAATTTGAAATCATCCAGAGAATCGGATAGAGCATTACAAAAGCCAGTATAAGTACCCCAACGTGGAATATTGTTTCCTGGATGTAATATTTCATTTTCCGCTTTGCATACTTTGTCATGCCGCGTTTCCTATGATTCATAATAAACCCATCTGTCGGATGTCTTAAAAACAAGCCCCGTGAATAAAGCGATAATTAACACCAGCACCCAGGCCATCGCCGAACCGTAACCCATATTGTAGTACTTGAAGGCCCGTTGGTACAAATAGAGCGCGTAGACCAACGTTGTATTTTGAGGATCTCCGTTCCCGCCGGATACGACAAAGGCTTGGGTGAACACCGTAAAACCATTTATCAACTGCATAATCAAATTAAAGAAAATAACCGGCGTCATCTGGGGCAGGGTAACGCTCAGGAATTGATGAAAAACGCCCGCCCCGTCAATCTGCGCCGCCTCGTAATAGGCGGCCGGAATTTGGCGAAGCCCCGCAAGAAATATCAGCATGGAAGAACCGAATTGCCATATTGCCAGAATGATAAGCGTCCACATAGCTGTTGACGGTTCGCCTATCCAACTCACCGTACTGTTGATCCCCGCGGCCTGAAGCACGGCGTTTATCGCGCCGTCCGCCATGAAAAGCCGCCGCCACATGACCGCCACGGCAATGCTTCCGCCGACAATCGAGGGGAGGTAATACACCGCCTGATAAATCCTTACCGCCCTGGCGGCCCGCCTGAAAAGCAGGGCGACCAGGAACGCGAATACCAGGCGGAGGGGGACGGAAACAAAGGCGTAATAAAAGGTGACGGAAAGGGATTTCCAGAAAAGTTCGTCCCCTGCCATCCGCCTGAAATTCCGAAGGCCGCGAAAAACGGGGGAGGCGAGAATATCATATTCGGTAAAGGAATAATAAAGCGAAAGAAGCATGGGCAGGGCCATAAACATAAGAAACCCCAGCAGCCATGGACTTATAAAGACAAACCCGGACAGATTTTCGGCTAACTGTCTCTGGGTGGCCGTATAAACTCTTTTTCCATTCACTTTCATCACGTTTCCCCGTAGCAATGCGGCGTTAGCGTTAATGCTTATTCAGCCAGAATCTGGTTGGCCCTGGTGATAAAGCGTGAAGCTCCTTCGGCGGAACTTATGGACTTGTTGAGTACCTGTACCGTGATGTCCCTAAGCGCGGCGTTCACCTCACCGGATTTTCCGGGATAGGGCGGATCAACAGGACTGACATAGTTCTTCATGACGGCTTCCGAGAGAATGGTAAACGCGGCCTTCTGGGACGCGCCGAGTTTGCTGCTCAAGGAATCGCGCACCGAAGCGACAACCGGTACACCCCGCTCACCGCTGATTATATCGTTGGCCCCCGCATCGTTAAGAAAGAAGTTCAGAAATTTCGCGGCAAGATCGGGGTTTTCCGCTTTAGCCGTGATCGAAAAAAACATTGAAGGCTTAAGAAACGCGCCGGGCCGTTTATAACCGTCAATTCACGAACTAAAAAGAAGTTCAAGCGGACGGCCCGCGGCGTTCGACATTGCCACAACCTGCGTGTTCCAGAGCGCCATCGCCCAGGAACGTCCTTTTGGCAGAGGGCTTTCCTCCATACTCATCTCTATAAAGGCTTCGCTTGGGGGAATGAGTATACCCTTATCCAGAAGCCGGAGTTCCATGTCCCAGAATTCCTTTAAAAGGGATGGATCGCTGAATCCAAGTTTTTTCCCATCCGGTGCGTAAAAGGGAACGCCGCTTTGGCGCACATAGTTTTCAATATCGGGAAAGGCATCGCTCGTACCGAAAGGTGCCGTTTGAACGCCGGTTTTTTGGTAAATAGTTTCAGCGATCCGTTCAAAATCCTTCCATGTCCATGTAGTGGAATCGATCTTCGGGATTCCCGCTTTCTCCAGAACCGCTGGGTCTATTGCCATGCAGTAAATAGTTGTTCCCAGCGGAAGGCCGTATGGTTTCCCGTCAATTTTCCCGCTGTCCACAACAGAAGCGGGTATATTGGAAACATCAATCGTGCCGTTCTGAATGTAGGGTGTTAGATCAAGCAACTGGTTACGGCTGGCCCATTGCCCGATGTAAAGATAATCCTGCTGCATAATATCCGGTACGGAACCGGAAGCCGCCTGGGTATTCACCTTGTCCCAGTAGCCGCCCCAGCCGGTGGTCTCCAGGTCGATGGTAACGCCGGGATTTTTGCTTTTGAACAACTCCGCGACTTTTGCCGTCTGTTCGTCCCGGACCGTGTTGCCCCACCATGTGAGCCGCATATAGTTGTTGG
>JAITIC010000064.1 GCA_031279635.1 Treponema sp. | reverse complement strand
AGTCTGTCTATAATGTAGACACATTATAGACAGACTACCTTAAAATAGGCATTTTGCGCACCGTTTTGGTACAAAACGGGAGCAAATGCAAGGTCTGTCCATAAAGTAACCGACTTTATAGACAGACACTAAATAATAAACTCAGAGCCTGTCCCCAAACTAATTGACTGTGCGTTAACGTTCCCGGCATAGCCGGGGGCACGGTTTTGGGACAGGCTCTTGCAGTTTTCAGGCTTTCAGCCCTGCAAAACTGCGAATTTCAAGGCTGCTTTCCCAAAACTGAAGTTTTGGGAAAGCCTCCTCAGTGTGAAAATTTCAGGCTGAATTCGTTGCTCCAGCTTCCGCCGCTTTCCAGCGAAAGGGTAAACAGGGGCAGGAGGCGGCTTGACTGGTACTTTTCCCCGGCCCGCACCGGGGCCAGGAGGCCGTCAAACGGTTTGGCGGAGATGAGTTTTATCTGCACCTCGTTTTTCAGATCCTGGATTTTGACGCTCTCGGCGCCGTTGAAGGGTGCGCCGTCCGTCTCGTTCAGGAGCGCGTCTTTGGCCCCGCTTTTGCAGATGAAAAAACGGACAAATTCTTCCCCCTCGCCGGCAAAGGAAAGGTTGATTTCAGGAACAAAGCGGAAGGCAGCGGCTTCCCTGCCGCTGTTGGTAAGAGTATAACTCACGGTGAGCAGGTCTTTTTTAAGGGAAAAACTTTTTCTGATTTCGATGTTGGCCAGGGGAAGGGCGGTATCCGTTGCCTGAAGGGTGAAGCAGATTTTCCCCTTGGAGCGGTCCCCGGTCACGGCATCGTATTTTTCGGCGCAGCAGCGGCGCGCGCCGCCGGATAAAGCCCCGGTCAGAGCCTGCAAATCATCAAGGCCTGCCGCCGCCGGCAGCAGATAATCGGCAAAGCAGGTACGTCTGCGCAGGCCCCCCGCATCTTCGGCGAGACCGGCGTCAAGATAATTCCAGTTTTTGGGAAGGTAGTCCAGTTCAAAAATACCGGCCCCGGCGGGCTGTATGTAACAGTTAAGTTTGGTATCCTGAAAAAGATACTCCGCGACGCCGTCAAAATCAAAATCGAATAGTATCAGCGAGGGGCTGAACTTCCCCTTTTCCCTGGTGATTCTTTCGGCTCCGATAAGGGAACGGTAGGCGGCTTTGCGCAGGGATTGTGGGCAGGGGCCCGTTCCGCTCAGGTAAAAAAGATCGCAGGCATGGGCTTTCCAGAGTTCTTCCCTGGCGCTGAGTTTGCGGGACTTGTCACCTCTGAGCTGGTTTACCAGCACGCTGGTAAAAATCATCTTCGAGTACACGCCGTTTGTCTCGGGATGTTCAATGAGAAAGCGGCGGGGCGTTACGCGCATATCGTTTTCACCGGAACCGATAAAGCCGATTGAATCGGGGAAGGCGGCCTTTTTCAGCCCCTTCAATCCCTTGAGCAGTTTCGCCGGGCTTATACATTCAACAAAGGATTCGCAGAGGGAAAGTTCCTCAAAAAAACGGTTCCAGGTATAATCGGATGCCTCCCCCTCTGAGGAAACGAGTTTTTCCGCGAAAACCGAAACGATCCGTTCTCCGTTCGGGGGCAGGCGGCTTTTCAGTTCTTCCAAAACCACGGAGATGTTTTTTTCGGCCAGGGCCGCCCCGGCGAATTGTGAAATGGGAAAAACGGTGACGAGCTTTCCCTGGTCCTCGCTGATACAGGGAGCAAAGAGATCATCCTTCCCAAGGCCGGCCAGGAGAAACTGGTTTTCCCCAAGAAAGGTATACGTCATGCCGCAGGCGGCCAGGGGGCTTACCAGGTGCTGTTCCCAGGCAAGGGCGGGTATCCAGCAGCCCAGAGGACGTTTTCCGAAATGCTTGCGAAGATACGTGGTAAAAAGTTCGATCTGCCCTATCCTGTCCTGGAGGGGGATGAGGGGCAGCATTGGCTCGTAAAAACCGCCGCCCAAAAGTTCCGCCTGCTTGCGGGACACCATGTCCTCGATCAGCATGAACAGTTCCGGCCTGGAACGCTCCACCCAGTACAGCAAAGCGCCCGAATAGTGCAGAACCGCCTGTATTTTCGGGTACTTGCAGAGCGTCGAAACAAAGGGCCGCAGCACTTTTTCATAGACGCTTTCGAATTCATGGTCTTCCGCGCCGGTGGGGACATGTGCGTGGGAACCCAGGATCAGGTTGATTTTCGTGTTAGCGACACTCATTCAGCCTCCGATGGCCCTGAAGAAGATCAGCGCCGCTGAAGAAAAAACCAGAGACAAAAGCCCCATCGAGATAAGGCTTAAGGGCGCACCGCGCAAAAAACGGGGCGCCGCCTCGATCATGGAACGGCGACGGATCTCTCCGATAATCACAAAGACGAGCAGTATGCCCAGCACAAACCCGAAAGACAGCATCGCCGCCTCGACAAATCCCCTGGCGATGTTGAGGGTAACAAAGAGGGCCGCCGCAGCCAGGCCGTCGCAGTAATGAATGGAGCCGTCGCTTTCCACAGCCGTTTTCAGCGCGAAATGATATACGAGGTATTCAAAGCCGAAATATACAAGAGCGCTCATGGGGAAAAGGAGCACGTACATAAAAAATCCCAGCGGAAGGGACGAGATGATGTATGAAAAGACAATCCACAAGAACAGAATGGTAACAAAAAGGATACCCAGTTTTACCAGCGGCGGCTTTTTGCCCGCTTTCTGGGTCACGGCTATCCCCCGCATACCGAGGCCGCATTGCAGCGCCAGATTCACGGAAAGGCTCGCGAAAACCGCGAACAGCGCCAGAGACGCGGGCTGGAAGTTCACAGTTCATCCTCCCGGGAGGCGTGGATACTCCTGAAATACCGGTACAGGCCCGCGCCGTATCCAAAAAGCAGCGTTATGCCCACGGCGCTTCCCGGCAGGAAGGAAGAATAGAAACCCAGAAGTTCCCGCAGAATCGCAAAACCTATGATAAGCCCGCCAAGCACAACCGCTTCGGAAAGCGCCCTGAGCACGGCGTCGGCGAGATCGAGGGATTCGATCCGGCTGAAAATTCCCGATCCGGCGCAAAACAGGGGAACCAGGGAGATAAAAAGAAAAGCCTCCAGCGCCGCCAGGGGGTTGATGAACCAGAACAGCAGCAGGTAGACGCTTCCGGCAAAAGAAGCGATAAAGAGCATGATCAGCGGTCTGCCCCAGGCGGGGAACATGCGGGAACCGGCATAGCGGAGCAGCACCGAAACGCCGTATACCCACAACAAGGCCCCGGCGGCCGTAAGGGCGAAGAAAAGCCGCGCCGAGGCTATAATTAAGAGCGCGCCGCCGCTCAAGCCGGCCAGGGGGGAAAGGGAACCCCAGAATACGTGCTGCCGGTTCATTGCCTGCCCCTTCCCGCCGCGGCGGCTTCCACCCGGCGGACATACATTTGAACCACGCTTTGGGGAAGCCGGTCCAAAAGCCGCCTCGCGTATTCGGTCAGGGGCAGCAGTTCCGCTACTTTCCCTTCCGGCGACACGAGCGCCCCGCAGGGAATGAGAATACCGTCCCACATAATGGCAAACACGAACATATTGGCTTCGGGATCAAGCATGGAGTACCATACCCCCATCGGGTTTGTGCTGATGGGACGCCGTCCCAGGGGGGCGGAAAGCCGCCGGGAATCATCCAGGGATATAAACATCTTGTTCACCGCCCTCAAAAGACCGCGGGCCTGGAAGGACTGGGTAAGGGACCAAAGTAACATTCCGGCAAGGAGGATGCCGGCGATCCAGGCGAGAAAAATCGCCCGGTCTTTTAATGCGGGCGCGCTCATGCCGCGCCTCCTGATACGGCTTCCCCGGCGCGCCCTTTCCGTGAGTAGAACAGGCGGCTCTCGAAGAGCCGTACCACCGGAGTAAAGGCGTTCATCAGGGCAAGGGCGTAAAAACAGCCGTACAATTCAAGGCCGATATAGCGGAAGACCCAGGAAAGAAACGCGCCCAGCGCCGTGACCAGCAGAACGCCGGCCCCGGATTTCGCGCCGCTTGCCGGTTCGGAGGCGAGGATAAAAGCCGCCGCGATAGTACCGCCGGAACACAGGGCAAAAAGCACGTCTCCCTGCCAGAGAAGCCCGCCGACGGCCGGGGCGCCGGCCCGTACCAGTACCGCAAACACCGCCAGGAACACCACAGGCGTCCGGGAACGGCTCACGCGGAAGGCGGTGATAACGATTGTACCAAAAAGCAAGGCCAGAAGCCCCCGATCGGCGATAATGCCCGGCGTTCCGGGGAACAGCAAGTCGATATAGCCCGAAGGAAGCTTCGTCCCCAAAAGAGAAAAAACCGTGTTGTTGAAAAAAGCGGTCACTTTGCCGTCCAGGGCGCTTGCGGCCAGTTCTCCCGAAGGGGCGATAATTCCCGGAAGCGCGCCCTCAAGTGAGCGGCCGAACACGTCCGGCCAGGAAAAGCGGACAAAGAGCCAGCCGCCAAGGCCCGGGTTCAGCCAGTTTGATCCCAGGCCCCCGAAACTGTGCTTTACCACCGCCATGGCAAAGAGCGCACCCAGGGCCGCGTAAGCCGGATGGATTTGGTTGGGGAGAAGCAGCGTCAAGACCAGGGCCGAGGCCGCGGCGCTCCCGTCTTTTATTTTTGCGAAGCCGCTTTTTCTCCAGGTAAAGACCAGTTCCGCCGCGAGCGCCGAGCCGAGGGCGCTGAGGGCCACAATAAGCGAAGAACCCTTGTCGCCAAGGGCCGACTGGACTATGCCCAGAGCCGCGCAGCAAAAGATGAGCCACATCCGGCCGGCGGCGGGCCGGGAAAGGTTGATCTGGACTTTCCGCCTCGGCGGGAGGTTCAAGTCAGGCATACCGCTCCCCCCGAAGGTTCCCCCGTATTACCCCCGACAGAGGCAGTTTGGAAGGGCACACCGCCTCGCAGCAGCCGCAGCCGTGACATTCCGCCGCTCCTTCCGGATGTCCGGAATTAAAGGCGATGATCGTTTTGTACAGTTCTTCGGGATCAAGGCCCACCGGACACACGATGCGGCATTCCCCGCAGCCTATGCAGTTCCGTTCGGGATGTTCAGCGGAGCGGGCTTTCAGCATGGCAAACACCGCGAAACTGGTTTTGCTTACCGGTTCGTCCAGATTCAACACCGTCCTTCCCAAAAGGGGCGTACCCTTGGCAATGTGTTTCGGCGGGGCGAGGAAGCCTCCGCATTCGGCAAACAGTTCGCCCAGCCGCTTCCCGATACGGGCCTTCATCACCTGGGGAGTTTTCACCGCCGGGCCGCCCACCGCCACGTACCGGTCAAGGGGGGGGCGCTTGAATTTTACCGCGTCGTACACGGCCGCTATAGTCGCCGGTCCCAGGATAAGGAGGGATCCCAGCTCAAGGCCTTCTTTTTTTTCGTAGTCCCGCAGTACCAGTTCCAGTTCCCGCCGGTTCCGCTGGGGATAGCGGGACCCCACCAGCACAAGGGACGCGGGAATATCCCAGCGGGCGGCCTCGGCGAGCATTGCCTCACCCAGATCCCGCTCCCCGTGCGAAACGGCGAATACCACCCGCTCCGCTTTGCCGGCAGCGTGAACCGTGATAACGGCCCCTTCCACCACCGCGGCAAGCCGTTCTTTACAGAGCACATAGTCGGCGGCCAGCCAGGGATCGTCAAAGACGCAGCGTACCACAAGGCTCCCCGTTTTCCCGGCACTCCTGAAGGCGGAAATAGTTTCCGCCGCCGGAACGCCCGAACCTTCCATCTCCACCACGCCGTACTCGGCGATAATGCGCTGCAGGTCATAGCAATTCATCCCGCTCCAGGAAAAAACCTCTTCCCGTCTGCCGAGCCGCTCAAAGGTCCCTTCCATGCGGATAACCAGGGCGTCGCAGAGGTTTCCCTTGCTGTCCTTCCACGGAATCTTGCGGGCCACCTTGCCCGGCACGGTGGCGTGCACGTTAGCCTCCCCCGGCCCGGCTCTGCCGATGAGCATCCCTTCCCTCACCCGCTCCCCCACGTTGACCAGAGGGTACACCCGGCCGCCATGAGAGGACCCCATGGGGATAACCGTGAGCACCGGCAGGAAGGCTACCACGCTGGAATTTTTGAGCGGCACCGCAGGAGTATCAAAAGAAAGCCCCCCTCGGGGGAATGTGTACACTTTCATGAGCTCGATCTTTACGATAAAACTTTTTTCCCTGATATACAAGGCCCCGCGTTGCCTAATAATTTTTCCGGCCGAAATGTCCCCGGCGGGCGGGCAGCGGCGCGCCCTACTCCCTGCTGTCCAGCAGAATCGTTACCGGGCCGTCGTTGGTATACGTGACTTGCATATGGGCCTGAAATTCCCCGCTTTCACAGCGCAGGCCTGCTTCGCGGATTTTGCCCATAAAGTATTCGTACAGCCGTTTCGCTTCTTCAGGCGGGGCGGCCTTTCCCCATGAGGGACGGCGGCCTTTGCGGGCATCCCCCAAAAGGGTGAACTGGGAAACGGCCAGCACTCCGATCGACGCCTCCGTTTCGCCCGCGTCCTGAATCACATCCTTGAGCGAAAGATTCATCTTCCCTTCGGCGTCCTCAAAGATACGGAGCCCGGCGATTTTTTCCGCAAGCCAGTCCGCGTCGGATTCATCGTCCTTCAGCGCCACGCCGAGGTATACCAAAAGGCCGGAATCTACGCACCCGCGCAGGCTGCCTGAAACCCTTACCGAGGCGCCAATAACCCGCTGAACTACCGCTTTCAATTGGCGGGATTCTCCAGGCGGCCGGACTGGTGGATCGCCACGCCCTCAAGCCGGATCGCCTCGCCCCGGGCGGAACTGGGGGACACCCGCCCCAGTACTTCAAGGGGCCGCTCGGAATTGATCGACACGGCTTGACTAAACTCCACCGGCACGATGCCTTCCAGAGTTTTACGGGTATCGTAACCCACGAGGAAATCAAACGTAGTGGTATTTCCGTTTACCGTCACATTGGTGGCCATTCCCCGCCAGATCACATGCACGTCACGGTACAGCGCCGGGTCGGCGATTATATCGCCGTAGGAAGCGTTGTCGCTCCGCCTGAAGTTGTCAAAGCCGGGCGTTTCCGTAAACGTAAGGAGTATGCGCGCCCTGTTTTTCAGACTCTCTGAGGCGTTGGATTCAAGGATTCGGTTCAGTTCTACTTTCGCCGCCTCGTCCCGGTATTCGGTAAAAAAGGCCAGCGCTTTATCGTAGGAGGAGAGGGCCTGGTCCCTGGTCAGTATGTAACGGTAAGAGCCGCCGATCTCAAGCGGCGCGTTCCGCTCTTCCCTGTTCAGGGCGAATTCGGCGACGCCGCTCCGGTTTCCCCGGGGGTTAAACGGATTGGGCAGCATGCGGAACTGTACCAGCGCCCCATAGGTGATAAGCAGCGCGGCCACGAGCACGGCAGCGGGGATAATGAGCATACGGGGCGAAAAACCGGGGGAAGGGATAGGCGGGAAAAGCGATGAAAGCCTGCCTGTTTCAAGCCAGGCGGCAAAGCTCTCCGCGCCTGAGTGCCTGCGGATCACGTTCAGGGCCTTTTTCGCGATTTTGTTTTTCCGGTCAATGTCCTGAACCTCAAGGTAAAAATCCACCGCCCGATCGGTTTCACCCCGTCTGAGATAGAGCGCGGCGAGGCCCAGCAGGGCCAGCGGGTCCCGTATTTTTTCCTTACTGGCAAGGCGGAAATATGTCAGCGCGCCACCGAAATCGCCCGCGTGAATACAGCACGCGCCCAGCAGGTAATAGTACCGGAACGAGCCGTAATAGCGGTTCACCTCAGGTTCCAGAGTCCTGATGGCTTCCTCGTAATTGCCCGATTTGGCGAACCGCGCTGCCTTGCGTAAAATAGGGTCTGTTTTCATGTGTTTAGTGTAATTCGTTGCGCGCTTTGATCTGGGCTATGGTCCGCTCCATGTCGGCCAGTTCCTCGCCGCTTATGGCAATTTCTCCCGCGAGAAACAGATCAAGCCGGCCCATCAGATCGCGCATCAGGATAAGATCCGCTTCCCGCTGTTCGGGGGAGATAAATGTCTTAAAACCGAAACCGGCAGGGTCTTCCGCGGCAAGGTAAATCGAATAGCTTGCCGTTTCCCCGGACGGAAGGGGGACGGGATCGTAATAATAACAAACCGCCGAATCCCCCACGGAATACGGGGGAAAGTTAAAATTCCGCCCCGGAGTACAGCCCACTTTCCAGGGCAAATCGTTCAGGCGCTTCCAGTTGGCGAAATGCAGAAAATTCGGCCTGGCGTCCTGGCCGGCAAAAATGCTTCCCATAAGGGAAAAGCGGCTGTTCCGGGACACCCACCAGCGGTCCTCGCTTTCAAACCCGACAGCCGTTTCGGCGGTAATAACCTGCGTATCCGTCACAAAGGGATATTCCCCAAAGCCTTCCCCCAGATTCGTGTCTATCAAGAGACGCATCCCGGCCCTGACCTGCCTTGATTCCTTGTTTTCAAGGCGCACCGTCATTTTGACCCCGTTGCTTTCCGGGGAGGAGGGGGTTTTGATAAAAGTAAATTCCTGGCGTATCCGCAGAAAGGGGGATTCAAAAACAATCGCCGGCCTTGCCTGGTTTTTCTCGACGCGGATAGTAAAAACGGGGTTTTCCCCGATCCGGTAGACCCTGTTGTCCACGTTAACCGCCAGAAAACTCGTGCGGGGGTCCTGGTGGGAAAAAAGCGGCTCGTAGCGGTCCGTTTCGGGATCCGCAAGATAGAAGAGGGAAAAACGGCCGGCGTTTTCATGGATGGTAAGGCGGACAAGCCCCTGCCTGAATTCCAGCGCGGCAAGACCGGGGGGAGCAAAAACGCAGGCAACGCAGAAAAACAGCGCCGGGAGGCAGGCGGACGGTCTGATTTTCAAGGATAGCCCCCGCCCTCTGATTCGAGATTGTTGAGGTTCCATTTTATTTCGTTTCTAAGCTGCTGGGCCTTGACCTTTAACTCATCCGGCAGGCCCTGGCTGCGGGCGCTTGCGAGCCGCTCCTCCAGGTCCAGTATCCGCTCATTCGCCTCGGCAAGCTGCCGCTGGTATTCGATATTGGCGCTTTCCAGGTCTGTAAGCTGGGTATCTTTTAGGACATCGGCAAGGCGCTTCTGGTAGGCGTTCAGGGCCTGATCGTAGGTTTTTTCCCGCCGCTGGTATTCCTCAAGGGTCCTCAGGGACTCCTCGTGGCTCCATTTTAACATGGTCAAAAGCTCACTCTCTATCTTCTTTTGCTTGACGAGTTCCAGCCGGTAGGTGGCGGCCTCGTATTTAACGCTGCCGGGATACCGGTCAACCACTATGGTAAAGAAATCCGCGGCCCGCTCCAGCTGCCCCATCGAATAGAGACACTCCCCTATCCAGTACATGGCCGCAGCTTTGCGGGACTCCCCCCCTTCCCCCGCCCCGTCGGCGTATTTTTTGAAGAGCACGATGGCCTCATCGTAATAGCCCAGATAGTAATAAGCCCTGGCCCTGTGGTAGACCATATCGGCGTTCCGGCCGCTTTCAGGCGCGCGCTTTTCAAGCTCGTCCATGTCCCGCAACGCCGAGCCGTAATCCGAGGCGGCAAGCTCGCTGAGCACGACCCAGTACAGAGCCTCGGTCCACTCCCACTTGGTCTCCGCCAATTCCTGGGCCGCCCGTAGTTCCGCCGCGGCCTCCAGCCAGGAAGACTCCCGGTACAGGTTTATCCCCGCCAGAAACCGCGGGGAAAATTCACTTGTCGAAGCAGCGTCTGCCGAATAGTAACCCGGAAAAGCTGCGGCCGGCCCGCTCTCTTCCGCCTGCGCAGAGGCAAGTCCCGCCATTGATACAAACAACAGAGAGAGCAAAAATGGCCGCAGTATAAAACTTTTCAGTTTTCGTGATTCCACTAAACCCTCCTTGTGTTCCGCCGTTTGGCAAGATAACCATATTATTATATATTTCGGTATAAAATGCAAACTCTCTTAGTATCATGGCAGCAATTCCAAATTCAAGATAACCACAAGCCCACGCTTGCGTGGGCGCTACACGGACAGACACGGACGAATTGAGGGAGCAATTTTTTCGCCTTACATGCTATCATATCGGTTCTGTCCGTGAATGTCCGTGGTTGAAATCAGAATTCCTGGTATCATGGTATATTCCCTGCCCCTGTTTATGCTACAATACAGACAGAGAGGTTTTTCATGATTGCGGGTGTTATCGGCGCGACCGGCTACGCGGGGGCCGAATTGACGCGGCTCCTTGCGGGGCATCCTGAAATTGACGGCTTGCTCCTCGCATCGGTGAGTTTTGAGGGAAAGCGGATTGAGGACGTGTATCCCCATTTCCTGGGGGAGGTTTCCGCCCCGCTTTTGAAGGCGGAAGAGGCGGCCGCCGGAGCGGACGTGGTGTTTGCCGCCCTGCCCCACGGCGTGGGGGAGCCTTACGCACGGCTCTGCGTTGAGCGGGGCGTTCCCTTTATCGACCTTTCCGCGGATTTTCGTTTTGACGATGATGAGGCTACGTTTAGCGCGTGGTACGGCAAGCCCTACCAATACCCCGAACTGCGCAAGCGCTCAGTATACGGCCTTCCGGAACTGAACCGCCCGCGCATAAAGGAACTGGCCGCCGCAGGGCCGGTGATTATCGGTAATCCGGGCTGCTATCCTACAGGCGCGTCCCTGGGGGCTTTTCCGGCTCTGGCAAAGGGGATCTCCGCCGCGGGGACGATCATCGTGGACGCCGCGTCGGGCGTTACAGGCGGCGGCAGGGAGCCTTCCCGTTCCTTCCACTACAGCGAATGTGCCGATTCACTTGCCCCCTACAAGGTAGGCGGCCACCGACACACGCCGGAAATCGCCCGCAATTTCGCGGCTATGGCCGCCGCATCCGGACAGGAAAGGCCTGCGCTGATATTCACCCCCCATCTTGCCCCGATGAACCGGGGCATTTTGAGCACAATCTACATACCTCTGCGTGCCGAGTGGCAGGCGGAAAAAGGCACGGGGCGCGGGGCAGTCCTGCCCCCCTCAAAAGAAGTTGAAGAGAAGGCCGCCGGCATTCGCCTTCTGTATACGGATTTTTACCGGGACGAGCCTTTTGTGCGGGTCCTCCCCGCAGGGCTTACCGCGGCCACGAACCGTGTGCGGCAGTCCAATTACTGCGACATCTCAATACATCTGGACCAGAGCGGCTCCACGCTGATCGTCGCCAACGCCATTGACAATATGGTGAAAGGCGCCGCCGGCCAGGCGGTCCAGAACATGAACGTGATTTTCGGCTTTGATGAAAAGACAGGGCTGGGAACCATCCCGGCGCTGTTTTAGCATCTCATGCAGATCCCAAAATGTAACCACGGGCGGGAAGAGGGAAGAGAGGAAAAACCACAGAGGCCACGGACAACACGGACAGGGGGAATAAGGCGGATTAAACAATCCCGGCCGCAGAGCGCTAAACTTGACCCACGGAATTTTCTGATTTGTACTATACTTTCTGAAAAGCCAGGAACTCTGGGGAGGGGAATATGACAGAGGGAACAAGGTTTGACCTGAAAGAAAAATTTGCGGGACTGGATTTTCATTCCGTCCGGCTGGAGGAACGGTTTGTCAGGACCATGGAAACCCTGATAAACCAGCCTGGCGCTTCAATCTGGGAGGCAAGCGAAGACCGGGCCGAAGCATCGGACGTGAGTCCGCGGCAATCTACCGGATGCTGGGGAATGAACGTTTTGACCGGGAGGAGATCGTCCGGGTGTACCGGGAAGCGGCCAAAGACGAATCGGCCAGCCATGAGAGCAGGAAAGTGCGTCCGATAGAGGAGAAAGAAAGTTTTCGGTGGCTGGACAGTCTGGAGAGGAGTACGGCGGATATACCCTGCGGGGTCAAAGTGATTACCGTCTGTGACCGGGAAGGGGATACATGAAAAGGGGAAACGAACCAAAGCGTTGACAAAGACGCAAAAGAGGGAGAACAAAAGGAAATCACATATACGGGCGAGGGTGGAGCATGTGTGTGGGATGATGACTAATACG
>JAITIC010000061.1 GCA_031279635.1 Treponema sp. | reverse complement strand
CAGGATAAACGCATAGAATCGCATACAGCCCGCTTACTGTGCTCATGGCGGAGAAAAAGGCTGTTTTATGGAAAGCGCAAGGGATTGAAGTGGAAATCCCTCAGGCTTTACCGCAGGTGAAGCCGAGGCATTGGAACGGAAAGCCCGGTTTCCAGCGCAAAGCGCCGGAAATGCGCCTAAAACAGGAGGATAAAAATTTCTATGCGTTTATCCTGCATGAGAGGCTTTCCCAAAACTTCAGTTTTGGGAAAGCAATCTTACAATTCGCAGTTTTGCAAGGCTGAAAGCCTGAAAAACCGCAAGAGCCTGTGGCTCAAGCCTGTCCCAAAACCGTGCCCCCGGCTATGCCGGGAACGTTAGCGTACAATAAAAGAACCGGATTCTTTAAACCCTGATTTGGTTATTGGCTGTTACGCAAAGACAAAAGCGATGGCTACCCAATTGGTTCTTGACGCGGCGCATGAGAAAAATCTGGACGCTTCTATGTGATGTGTCGGATCATGTTTCGGTACATTCTCTGGCTCTTCGCGCCAAAGAAAAAGGCCCGGTACAGACGGTAATCCACGCGGCGGGCATGAGTCCCCACATGGGGGAGGCCTAAAAATAATGGAGGCAAACGTCCCTGGAAGAACAGGAAGCCCAAGTAGTCAAAGACCATCGGCAAAGCCGGCGGCTTGTTTTTGTGAACCGCTCAAAGCGGTTGATTTGGGAGCCGCCTAAAGGCGGCTGTCGCGAATTTGTAAAAAATTTTGTGTAAACGGCTATACTACCATAGGGAGAAGTATGGCCTTTACCAAAGAGCCTCTGAAAAAATTACAATGTCGGTTTAATATCAAATTTTTGTAAATATTGCATTGTTTGAACCGCGGCAGGCCGCGGGGTATTAAACCAGACTTTCCTATCAACCTACGAGGGCAGCGTGCTGCGTTCCGGCGAAATCCGCGCCCTCCCCTCCCGACTGGGACGGTACAATCACCCTCACCGAAAAGTGATCCCGGAAAAACCGGTTTCGGTCTAAAAAAACCTCGTCAGATACGTGGACAGCCATGGCGCATAGGTCACCAGGAGCACCACCGCCAGATGTATGACCAGGAACGGAAACACATAATGGCATATCTCTATAAAAGGTTTTTGGAAACGGTACGAGGCCAAAAAGAGGTTCAGCCCTACCGGGGGAGTTAAAAAACCCACTTCCAGATTGACGATGAATATTATCCCCAGATGTACCGGATCAACGCCGTAAGCCTGGCCTAAGGGGACGACCAGGGGCAGCACAATGAGAATGGCCGAAAAAATATCCATCAGGCAGCCCACCACGAGGAGGCTCAGGTTGAGGAGCAGCAAAAAAACGAATTTTGATGAAATGGCGCTTTGCATCCATTTTGCCAGGTTCGACGGCGCCTGGGTGTCCACGATGTAGTATGAAAGGGCCTTGGACATGGCCAGAATCGAGAGTACCCCGCCGATTATGGGAATGGCCTTGACAAACACCCGCTTGACATCGCCGGGTTTAATGTCCCGGCGGATCAGCACCTCGACGATAAAAATGTACAGCACGGCGGCTGCGCCGATTTCCACCAGGGAAAGCAGGCCGGTAAAATAGCCGGCGATGAGAAACACCGGCAGCAGAATCTCGAAAGCCGATTCCCGCAGACCGGCAAGAGCCTTCCGGCCGTTAAAGCGTTCCACCGGTATCCTGACCCGTACCGAGGCGACAACGCCAAAAATGATCATCGCTCCCACAAGGATCAGGCCCGGAATTATCCCCCCCAAAAACAGGTGAAAGATATTGGTCTGGGTAGCGGCCCCCACGAGGATCAGCGGGAGGCTGGGGGGAAAGAGAAGGCCGATGCTTCCCACCGAGGTCAAAAGGCCGACGGAGAATTTTTCGGGGTATTGCATGTGTTCACTGAGAATCGTGTAGAGGATTCCTCCCAAGGCAAGGATGGTAACTCCTGACGCGCCGGTAAACGAAGTGAAAAACGCGCAGATGACCACCGCGGCGATGATGATGCCTCCGGGAATCCAGCTAAAGAGGCTGCGGAAGGTATTGACCAGCCGCTCCCCCGCCCTGCTCTCCGAGAGAAAAAAGCCTACCATGGTGAAGAGCGGTATGGCGATGATGTTCGTACTGGTTAGTGAAGAATAAATATCCGCCGCAACCGAGTCCATTTCACCTCCCGCGGCGTGGAGCAGGAGCAGGGCCAGCCCCCCTATGACCACAAAGAGCGGGGTCCCCCCCAGGGCCGCAACGAGAAGCAGGATCGTCAAAGGAGCCTTGCTGTAATAGGCCAGTAAATAGAAGAAGTCGCATATATCAAAAGCAAGGCCGGGCATATCAAAGCCCCAGATAAATTTGGCGATTGCCGGAAATGATGCCAGAGTTCCCAGGACTATGGCCAGTATGGGGAACAGGGTTTTCCAGCCCGTATAACCGCTTCTGCGGGCAAAGCGGAGCGCCATCACGCCGTAGCCTACGGGGAGGATCAGTGCGAAAACCCGGTCCGGAATAAAGCCGATAATCCTTCCCTCAAGACCGATTTTAATGAACGGGAGGGAAGTCCAAGCGATAACCGTTACTACCATGGCGGAGATAAGGTTGGTAACCTTTTGCAGCCGTTCCTTGAGATACCCGCCAGAGAAATGCTGCACCAGGGCAATGGACAGGTGATCGCCGTTTCTCGTGGCGATCATCCCCGCGAGGATGCCCACCAGCAGCAATTGCTGTGCCATCAGTCCCGACGAAGCGGGCACTCCGGTCTTGAACACAATCCGCGCTACCGCTTCCGATGCGGGAAGCAGGGCCAAAACGCTGATAAACACCACGCAGAGTATATCTTCGAGCCGGTGCAGTCGGGGTATTATCCTTCCTGGGCCTTCCCCGCTTACACTATCTTCAGGCATAACTCAGCGTCCTCTCCGATGATCCTCTAGTATGGCCTTGATTTTCTGATACAGATCCCGGTTAAAAACGGCCCCCACGAGGTTTCCCTCATAGCGGGCCATATCGTCGTACCATTCCTGAGCCTGAGCGGGACTTGTCTCGCATACCGTAAGGCCGTATTTTTGCATAGTGGAAATAGCGTCGGCCTCCAGTTTGGAAATGGAATTTTCTATTTCAGTTTCAAGCCGTTTGCAGATCGCCATCAGCCGGTTTTTGTGCCGGTCTGGAATTCGCCGCCACGCGGTGTTGTTCATCAAAATGCCGCCCATAAACGGGGAGACGCTTATCGAAGTCATGTTTTTCGCCACGCCGAAAATCTGATAACCGGCGACCGCGATGGGACTCTGCCATACCACGTCGACCATGCCGCTGTTCAAAGAGACCAGGATATCATTCAGATTGAGCGGAACTATTTGATAACCCATGGTCTTAAAGGCCTGCATCATTTCCAGTTCATTCGGGCTGGCGCTTACCTTCAATTTCCGCATATCGTTGGGAACATACACCGGGGACCTGGAAAAAATCTTGATCCAGCCCGCCCTAGCCCAGGCCAGGGTAACAAATCCGTTTTGCTGCATTTTAGCGTCCAGTTCGCCCTTGAGCTTGCCCAGTACCGCGTTGAGTTCCGTGTCGCTACGGATCAGGAAGGGATAACTCAGGGTCATTATCTCAGGGGTCACCGAATTAAGGCCGATGCTGGTAAAAACCGCCGCCTGAATTTGATTCATCCTCAGCTTGCGCAACACCTCGGCCTCGTCGCCGGCGATGCCGTTATGGTACACCACCAGTTCCACCTCGCCGTTGGTCGCCTGTGACCACTCGCTGGACAGACGGTTAATGGCCTCCCCCCAGGGGGTGTTTTCCGGAACCATTGAGGCTAGTTTTATCGTGATTCTGCGCTGGGCAAACAGAGGAGACGCCGCAAGGATCAGCGCCAGGACCGCCGCAACACGGAGGAACCTATGATTTTGCATAAAACACTCCTTTAATCAGCCCGGCAAAGCCGGGAAATTTTCTGGATTTCAATCCTCTTCATCCCAGTCCTCACCGGTATCAAAATCAATAAAAAACAGACCGGCGGAGTCCAGCAGAAACCGCGCCTTCCGTTGTGAAATAATATTGACCAGCCGGTTGGAAGGGTCGGCGTTGGGATCGACGGCAAGAGCGGCATCGAGACATGCCTTAAAAGTATCATAATCCTGGGCGGGAATACAGACAACCTGGGCGTAGGAGATATAAGGCCCTGCCGAGAGGCCCTTCGATTTTTCCAGCGCCCGGCGATAGTGGGTTTCCACCCTGGCCTTGTCACCCCCCATGCTTTCGGGAACCGAAGCATAAAACAGAACATAAAAATCGTCCAAAGCGCCGTTATTGAAATCCGGGTCAAGTTCATAAGCTCGGTTAACCAGCGCGAGAAATTCCGGTACCCGCACCCCCAGATCCATGTCAAAAGGATTGAGGGAAAAGGCCGAAAGCCCCCCCGCGGCGGCCCAGTACAGGTCAGGCACGTCAGCTTTTTTCACTCTCGCGAGTGTTTCCGGCAGCGCGCCTCTGTGAAAAGCGCCGCCAAATCCGGGATACTCGTTCTCCAGGCCCTGGTACAACAGATCAAGCCCCCGGAGGTAAAGTTTTTTTGCCCGCCCCATAGCCGCCTGACGCTGAGCGTGCAGATTCCGCGGCATCATCTCCGCCGGCCCTTGGACAAAGGCGTTGGCGTACATTACAAACAGGGAGCCGGTGGTACGGAGCAGGCCCCGGTGGCCGGGATTTGCCGACAGCAGGGACTCGTACATTTTGATGGCAAAAGGGAGGGCGTCCCCCACCAGTTCCGGATCCGAGTCCCCTGTAAAAACATCGGCGCTTCCCTCGGCGGTAAGGGCGTTGGAGACGGCCCGCATCGCCATTTTATTGACCGAACAAGCCGCGCAGCACAGGCAACAAAAGGCCGCAAAAGGTATGAACAGGACTTGGCTTATCTTCATCCCCACTACTCCTGATATGATTATATCATATTGAGGCCGCCTTGCAACAGCGTATAAAAAGCTCCATGCAAAGCCTCGCATCGTCAAGGGCGCGGTGGGCAGCCTGGGCCTTGATGCCCAGATCCGAGGCCAAACTTTGCAGACTATAGCGCTCCCTGCCGGCGAAGAAACGGCGGGCCAAAAGCAGAGTGTCGGCGATTTTGTTGGGCAGGACCGGAAACGGCGTAGCGGCCGCCCTGTGGAGCCGGGCGAGATTTTCATTGACAAAGCCGCAGTCAAAAGGGGCGTTGTGGGCAACGATAACCGTATCTTTTATAAGTCTGAGAAAATCCGGCAGAACTTCCTCGACAGGCGGATGCCCGGCCAGCATGTCGTCGGTGATTCCGTTCACCCTGCCCGCCTCAAGAGGCATGGGGATACCCGGATCAATAAGGACGGAGTACCGGACAATGACGCCCCGCCGGTCGAATTTAATTGCCCCGAATTCCACAATCCAATCCCGCCTGGGATCAAGGCCGGTAGTTTCAATGTCAAAGGCGGTAAAGACCGCCCCTTCAGCGTAAGCCGCTATCGCCCGGGCAAAAGATTCCATTGGTGCCTGATTATAGCGTATTTTTCTTTGAAAGAAAGGGCTCTGGAACCTTTTCTTCAAATACGGAACAGCAGCGGGCATAAAAAAACCTGGCAACTTCCTACTTTCCCACCCCTCAGAGGGGCAGTATCATTGGCGTCAGAAGGCT
>JAITIC010000052.1 GCA_031279635.1 Treponema sp. | reverse complement strand
ATGAGTTTTTTGCGGGGTTACGGATGATATTCAGCCGGTATCTGTTTCAAACGTGGGAGGACTTTATCGGCTTCGTGACCATGGAAGATGATCCCGATGGCTAAATGTAAAACTGCTGCTTCAACCGGAAATTCAGTTGACAGAGTATGATGACGCTTTTGCGTTAATCCCCGCCCTGTGGTGGAATACAATGTTTTTTGAGGAAGTGAAATGAAAATTGCGAATGAGCCTCCGCGGAGCAAGCTCCGCGGTATCTTAAGCGTTGTATTAGTTCGATCGGAGGCTCGTTCGATAGGAAGTTTATTATACCCTCCCCCGCGCAAGCGGGTTCTTGGGTTTAATACCAAATTTTTGTAAGCGTTGCGTCATTTGAGCCGAAGCAAGCTTGGCAAGCGCAGCTTGCCTTAGGGTATTAAACCAGACTTTCGAATCAACACACCACATCGGACGGCAAGAGGGGACTTTTCCATGTTCCGGTTCATCAATAGCTTCTTAGAACAATTTCGACCCTGTTTCAATAGGCTCTACCGACTGAGCTAACGGTCCAAGTAAGGACACTATAGTAAAAGAGGCTCAATCAGTCGCGGTATTCGCCTTTCTGCCCTTGAGGTCGGCGTCTTTCTTTTCGATGGCGTCGCGGACCGAGACTATTTCCGCAAGGATCGGCTTGATTTCCGGCGCTTCGCGGTCAAGGCCGCTCTGATCGCGCTCGGTAAAGGCGCGGTAAGCCTCGTTGCCCAAGCGGCTTAAGAGCTTTTGGGCCTGGCTCTCAAGCTGTTTGATTTCCAGCATGAGTACGCCCCGTTCGCCCAGGTCCTGGGCCTTCGCCCCGGCTTTTACGGCGAATTCTTTGGAAACCGCCACTCCCTGCTCCAGCATCTCTTTCATTCTTTCGCTAAAGGTCATTTGCTACTCCTTATTTCCGTTTTATTCCGAGGATGGTCAGATCGTCGTACTGCTCATCCTCCTCTATACGAGTATAATACATATACGTGTCATTGCCAGCGTAGGGGCAGGTATCGGCGCAGTAATTCCGGTATTCGAGGAAATGTGACTTGAGAAAGGCGTCGATCTTTTTGTCAACCAGCACGCGGGTGTCCCCGCTGCCGGGCCTTGAGTCTTTATAACAGCGGAACATTTTTTCCACGGAGACCAGGGCCATTATCACCTCTTCCACTTTGCCCTCGCAGCCGGCAAAATTAAAATGCAGCGGCTTGTCCCCCTCGCCGTTATGCCATTTGTGCAGGGTGTAGACGCCCCTGTTCATCAGCGCCTCGATAATCCGCTTTACGCGATCCGGCCCCAGTTCCTCGCTCCCTTGGCCGACCACATGGTTTCCGTGGACCGCGCTGTTGGGTCCCGCGTCGCAGATAATCTCCCGGAAATGGGAGTCCCGGAATTTCCGCTTTGCCTCTTCAATACCGTCGGTATACAAGAGGAGTATGTCGCCGTGATCGAGGGTGAGGGTCTGCACCGCATAGCCAACCCGGGATTTTACCGTAGCGTTGGCGATCGCGCCGACGGCGGGCGTTTCCGGCAGAGCGATAGTTTTTAAGTGATGGGCAGAGGCGTCGTACAGGTGGACAAGGTTGTCGCCGGCGTGGCAGATGCGGAGCAGGCCGCTTTCACAGTCAAAGAGGCAGAGGGTGAGCGCGGCAAAGCGGCCCTCAAAACGCATGCTTTCAAAGAAGTCGTTGATCTGGTACACGAATTCCTCAAGGCGCATGCCCTGCGCGGTAGGTTTCCACTGTTTAAAGTGATTGAGAAACATGGTGGCCACCTGGATCATGATAAGCGCCGCGGAGACGCCCTTGCCGGCCACGTCGCACTTGATGATCGCGAAATAGCGGCCGTCCAGATCCAGGTAATTAAAATAGTCACCCGAAACACCCTTGGCCCCTTCGTAGTAGCCGAAAAAGTGGGCGTTGGGGGTGTCTTTGTAACCGAAACTGAGTTTGTTGCCTTCCCGGTCCAGTTCCAGGGGGATGAACTTTTTCTGCAGTTCCTTGCCGATGGAAAGGTCCGACGCGGTGAGCGCGGCCTGCGCCAGACTGCGCGTCATGTCGTTGATGGTGTTTCCCAGCACCGCTATTTCGTCCCATGTAGTGAAACGGATATCCAGGCCGGCGAGGTCCGCCTTGTCCTCGGTGTCCCGAATTATTTCCACGTGGCTCACAAGTTTCCGTATGGGCCGGATGATTAGGGAGGAAAGCACGAGCGCACCGATGACGCCGATGGCAAGTGCCGCCAGGGCGACAATGAGGATGATGCTAAAGAGCCGTACTTGTTCGGCGGTTATGATTTCGATGATCGACTCGGTGGATACTTCCAGGCGGATGACGCCGCCAAACACCATGTCATTCTCGCCCTGGCGGTATACCAGGGGCTTGTAAAATATGTAGCGATGGTTCCCTCTGGGGGAAACATTGCCGGTGGAAAAGGCCGGCTCCGAGCCGATCCGGGCCTCACCGTTCATCTCGCGGCTGATTTGTCCAAGCCGGGGAGAGAGCGTGTCGCTGAGGCGGGAAACGCCGGGCAGCAGTCTTTCGGTGTCGATTTTTGAAAGGATGTCCGGATCGTTGGTGGCCCAGACATAATCGCCATACGCGGCGCCGTTGCCGCCGGCCGGGTAGCCGGTGATGGTGACGTAGCGGGCTTCGGGAATAATGACGCTCCGGGCCGGGAGGGGGCCGAGGCCTTCGGTATCTCCGGAGGACAGGTACTGGCGTGCGCTTGAGGCAAGCCCTTCCAGCAGTACGGCCGAGCGGTTCCAAAGCCCGTACAGCAGGGTTTCCCGCTGGGTTTGGGTCATTATGTAGTACAAGGGCACGGAAACCATGACAACCACCAGCAGGGACAGGACCATGGTAAAAGCGGCGATTTTGAAGCGCAGTCCGATTCCCCGCTTGTTCATACCGGAGAGCCGCTCCTTTTTCTCCAATGGCATAAAATCTCCCGTAAGGATGGCGGAAACCGCCGCCCTGACCTCAGCGCTTTCCGCGAGAACTCCGCCGACACCCCGGACCACGGCAAACAGTCCCGCAACGGCAAACACAACAACTGCGCCGCTAAGCGCCATGCCTGGATCAAACACTATTCCCACACCTGTCTTATACGGTACAGTATAGCACAAAACGGCGATCCCGCAAAGGCGACATGCTTATTTTTACAGCTTGACAGACCTCAAGTTTCATGCTAATTTCTGAACTGTTCTATGGGCGATTAACTCAGCGGGAGAGTGTTACCTTCACACGGTAGAAGTCATTGGTTCAAATCCAATATCGCCCAGCATGGGGGTGTAAAAAAAGTTTGAAAAACGTGTTCGGACAACGCTTTTAGGTGCGATATTTTCATGCTATTTCAACGAAATGGGTGTAAATGCGAAAAAATGTCCGGCAAGTAATCAACTTGTTTTATCCACCCTGAATAGCTGCCCAGAGAAAGGGCGCTATAACTTATTCACTTTTTCCAAGTGGCACATGACCGGCACATAGGCCCATGTTTTTTGTTCCCTTAACTTACTGTACTGTATCGTCCCTCATTTCCCCCGATCAGTTCCTCAACCTGCTTTGCGGCAATTTTGGGATCTGCCCTGCCGCCGGTGGCGGACAGGACCCTGCCCACAAGGTACGCCGTCAATGTTTGGCGGCGCCTGCCGTCGGCTGTCCTGGCTTCCGTCAGCGTTGCCGTTTCAGTTTCCGCCACGGCCTTTACCGCCCCGGCGATTTTCGCGGGATCGGAGATAAGCTCCCAGCCCCGCTCTTTGACAATCACTTCGGGGTCGGCGTCTTCCTTTATAACCGCTTCCAGAAGCTGCTTGGCGTTTTTGCCGGAGATTTTACCGGCGGCGCTCATGGAGACAAGGGCGGCAAGCCGTCCGGGGCCAAGGCGGAAAGAACCGATGCCGCGCGGCTCGATGCCCTCCCTGCTCAGAATGTGTTTGACATCCTGCAGCAGCCGGTTGGCGATTCGGGCGGCCGCGTCTTTTTTGGAAAGGCCCCGGGCCTCGGCCTCGGCAGTGGCGGCCTCAAAATAATCGGCCTCTGCTTTTTCCTCGCAGATAAGATCCGCCTGTTCTTCGGAAAGGCCGTATTCGGCAATCATGCGCTTTACCCGTTCAAGGGGCAGTTCCACCATGGCATCATCCACCGATTTGAGAAAGGCCGCGTCGGGGACAAAAACCGGCAGATCAGGTTCGGGGAAGTAACGGTAATCGTGGGCGTTTTCTTTTTTCCGCATGGACTGGGTCTCGTCCCGGTTTTCGTTCCAAAGCCGCGTCTCCTGCACAATGGTTTTACCCGCGTCAAGAAGCGCGCTCTGCCGGGCGATCTCATAATTGAGGCCCAGCTTTACAAAACGGGACGAGTTAAGATTCTTGATTTCCACTTTTTTGCCCAGTCCCTTGCCGGGAAAATTGATCGACACATTGGCGTCGGCGCGCAGGCTGCCTTTTTCCATGTCGCCGTCACAGACACCCAGATAACGTACCGTGCGGCGCAGTTGATGAATAAAAAGTTCCGCCTCCTCGCCGGTTTCCATATCAGGCTCGGTAACAATTTCGAGTAACGAAACCCCGGCGCGGTTATAATCCAAAAGCGATACCGTTCCGGTATGGATCATCTTTCCCGCGTCTTCCTCAAGATGACATTCCTTTATGCGCACCCGCTTCTGTATATACTTGCCGCTGATCTTCCCTTCAATATCAACGCTGCCCTGCTGCCCCAGCGGGGATGCGAACTGCGAAATCTGATAATTCTTGGGCATATCGGGATAAAAATACTGCTTACGTTCAAACCAGGTCTTTTCAGGAATACGGCAGTTAAAAGCCCTGGCCACCATACAGCCCATGCGCACCGCCTCAATATTGAGACTGGGGAGCACGCCGGGATACCCCATGCAGACCGGACACACATCGGTATTCGGCTCATCCCCGAAGGCGGAACGGCAGCCGCAGAAAACCTTGGTCTTGGTGAGCAGGTGAATATGGACCTCCAGCCCGATAAATGACTCGTACATGTTAACTCCATTGTAACTATTCAAAGGGGGGGAAGTCTCCCCCCTACGGCGCACTTCGTTGCGCCGTACCCCCCTCTGCGGGGGGCTAAGAGGCCAATCGCTTTTGGCCGCCGCCAACTGACCGCACGGCGTAAGCCCCGTAACCGCCGTTTCCTCCCTGATCCCCGGCCCTTCACCTCATTTCCAAAACGCCCTGTAGCCCGCGGGATGGGGAAAGGGATATTGCCGCTCGTAAGCTTCGGCAATGTCCATCAGGACGCCCTCGGCGTAGGCCCTGCCCAAAAGCTGCACGCCCACCGGCAGCCCGCCCTCCAGCGAAGCGGGGAAGGAAAGGGCCGGCAATCCGGCAAGATTCGCGCAGCAGGTGTACAGGTCCGCCGCCTTCTGGGCAAAAGCCGAAAGCGAGGAAGGCCCCCTGCCGAACGCCCGCGAAGGGAAAACCGGCATGAGAATTGCGTCTAACGCCGCCTGTTCCCTGTATTCGCCGTCACCCAGGAACGATTCAAAACTCCGCCTGATACCGGCGCGGATACGCTGCGCCCGCAAATAGTAGCGATCCTGAAACCCCGAACGGAGCACAAAAGTCCCCAAAAGGATGCGCAGTTTTACCTCCGCGCCAAAGCCCCTCTCGCGGGCCTTGTCAATAAGCTCGTCGGGGTTTTCCGCCCAGCCGGGACGCGCCCCGTAGCGGATGCCGTCAAAACGGGCCAGGTTCGCGCTGGCCTCCGCCGTGGCGATGGTATAGTAAGCGGGAACGCCGTATTTAAGGCTGGGGATTTCAACATCAACCAGAGTATGCCCCAATCCGGCGAGACGCTCTTTGGCAAGCTCAAAGCCCCGGCGAACCTCTGCTTCAAGCACCGAAGCCTGGGCCGCGGTTTCAAGGGCGCTTACGGGCGCATCGTTCCCGTCATCTTCAGTATTTTTGGCCGCGGCTGCAAGGGCTTTGGCGATTGCCTCCGGGGAAAGCACGCCGATACGCTTCGCCCCCATATCCGCCGGGTACAGGGGCGCCGCCGCTTCCGGCGCTTCGTGCGTCGTCTCGTCCATGGGGTCTCTACCCCGGATAAGGGAAAAAACCGCCCGGCAGCGGGCCACCGTGTCGGAAAGCACCCCGGCAGACTCAAGGCTTGAGGCGTAGGCCACAAGGCCATAGCGGGAAACCGCGCCGTAAGTCGGCTTAAGCCCCACCACCCCACAGAACGCCGCGGGCTGCCGCACAGAACCGCCGGTGTCGGTTCCCAACGCAAAGGGCACAATCCCCGCGGCCACCGCCGCCGCCGAGCCGCCGGAAGAACCGCCGGGCACCCGTTCAATATCCCAGGGATTATTGGTCCGCTTGATGGCGGAATTGTCCGTGGAGGAACCCATGCCGAACTCGTCAAGGTTCGTCTTGCCAATCACCCTCCCCCCGGCGGCCTCAATGGCCCGCACCACCGTGGCGCTGTACGGCGAGCGGAAATGTTCCAGCAGGCGGGAGCCGCAGGTTAAAGGAAAATCTTTTACCGCGATATTGTCCTTGACGGCGAAGGGAAGCCCCGCGACGAGCGCCGCCGCTCCGCCGGGACAGATGTCGCCTTCACCCATTTCGGGCCGCAATTCGATAAAGGCGTTTATCTTCGCTTCCCATTCTTTCGCGTATTGTAGAAAGCCCTCAGGCAGTTTTGAACTCATTGACGCTCCGCAACAAAGATTGTTAAAAGGCAACGCTACAGAACATTGGGGATCACCACAAAACGGCCGTCCCGTTCTCCGGCCTTTGCCAGCATGTTTTCCGGCAGGTCCCCAGGAGGATTGGCGTTGGCGGGATTTACGCTATCGCCCCTGAAATAAGCGGCCGGCACGAGCCTGGAAGAGGCGGCCATACCCTCGGTGTGGAAGGCGGTCTCGTCCCCGTCGGCGGCCTGCATCGCGGCAAAGTAGCCGAGCATTTGCTCAAAAGCGGGAAACGCGGCGGTAAGTTCCTCTTCACCCAAATTGAGATGGGCCAGGTCGGCGGTTTCCTGTAAATCCTCGATTTTCATGGGATAATAGTGTCATAGAGGTGGATCCGGTGTCAAGATATAGTTTTCGGTAACATTTCAAAATGAGGCATTTCGGGTATCTCACACCACCGCGCGTCCCTGCCCGTTTCCCGCATTAAACCGGACAGCAGTGATTTACACCAACGAATATTCTTTACCAAAGAAGTGTTTGAACTGGTATCGTGTCTGGCGGATAAACATGTCGTAACCATTAAGTGTTGTACAGCCGGCGTGAGCGGCACGGCGAAGAAAACGGGTTTGTTCCGGTTTGTATATAATATCCATCACTTTTTCATGGCCTTTGAAGGTATACATTTCCAGCGGATCATTTTCAATTGCCGGTTCCATACCAACAGAAGTAGCGTTGATGATTAAACCGGAATAGTCCGCGATGAGCTTTTCCACACCCGCTTCTAAAGCGGCAGCGGTGAAGCGGTAAAGGGAGGCAAGTTCCTGCGCCCGTTCCCTGGTCCGGTTTACAACAAGCGCGTTACCCCCCAAACGGGAAACTTCTCCGGCCACGGCTTTTGCCGTACCGCCCGCCCCTACAATGGTGACGTTCATTCCCGATAAATCTTCACGATCAAAATAGCGCAGCATGGAGTCGGAAAAAGCGGGGGCATCGGTGTTGTAGCCATGCCAGCCGTCTTCCCGCCTGACAATGGTGTTACAGGCTTCTGTCCGCCGGACTTCCTCACTGATCCGGATAAGATGGGACAACACCGCTTTTTTATAGGGAACGGTAACAGTCGCCCCCTTTACTTTTATAAGTTCCGCAAGCCGCATAAAGCCATCGGAGGAATCGCAGGGAAAAGGAATGTAAACAGCATTCATCTGTTCCCGTGCAAAAACCTTATTAAAAATTGCCGGGCTTGATACCGTTTCCAGCGGCCAGCCGAGTATGCCGTAAACCGCCGTGTCTTCTTTTATTTCCCGAAAACGGTAGATTTCACAGAGTTCTTTTGGTGAAAGCTGGCCGGGCGCCGATGATTTTGCGCCGGGTATGTCCTTCGCATAGGCAAAAGTCCAGGCAGATCCCAATTGTTCCGAGAGAATACGGGTACAGGTACCGCGCTTTCCCATTGAAATGAAAATCTTTTCAGCATTGCGGAAATCATTGGCTGCTTGTATCAGAAAAGCAACATCATCCAGGGTTTGGGGCATAACGGCGGCTTTCAGTATTTCATCGCCAACTCTGGAAAGTTTACGTATCCTTACCGCCAGATCGGCCGGTGTGCCGTTGAAATCATGAAAAGAACGGACAATACGGGTTCCGCTGGAACGGGCGGCTTTTTCCAGCTCCGGCACGTCCATATCGCAGGCAATATCAACATAGGCGAAATGAGGCTGCCATGCGGCGGTATTGGAAAAGGCATGGGTAAGCAGCGCTATACGCTCAGCTTCAGTGCCCGGAAAAAGACCGCCGTTTTCTTTACGGTGCATAGTCAGAAGCGCCGGAAGCCCGGCCATTTTGGGGAAGTGATAAAGCATAGGCTGTTCTTCCGGTATCAGGTAATCGCCCCTCAATTCAACCAAATCAATATACGGCCGGTAACGTTCCAGTATTTCAAGGTCAATGGCAAGAGTTTTTCCGGTTAATACAAGACATATTTTAGACATTTTATCTGAGAATAGTTTGCAGCAGGCAAAATGTCAAGCGGCGGGCGGGCGCAGTCCAAAACAAATTAACGACAATAGGACTTGACACATATAGAAAATATTGTATATCTAGTGTCTGTCCACAAAGTCGGTTACTTTGCGGACAGACCTTGCATTTGCTCCCGTTTTGTACCAAAACGGTGCGCAAAATGCTTGTTTTAAGGTAGTCTGTCCATAATGTGTCTACAT
>JAITIC010000002.1 GCA_031279635.1 Treponema sp. | reverse complement strand
CGGCGGTTTCGGTCATGTTGCTTGCAAGCCCGTTGCCTATGTCAAAGAGGGCTTCCGCCTTCTGTTTGATGACCATCACGAGGCTTCTGATTTTTTCCAGGGTAAGATTAAAATAGTGGGCCAGTTCTCCCATCTCGTCTTTTGTGTTCACCGTGAGGCCGTGGGTCAGATCCCCTTCACCCCGGGAAATATCCTTGAGCATATTCATCGTATAAATAATGGGTTTGCTGATAGCGCGGGATATGAAAAACGCTCCCAGGCATGTCGCCAGTATAAGCGCCATGCCGACAATGATGGTGGTGATCGTAAGCCCCATAACCGGCTCCATGATGGTTTTTTCCGAACAGCCAAGGGCCAGAGCCCATTTGGTTGATGTTTTTCCAATCGTGATAGGGACGGTCTGGATATACATATCGTTGTTAAGGCCGGGCCGCCGGACCACAAAATGGTACGACCTGCCCGCCTCGATCGCGTCGGCAAAATCAGGAAGAAAGACTCCGGCCATGTCCTGGTCGGTCTCCCTCATCTGGTTCCCTATACGGGAAGGGTCGAAGTGGCCGACGATTATCCCCTTGTTTGAGAAGGCGGCGGCAAGGCCATCGCCAAAAGGTTTAAGCGGACCCACAATATCCTGGATTATCGATATATCTATGTCAATGCCGATTACCCCCATAACGTTCCCGTTGTTTTTTATGGGAACCGCAAGACTGATAATCAATACTTCCCTGCCGCCCGCCATATCGGTGTAAGGCTCTATAATTGCTTCCTTCCCGGTCTTGAAAGGAATCTGGTAATAATCGTCGGTATCAGAACCAGTCGCCGGTTCCATCATCACCTTGCCGTCCGACCAATACCAATAGGAAAGGTAGCGCCCGGTACTGTCGGTTCCCGGAGTATTCGCGTATTTGCTGTCCAGGCCGTCCAGCGCGTTCGGCTCCCAGACGCTCCATGCGCCGATAATATCGGGATTTCTTTCGGTTACTCCCCGCAGGAATGTATCAAAGAGAAAACGCCGCCGCTCGACATTTATGCTTTCGTATTCTTCCATCACCTGGCCGATGGCCCGGACGGTATCCAGGTATACTTCCAGCTTAATCTGAATTTCCCGGCTGTACTGCCTGGCCAAAGCCGCCGTGCCGTCGTCTATGACCTGCGAGAATTCGGCGCGGGTCCTCTGCATGGTTATAAGCGCCAGAATACTAATGCCGACAATGTTCAAAACCGCGACAACCAGTATAATCTTTTTCCCTATCTTCATTTCTTTTCTCCTTGCTGCTCAGAATGATACGAAAATCCATCCACGGATTTTCCAAAATGTGGGCTTCTATTATGTTGTCCTCGGTTGCATGGACGGCCAATAGGCGGCCGGGCCTGTGTGAATGGGGGAGGCAACATTTCTTACAACCCCGCTAAAAAATCATTTTTAAATACAATCTTTTAGATAGTATATACAATAAACTATCTAAAGACAGGGTGTCAAGGGTTTTTTTTTAGGTTAATAACATAAAAATAAGGAAAAAGATGGGGCTAAGGGAAGCTCCTAATGATAGATGACAGATCGGGAAAAAGGGAGACAAGGGCGGTTTGACGATACAAGACCTTTTTATAGCAAACTTAAAGGGATATCGAAGGTTACGTAAAATTTCCCAAATGCAGCTGGGCGAATTATGCGATTCTTCACCGGGATATATTGGAGAGATTGAATCCGGTAAACGGTTTCCCTCCGTTAAAATGATTGAACGAATAGCCAAAGCCTTGGAAATAGAGTCTTATTTCTTGTTCAGGAATGAGCCAATAGAACCTTCATCTTCAAACTTTTCAATAAAACTTGCGCCTTCGCAAAAAAGGGTCATTCTGGACAAGGTAAATTCCGCAATTTCAAAGGTTTTGGATGATTTTTAAGGGCTGATTGGAAGGCGGGGGGCCATATCTGAAGGCAAGAGCGGCTTGCCTCGGTCCTATACTCCATCCCAGGGTTTGCCGCGCCAGAGGGGGGTGAAGAATGCCCTCATTAGAACGGAACCCGTTCTTTTCCGAACTCAATGGCGAATTGGTTCAGCGCCAATCCCGGGTTTACAAACCAGCCTTGTCCCTGAATTGCCCTTGTTTCGGCGTTTCAATTTTGATAAGCCTCCACGGGGCAAGCCCCGCGGTATTTTAAACGTTGCATTAGTTCGATCGGAGGCTCATTCGATAGGAAGTTTATTATACCCTCCCCCGCGCAAGCGGGTTCAAGGCATGGACGGCCTGTTTTTTGGTATTGACGAAGAAAACACCGGCCCTGTCGGCATATAAGTCTATCGGCAGGCCATACGTCGTGAGCGTTTGCCGCAGGAGTTCCAGATACCCCATCAGACACTCGTTCTTGCACAGGTAAAGGACGGTAATAGTCCCGGCCGCATCGTCTATAAAGCCGTGAAGGGCAAGACGCTCACCGTTCCCGAACCAGTCGAAGGGGGTCGTGTCCGCCTGAAGAAGCTCTCCCAAGCGGCTGCGCCGTTTCCGGCGGGGAAACCGCTTCCCCCCTCCCCGATGTTTCCGTTTCGATGCTATGCCGGCGCCCTGGACCTGGCAGCCCTTGCCCAGGCAGAGTAATCAAGACACTCTGAACTTAATGATATTGGGCCTTTGATCTTCTTTCTGCTGCTGTTCGTGCTTTTCCCTGGCCTCTGTGATTAGGCCTCCATGTTCCGGATTGTTTCACTTGTGGAGTGAAGATAGTTTTTTGTGGTTTTCAGGTCCGAATGCCCCTATAATTCCTGTATGTACCGCAGGGAAACACCACGTTCCTCCAAGAGCGAAGCCAGAGAATGCCGGGCGCTATGGGGGACAATCTTCCGGCCGCCCAGTTCGATGCCGGCACGTTTTAACCATTTGGGAAAATTGGCATATATCCAGGAAGATCCCGGCAAACTGCCGTCTTCCCGGCAGAAAACAAATTCATGGTTTCCCTTTTTTTTCTCATTCTCTTCCCAAAGTTTTTTAACAGCCTCCTGCAGGACAGGATCAAAAGGGGCATCGCGTTTCTTTTTCCCTTTCGGAGGCCCCAACACCCTGTTTGCCCGGTCAAAGTTCTGCCAGGCCCGGCTAACCATGATTTTCGGGGTATGCCAGTCGAGATCCTCCGGCTTGAGCGCAAAAATCTCCGAACGCCTGAGGCCGGAAAGGAACATGACGGCGCATACTGCCAGTTCCAGGGTATCTTTGAGAACCTCCGGTCCGAACAGCTTGAGCATTTCGTCCTCAGGCAAGGCGTCCCGATCCTTGGAGTCAATAAGGGGCGGATCGGTGTATTGGAAGGGATCGAACCATCTGCGGTTCTTTTTTTGGTACTCGTGGAAAGTCATCCGGATAAAGCCGATTACCCCGGCAAATGTCCTGGTCCCGCCCATGGGGCGGCCGACATTGTCTTTTTGGGCGGTCAGCTTCTTGACAGATAACCGGGTGATGTACTCGGCAGCATCTTCTTCCTCCACTTCGGCCATTTTTAGCAGGGTAAAAGGATCCCCTTTGATGTGGGTATTATAATAACCCCGGTAGGTTTCCACGGTATCGGGGGAATAGGGCCGGTTCCGGGAGGCATTGAAACCTGTCCGGGGGCTGGTTTCGATGGCGGTAAACTTCTCAATCCAGGCGCCTACGGTTATGTCCTCAGCTCTGACGTGCCGGGCGCCGCCCTCGTCCTGCTTCTTCTTGAGGTAGGCGATCAGAACCACGGCGCCGGCTTCCGCGGCGGATTTTGTCCTGGGGGTATTGGGAGAGTTCTTCCGGGAGATGTTGGAAGCTCCGGCGATACCAGTCTTTGCACACACGGTCCGGGAGCCCGCAGGAAGGGTTAAGGGTGAGCCTGAACGATTTGGAATCTGTCCGGCAAATGATGGTAAACGGTTTGGGGGATTTGGCCATAGCATCCTCTTTTTTCAAAAGAATAAAGTACCGATGCTACGGATCTTGAGAACACCGCAAAGAGAGTTCCCGCTAATTCCTTATACCATAAGGAATTAGCATTTTCCCCAGGGAGGATTCGAACCCCCACAAGCAGATCCAGAGTCTGCCGTGCTACCATTACACAACCGGGGAAGACGGGGCAGCCAAAACCCTGGCTCCAGCCTCTATTTTCATAGACTAGCATTTTTGGAAAAAATTGTCAATTATGGACGGGTATGGATAGTCCGCTGCCTTCTCAAGAAGACAAGACTCTGAGCCGCCTGGTTGCCGAGTTGAGTCTGGATGAACGGAATAGCCTGCTGGAAAAACTTCAGGGGCAGAGCGGCTTATCGTTCGAGCCTCTGTACGAAGACGGGGGCGAAGCGGAACAGGGGGGAGTTTTAGAGGAACGCTACACCCGCCTGCCCTGGTATGAGCGCCTCCGCTTGTTTATCCTGGCGTATCTCAAGAGCAAGCCGCCGGTTAAGGTGTTTGAAGACAGTCTGGTAAGCAGGCTGGGCAGGGAAATAGAGGCGAAAGCGCCGGGGCTGTACGACTATCAGAAGAATCTGCTGCTGCTGGGTTTTTTTGATCTTTTGACGGAGTTGAAGGATGCGGCGCGCTTTTTCTTTACCACCCTGGACAACAGCGTTAACCGGGACAAGGGCGGCTTTTACGCCTTTCTCGGCTCGCTGGAAATAGGGGAATTGCACCGCCGTCTTGAGACCGAAACGGCTCCTGAGTTATTTAGCGACACACTCGATTCTTCCGAACGGAAACTGCGGCAGGCCGCCGCCAAGGCGATGGAAGATATCTTATTCACGATTAGCGATACCCAGCGGAACGTTATGTATTCCAACGCCCGCTCCCTCAACTGTCTCTGGGAGCTTGCGTCTTTTGCTTTTGACCGGATTATGATAACGTTCGGTTCTTCAGGCAGGGGACATACCTGTTCCGTTAACGCGGTCCGGGATTTGCTTGTCAGCCTCAACAATATTCTTTTTTCCCTGAAGAACCCGCCGACCATGTCTCTTTTGGAATCCCTGTTTGTGTACCGCCTCCAGGAGCGTTCCGGGGAGCTGGGTTTTGACATGAATGTTGAAATACAGAGCCTCCTTGCCAGGGCTGAAGAGGCCATATCAACCATTCGTTTTTTCAACAAAAAGGTTCCCCTTACCAAAATTATCCGCTGCGCGAGCCGGGATATGACTCTGGTACCCCAGCAGATAAGCGGCGGCGAGAACTGGTTTGTCATTTATCGGGAATACTGGAAGAAACAGATTGACGTACGGATTGCCGATTATATGCGGCGGTGTAAACAGCGGGACCTGCACGACACGTTTCAGCATTTTCTTAACGGTACGAATCTGAAGGTTTTGGATAACGTGGTTTCCGAAGCCAATCCCCTGGGCTTTCCGCTGCCCGAATCTTTTGCCCTTTCCTTTTTGCTGACTTTTCACTCGGCAGTTTTTATGAACAAAATCAATATTTTTTTGCGGCCCATCCTTCTTGACGGCGCGTTTTTCAGGAAAGAAAGCCGCTCTGCGTACACGGAAGCGTATGACGACATTATAAGAATCGGGGAAGATATTAAACAGCTTGATTCGAAGATAGCGTACTCCGGAGAATACGGAACACGCTACAATCAGATAAGGGAAGAAATAGCTTCATTGCAGGCTAAAAGGCGGAGACTGCAGCAGGTTACCGATGAGGTTTCGCATGAGGCCAGCGGGATAATAATCCGTACCCGTGACGCGATAAGCGCCATGATCAATATTCTTACCGACATGCTGAAAAAAGGCGGAGGGAGCAAATACGATACCCTTGCCAACTGGGACAAGCTCGGCGGCAAAAATCCGGAGGCCTTTCTTGAGGGCGTGGCGGACTCGCTCAAGCAGCTGCAGCAGGCCCTGCGGATACTCAGGGATATTGACGAACTGGGAAATTAAGGGCGGACTTTCTCATTGATCAGCTTGTATTCCTTCGACCTTGCGTTCAGCGCGGACAATCAGGGGCGGCCCGTATTCGCCGCTTTTCCTTTTATGTTCGACGGCGCTCCCCTTACGGGCATTTCCTGCGGCGTCTCGTCCCGTTTTGCGGGGGACATGGCGTATTCAGGCGAGACCTCCCGCCGGCCCGCCCTGTTAAAGGCGCTGGGCCTGGATCCTTTGCGGGTTTACAGCCTTAACCAGGTTCATTCCCGCGTGGTACTGGCGGTGGACCGGCTACGCCCGCCCGTCTTACCCGCGGACGGTATGGTCAGTGATGACCGGGAAATCACCCTCAGCGTTACCGTGGCGGATTGTCTGCCGGTGTATCTGTTTGATACCGAAACCGGCGTTTTCGGCCTTGTACATTCGGGCTGGAAGGGAACGGGCATCGCGCTTTCGGCCCTGAAACTCATGGCGGAGCGCTGGGGCACAAGCCCGGAGGCGATTGCCGCCGTGCTGGGTCCCTGCATTGATTCCTGCTGTTATAAGGTAGACGGAGAACGGGCCGCCGCTTTTGAAAAAGAATTTGGCGTTATTCCGATGCCGACAGAACTGGCGCCGGATATCGCTTTTTTCAAACGGGTGACGCGGCGGGAAGATACTCCCGGCGGCCCCGCATGGTATCTTGACCTAAAGGCCGCCAATGTCCGCCTCCTTGCCGGCGCCGGCGTACGGAACATCAGTGTTTGCGGCGCCTGCACTTTCACCGATGAACGGCTCGGCTCATTCAGGCGCGAAGGCGGGGGATACACGCGCATGGCCGCCCTCTGCGGCCGTTTCAAGTTTTAATACCGCTTGCCGCAGGCGGCGGCTCTGTTTATAATGGTGCTAACAATGGATTTTAAAGAACCCTGGAAAATACGGATAGCCGCCGCCCTCAGCACGCTAATGCGGGAAAGTGGAATCGAAGGCGGCGTTACGTCCGCGCAGCTTGGCGCCGAAGCGCCCCCCGATCCCGCAATGGGCGACATTGGCTTTCCCATGTTCAGTTATGCGAAACTGCTGCGCAAAGGGCCGCCGCAAATCGCCGCGCAGGTCTGCGCCCGCCTTGCCGCGGACAATGCCGATATGGGCGGCTCGTTTGAAGCGCTGGGGCCTTATGTGAATGTGCGCCTTGACCGGGCCTCTGTGACGGAAGCGGTCCTCCGCGAGGTTTTCGCCGGCGGGGAATTCACTTTCGGCAGGCCTGGTACGCTTGCCGGTAAAAAAGTCATGGTGGAATTTTCAAGCCCCAATACCAACAAACCCCTGCATCTTGGTCACCTCAGAAATGATGTGTTAGGTGAAAGTATTTCCCGTATTCTCGCGGCCTGCGGCGCGGATGTCCGCAAAGTGTGCATCATCAACGACCGGGGCATCCACATCTGCAAGTCCATGCTTGCCTATAAAGAACAGGGCGGGGGCAAAACGCCAGAGTCCGAAGGGATCAAAAGTGATCACTTTGTCGGCGAGTGGTATGTGTGTTTCAACAGGCGTCTTAAAAAAGAAATCGATGAACTTGTACAAAGCAAAGGCCTTACCAAAGAGGAAGCCGAAGCCGGGGCCCCTCTCCTGGCCCGCGCCCAGGAACTGCTCCGCAATTGGGAGGCCGGGGATCCCGAAACAACGGCTCTCTGGAAGCAGATGAATTCCTGGGCCGTGGAAGGGATGAAAAAAACCTATGAACGGACCGGCGTCTCTTTTGACCAGTATTATTTTGAAAGCGATACCTATTTGCTGGGCAAGGACGAGGTACTCAAGGGCCTGGAACGGGGCCTGTTTTTCCGGGAAGCCGACGGCGCGGCAGCGGTGGACCTGAGCGCCGAAAAACTCGACAAGAAAATACTGCTCCGCGGAGACGGTACCTCCATCTACATCACCCAGGACATAGGCACCGCCATTTACCGGTACAAGGACTGGCCCTTTGATCAGTTGATTTTTGTGGTAGGCTCGGAGCAGCAGTACCATTTCAAGGTACTGTTCATCCTTCTCGATAAACTCGGTTTCCCTTGGGCTAAAAATCTCTACCACCTTTCCTATGGTATGGTAAACCTGCCCGAAGGGAAAATGAAAAGCCGTGAAGGCACGGTAGTGGACGCCGACGATTTAATTGACAATCTGAGGGACATGGCCCTTGCCGAGATCAAGGAAAAAGAACGCGAGGGGGAAGTGGGGAACCCGGCGGAAGTGGCCGAGAAAATAGCTGTTGGCGCGCTGCACTATTACCTCTTGCAGGCCGGCCCCGCAAAAGACATGCTCTTTGATCCCAAAGAGTCCCTCTCCTTTAACGGCAATACCGGCCCCTATTTACAGTACATGGGCGCGCGCATTTCGTCGATGCTCCGCAAAAGCGAAAAAAACGGCGCGCCGCACAAGGGCGCTTTTCCCGACTGTTCCCTTTTAACCGGTGATACCGAATGGGAACTCCTCAAAGCGCTGGCGGCCTATCCCGCCGCGGCAAGCGAAGCCGCTGCAAGTCTTGACCCTTCACGCCTTGCCGCCTACCTGTACGGGCTTTCCCGTTCCTTCAGCCGCTTTTACCACGACTGCCCGATTTTGAACGCCGAAACCCCCGAACTGACCGCCGCCCGCCTTGCCCTTTCCCGCGCCGTGGCGCTGGTGTTACGCGACGCTCTCGATCTCGTTTGCATACCTTTCCTGGAAGTTATGTAACCCGACCGTTTCTCAAAACAAAGAGGCTTTCCCAAAACTTCAGTTTTTGGGAAAGCAGCCTTAAATTCCGCAGTTTTGCAAGGCTAAAAACCTGAAAAACTGCAAGAGCCTGTTCCAAAACCGTGCGCTTTAGCGCATAGTTAGTGTCTGTCCATAAAGTCGGTTACTTTATGGACAGACCTTGCATTTGCTCCCGTTTTGTACCAAAACGGTGCGCAAAATGCCTGTTTTAAGGTAGTCTGTCCATAATGTGTCTACATTATAGACAGACTCTAATTATTAGATCTGTTCGGAAACTGAAGTTTTCGAACAACCCTATTATTTTTTTATCTAATATTTCTTCTTCCATACTATTACAGATATTATATTTATACTTGTCCTTC
>JAITIC010000274.1 GCA_031279635.1 Treponema sp. | reverse complement strand
GCAGCATGAGTTAGTATAAGCTAACAAAAAGATTTGTTCAAGGGGCATTCCGTTCTATCCAGGAAAAATTTCTATCTTAGAGCCTATGCCTAAATAACATCGGCCTTACGGAAAGCAATAAACGCACAGGCAAACATCAGTAATCCCTCATATGAACTTTTTAGTTTCTTAAATCGTACCAGAAGCTTGCGAAAACGGTTTATCCATGAATGAGCCGTCTCAACCACCCACCGCCGGGCTTTGCTGCCAGGACATCGGTCTTTTTCCCGCTGTTCTTCCCCACGGCTTTTGATATGAGGGACAAAGCCCCGTAATGCCACGATTTCCAATGCCGGCTCACCCCTATAACCGTTGTCCAGGCATAAGTGTGGGGATATTCAACTATATCCGGCCGTTCTACAATAATAGCATCCAACAGGCGTTCAAGTTGGGTTACATCGTGCCGGTTCGCTCCGGTTCCACCACCGACCGTGGTACTCCGTTTCCATCGACGAGCATAGGGCATTTGCTGCCATTTGTTTCCCCGATCCGTCCGATTGCGTCCCGCCGCTTCCTGAGCTAACGGCGCTTTGGTCATACATCCGTCAGCGCTTAATCAGGTCCACTGGATGCCTCCAGCTTCCTCGTATGCCCCAAGACCGGCTGCCCATAAGGCGTGAAAAACCCCCTGTGCACACCAAAAGCGGAAATGCCGGTGTACGGCGCTTGAGGATCCCAGGGATTTCGGCAGTACGTTCCACTGAATAGCGGTACGCACGACATAGAAAATCGCCTCAAGAACCTTCCGGGGGTTCATCGGCGGCCTGCCTCCTCCCGGATTTCGCTGATATTCCCGGTTCGGGTTCCGTTGTTTTAAAGGCGCCAAGGGCGCTGCCACGTTCCAAAATGCGTCGGTTGTTTCCCAGGAATGTTCTTGTTTCATCGTTTTCCTCCCTTTATTTTATCGGAGGGCTTCCTGTTCTTATTTAGGCATAGACCCTAAGGCCCGTTGCAGATTTACACAGATTTTTTCTACGAAAACCCCTTTCTAATCCGTGTTAAGAACGCGCTTCGCATAACGCTTCCTTCAGGCGGTAAAAAAGTGCTTCAAGGGCAAGGGCGGGACTCTGATTCCAAACTCCCGCCGCCGCTTCCGCCCGGGCGGTGTACTTTCGCCATATATCGTTATGCGCAATGAAACAGGGGCCGGTCTCTTCCCGGTAAACATGGCTGACCAGATCGAGGATCTGGCGGAGAAAGCGGGGAAAAGAGCGGGCCTCAAAATTCGAGGCCGGGGAAAGAACCGCCGTGATTACGTCCCTGGCGTTCAGGGCGCGCTCAAAACCGGCGGCTTCGGCGATGGGCGCGCAATGGGCGCCTAGGGCCGCGAGGTCCGCCGGAATTGCGCTTACGCCCTTTTTTTTGAGGGACAACGCCGCCGTTCTCGCGACGGAGGCGATAAAAAACGCCGCCAGGGGGTAGAGTTTTTCAAGCGGCTGGGGAAGAAAAGAATCAAGATACGCGCTGATAAGTCCGGCCGGCGCCTGATCCGCGCCGGCACGTTTATCCTCAGCCGGAAGATTTTCCGTTATACGGCCGGCCGAATCCCGGAAAACCCGGCGGATAATTTCCTGCTCCCGCTCCCTATCCCGTTTCAAAAAACGGTAGGGCCGCAGGCGCGAAAGAATCGTGGGCATAATCGCCTCACGCTGCTGGGAGGTAAGCACAATGCTCAAAGAGGCGGGCGGCTCCTCAAGTATTTTGAGCAGCGAGTTTCTGGCCCCTTCCTGCATGCGGCCGGCGTTTTCAATGAGGAGGACTTTGCGCCTGCCGTTAGGCGCAAGCCGGCCCCAGTAGGCGGCCCGCCGTATCTGCGCGACGGGAATTAGATCCCCCACGCCCTCGTCCTCAAGTTTGAAGGCGTTTTTCAAAATCACACTGATGAGTTTTTCCAGCGGGGAGGCCGCGCCGCCGGAGTCCTCCGGCGTCCGCCCGCTTTCGGCCTCAAATTCATCAAGCTCCTCTTCCAGCGATTGTAACAGCGGGCTGATTTTTCCCAGTTTGGAATCGTCTTCCCAGAGTACCGGGGAAAAGCGGGAGAGGAGTTTCCGCACTGAGCGGATAAAGAGGAGCCTCGTCGCCGCCGAAGAGGGATCCCTCGAAAAAGCGGCCCCGGACGCGGCGATTTCAGCGGCAAAGGGGCGGGGGCCGAGGCTTAAAAGGTCCGCGTGTATCAGGTAACGGTGCCGGGCACAGGCGGGGCAGGGACAGTTCCAGAGGGCGCGGTTTTCGCAGGAAAGAACACGGGCCAGTTCCAGGGCGGCGCTGCCCTTTCCCGACGCGGCGGGGCCGAAAAACAGCATGGAAGGGGCAAGGCGGCCGGCGGAAATGTCTTCCGTAAGCTGGAGAGCCGCGTCCTGGGCGATAATGTTTTCAAACACCGGCGGCGCTCCCCATTCCGGTAATAAAAGGCAGCAGGACCTTCGCGAAGAGACTTTTTTCCAGCAGGGGGCCGCTCTCAAAGAGCGGCTGCACACTCAGCAGAAACAGAACCAAACTTACCACGATGATCCCCTCAACAAAACCGAAGAGTATTCCCAAAAAACGATCCGCCGAACCGAGCCTGATCCCTTCGATAATTTCTTTCAGCATGGCTTCCAGCAATTTGATGACCACAAACACGATCAGGAAGAGGGCGATAAAGGCGATTACCTCAGGAATGATTTTCATTTCCGGCATGAATTTAATTCTGACAAACGCGCCACCGTTTTTGTAGAAATACAGGGCCGAAAGGAGGCCGAGCACAATAGAAGCCATGGACATCAGTTCACTGATAAAACCCTTGAGGGCGCAGCGCAGGGTAAAAATAACAATCAGCGCTACAAATACCATATCTATTACCGCGAAATTCATCGGTTTTCCCCGCCGTAAGTATCAAGCGCCCGGGCGAGAACCTCCGCGATCCGGGCCGAAGCGTCTACCGCGCCGATTTTGAGCGAGGCGGCTGCCATGCGCAGGCGTTTGCCTTCGTCTTCGGCAAGGCCGTTTACGGCCTTTGCAACATTTGCAGGACTGGCGTTTTCGCCTGACAGCGTCAGGGCCGCGCCGGCTTTTTCAAAAAAACAGGCGTTTTCCACCTGGTCCCCCCTGGTACCGGAGCCCCGCAGCGGGACAAGCAGCATGGGCTTGCCGAGGGCGGCGCTTTCCCAGACCGTGCCCGCGCCGCTCCTGCCCAGCACCAGTTCCGCCGCAGCCAGAAGGTGGGGCATCTCTTCCTTAATATATGCAAACGGCCGGTAGCGCTCCGAAGCGGGCGTTCCCCACCCGGCGGCGGAACCGGTCTGGTGCACTACTGTGTAATACCGGGTCAGTTCGCTCAGGGCGGCGCGGACCAGTTCGTTTATTTCCTTCGCCCCCTGGCTGCCGCCCAGTACCAGCAATATCCGCGCCTGCGGCCCCAGGCCCAAAAACGCCCTTCCCCTGGCGGCGTCGGCGGAACGGAAAGAGGAGCGTACCGGGTTGCCGCTTACCGTCACCGCCCTCTGCACGGCGGCAGGGAGGAAACGGGCGGTGTCCTCATAAGAGGTAAAGACCCTGCCGCCGGTACGGGTCACCAGGCGGGCGTTGATCCGTGTGGCAAGGCCGGGACTGTAATCGGATTCGTGGGTAAATACCGTAATGCCCAGGGAAACGGCGGCGGCGCAGGGCGGCACGCTCACAAAGCCGCCTTTGGAAAAAAGCAGATCAGCCTTTTCTTTTTTCAAAATCTGCCGCGCGGCAAAAAAACCGGCGATGACCCTGAAGCAATCGGGAACGGTTTTCAGCGTAATGTAGCGCCTGAGCCGCCCTGCGGGAACACCGAAAAACTCCAGCCCCGCCTCCTCTACCAGGATCCTTTCCATGCCTTTATGGGAACCTATCCAGAAGAGCCGGCAGTCCCGGCCCGCGAGCCGCCGCTGCAGTTCCGCTGCCACCGCCAGCCCCGGATAGACATGTCCGCCGGTCCCCCCCCCGGTAAAAGCGATAGTTACCATAAAAACAGCATACCGGATTGCCGGGTTTTTCTCAATGGTTAAGAAAGAGGGCCGAAATGCCTCATTTTGAAATGTTACCAAAACGCTTGACTAAACCGGCGTAAATGTATATATTAGATTACACAACGCAGGGTAGAGCAGTTGGCAGCTCGTCGGGCTCATAACCCGGAGGTCACAGGTTCGAGTCCTGTCCCTGCTAAATATGAGACGCCCCCACCAGTGGGGTATTTAGAACTATCCAAACACCAGGAGTAGTACGTTGTACCGTTCCTGGCGGGGAACTTCTCATTCAAGAGGCGTTCCTAATCATTGCAGAAACCCAAATGACATATAAGACGACATAGAAAACCGTCTTCCGTGCCATTCCGCAAGGATTAGGGAAATGAAAAAGCCTCTCCCCTTTTCAGTGCTCAAGAGGGCCAAACGGCCCTGTTACGTGGTGGCTTTCAAAAATCCGCAGACCGGTGTTTACCTTACACCTATCAGTACCCGGCAGGTAACCGAATCGGCGGCCATAGAAACCGCCTTTGCGTGGTTCCGGGACGGGATACTGCAACGAAAGGGCAAAACCCCAGCAGGCTGTATCAACTAATACTTTACAAAATAACAGGGTAGAGCCGTTTAAGTTTAGTACGAGCGGCATCGGTGGTAAAATGCCAGTCGACCCCCTTTTGAGCGGCATTACCTGTG
>JAITIC010000257.1 GCA_031279635.1 Treponema sp. | reverse complement strand
TTAATCAGCGTTTCCCTAAGGGGGCGTGCGCCGATTGAAGTCAAAACCGCACGGAGCGTTACTCCACGGCATGCCGCCAATAAAGGTAATGTTCTTCCATAACTTGGGATATCCGGGATGAATCCCTTTCGGCTATTATATTCGCCAGATTCTGATGCAGCGCGACAAGCCGCTCTTTTTCTCTTTTTTGGATAAATTCATTAACGGCCAGAATCCTGGTAGGATAGGTGAGCCGATTGATAACCATGCTGATCTTGTTTACCAGCGGATTATCCAGCACACTTTCCAGGGTTGTGTGGAAGGCTATATCCGCCTCAAGAATGGCGTTTCCGTCCAGGGTGGATTCCACTATTTCTTTAAAACACTCCATCTGACGATAAATGACCGCGATGTTTTCTTCTGTGGCCTTTTCCATCACCGTCTGCAGTATACCTTTGTCAAAAATCCGCCGGAGTTCGATGAGTTTCCCTGAACCGCCGCCTTCCAGGATAAGGCCGTAGACCAGCGGGTCCAGCATACGACTGGAAAAACCCTTGCATACAAAGGTGCCTTCAGAACGGCGAATTTCCAGCACGCCCATAGCAACCAGGATCTTGATTGCTTCCCGCACGGAATTCCTCCCCACCTGAAGGGACTCGCAGAGTTCCATTTCCGTGGGAATTTTCTGACCGGGTTGAAGTTCCCAGTTGCTCAGGGCCTCGGTAAGCCGTCTGATTATCTGTTCAACCACCGATCCCTTGGGGAGGGGCTTGTTCAGGCTGCCGCCTTTAATTTCTTTCCGCATCACCTTACCTGCGATCATCCGAACCTAAACACCGGGGAACCGTACAATTTTTGCATGTTCATGCAAAAATTGCAATTACCGAAATTCCTTGGAAAGCTGCAAGGCATACATTGCAAAATCATACGATTTTTGCTCAATGTTTTTGAGCTTCTTTTGCGCCGGAAACAATATCCTGTACCGAAAGTCCGTAGGCGTCAAGCAACTCGTCTGCGTAACCGCTGCGGGGATACACATCCCGCAATCCCAGCCTGATTATCCGGCAGGGGTGATAATGGCAGGCAATCTCGCAGATTGCGCTGGACATTCCTCCGTAAAAATTATGATCTTCCACCGCAACGGCACAACCGGTACGCCGTAAAATAGACACCACCCCTTCCCGATCAATGGGTTTCAGCGTGGATATATCCGCCAATATACCATAAATACCCTCGGCCTTCAACTGTTCCATTGCCGCAATAGCCCGGTTCATGATAAATCCCGATGCGAATACCGCCAGGTCCTCACCGTAATTCAGCACTTCCCGGAGTTTCCCGAAGGTGAACGGCGTATCATCGGGGAACACCTCAGGTTCCCGGCCGCTTCCCAGGCGCAGGTAGACCGGTCCCTCAAGCGCCATCATCGCTGCGGCGGCCTGGTACGCCTGGCCCGCATCCGCCGGGGTAAGAATATTCACCCCCGGCATGGAACGGAGTATACCTAAGTCCTCGTAAAACTGGTGGGTTACCCCTTCCCGCTCACCGCCCAACATACCGCCGTTCAGGCCGATGAGTTTTACCGTGAGGCCGGGATACGCGACGAAGGTACGGATCATCTCACAGGCCCGCATGGTAAGAAAACCCGCGTAACTTATCACCACCGGTTTCATCCCGGATGCGGCGAGACCTGCGGCAATATCCACCGCCGACTGCTCGGCGATTCCCGCCTCAATCAGCCGCTTGGGGTATTTCCGCAGGAACGGAGTCAGCCTGCCCGCCAGTACCGAATCCGCGGACACCACAACTATCTTTTCGTCCCTTTCGGCGGCTTCCATAAGCGCCCGTACCGCCGCTTCTCTTGTGCTTTTTGTGTTCATGTTTCTATCCCCAGCGCTTTTCCCGCAACGGCCACTTCCTCCGCCGTGGGAGTCCGTTTATGCCAGGCGTTGTTATTTTCCATATAGGGAATGTTCTTTCCCTTAATGGTCCTGCACTCAATGAAAGACGGCGCGTCCCGCTCAGCCTTGGCGTTTTGCGCCGCCTGTCTGATTGCATCAGGATCATGCCCTTCAATGGTCTGGACATGCCAGTGAAAGGATCTCCATTTTTCCGCCACCGGGTACAGAGAACTGAGGTCGGTAACTTTACCGCCGGATTGGTGGTTGTTGCAGTCTGCGAAAACAATGAGATTGCCGGCTTTGTACTGGGCCGCCGACATAGCCCCCTCCCAGACAACCCCTTCCTGCTGTTCACCGTCGCCGACAATGACAAAAACGTTGTTGTCCAACCCCTGCATTCGGCAGCCCAGGGCCATACCCAGGCCAATGGCAACGCCGTTTCCCAGACTTCCGGAGACCGTATCCACCCCGGGGGTTTTGTTCATGTCCGGATGGCCCTGAAGCATACCCTCCAGCGTCCTCAGTTTGGAAAGTTCTTCCGCCGGGAAAAAATCCCTCCGGGCCAGACATGCGTAGAATATGGGGCAGGCATGACCTTTGGAAAGGATGAAACGATCCCGGCCCTGCCATTGGGGATTCTTGGGATCCAGCCTGAGTTCGTAAAAAAAAAGATAGGCCATAACCTCGGCAATGGACATACAGGGACCGGGATGACCGTCGCCGCACTGGTGGATCATCTTCACCACATCGTAACGGAGCGCATTGGCAAGCCGGAGAATCTCTCCGGCGAAATCTTCGTTATGGGTCATAAAATAGTCCTTTGGGCGATCATTCTGCGGCTATCCCACAAACGAGGCGGGCCATAGCACCAACTGGGGAAAGAGTATAAGGATCCCCACCACCACCAGCATGACAATTATAAAAGGGATGAGGGCAAACATGGCATCCCATATCCGCACTTTAAGGAAATCGCAGCAGATAAAGAGGCACATACCCTCAGGCGGTGTTACAAGGCCGATACCCAGTACAATAACCGCAAGTACGCTCAAATGTATCGGATCGATTCCGACCTGTAGAGCCACCGGGTAAATAATAGGCATAAAGAGTACAATGATCGAAATCGTCTCCATGAACATGCCCATAATAAAGAGTATCCCCAGGATGATGAGTAAGATGACCGTAGGAGAATCCGTGAGGGAAAGCAGGGCTCTCGCCACCAGCTTATCAAACCCCCCAACGGTGAGCAGTTTACCGAAAACCGAAGCGACGCCGATGATAAGGAATATCTTACTTGAGGTTTTAACGGTACTGATAAGCGCCGTCTTGAAACTCTCCCAGTCCAATTCGTGGTACACCAATTTACCGACGACGAGGGCGTAGACCACCGTAACCAGGGCAACCTCGGTGGGGGACACAACGCCGCTCATGATCGAAACTACGATGAGGGGAGGCATCAGCAGGGCGAGAAAACTTTCCTTGAAGGCCTTCCACACATTTTTAAGTTCAAAGCCCCCTTCTTCCTTGGGCACCCCATCCTTCTTCGCCTGGAAATAATTGACCGCCATCTGGGCAAAACCGCAGAGAATGCCGGGGATAATACCCCCCACAAAGAGCTTTCCGGTGGAGATCCCCAGAATCCCGGCGATAATAACCATCGGTATGCTGGGCGGTATGATAATGCCGATAGTGGATGATATGGCGGTAACCGCCACGGTAAATTTTCGGCTGTATTTTTTCTTTATCATCTCCGGCATAAGCAGGGCGCTTTCAAAGGCGGCGTCCGCGGCGGATGAACCGGAAATACCCGCGAAGATCATGCTGGTAACAACATTTACATGGGCCAGCCCTCCGACAATATGACCCACCAGGGAATAGGCAAAACTGATCAGCCGCCTGCCTATTCCCCCGCCGCTCATCAGAAAGCCCGCGAAGGTAAAGAGCGGGACCGCCAACAGGGCAAAAGAATTAGTCCCTTCAAAGAAGCGCTGCCCCATGGTAATAAGGTTTGAAAGTTTGAAGATACTGATCCCGAAAACCGCCGAAAGGCCGAAGGATACGGCAATAGGCGCCCCCAAAACAAGCACAGCCAAGAAAACAACAAACAAAAAACCGGTCATTTTTCAGTCTCTCCCCCGGCAAGCAGTTGGAGCTTCTCTCCCTTACCAAAGCTCATAAAATCCCAAATCGCATGGAGCGTACAGGAAAGGGCCGACAAAAAGCACAGCACGGGAATCGGCCAGTATATATAGGCCATCTTCAACGCGGGCATGGTGGAAATCGTATTCCGCGATCTGCTCGCGAGAAGTACAAAAGAATACCCCAGAATAATGAAAAAACCCACGGTAAACAGGGTGATGACAAGCCTGATAATACGTTTGGGCGTACCTTTCAGTACTCCTTCGATGGCGTCGATATGAAGATGATCGTTGGTGGCGCAGAGCCCCAGAACGGCGATAAACACGCTCCAGATATTGAGGAACTGGGCGCTTTCCATATACCAACTTATCCCGCTGCTGAACTGGCGGAGCACTATATTCAGCAACAGGATGAGAACCATCAACACAAACAGTATAATGGCGATGGCCGTTGAAATACGATCAATAGTTTCCAGAATTTTCCGCATTATTCATCCTTTGCCTGACCATGTGTAAATGGCCAGGCAGATCGTCAGTTAGCCGCCAGCCAGGCATCCAAACGCTGGAGGAGATCCGCGCCATAATCGCCGGAGAGTCCGTCTTTCACGCTTTTGGTGGCCTCAATAAACTGGGGCAGATCCGGCTGAGTGATGGTCATACCCCCTTCGCTTTCCAGTTTAGAAAGAAAATCCTCGGTCATCTGTTTGTTCATCGCCCGGTTTGTCCCCTCCGAAGTCTTGGCGGCGGCGGCAACAATCTGTTTCTGAGAATCGCTGAGCTTATTCCATATATTCTCACCGATGGCAAAACACATACCCGAATAGATATGATTGGTTAGGCTCAAATTCTTCTGCACCTCATAGAGTTTGTTGTTGTAAATAACCGGCACCGGATTTTCCTGGGCATCGTAGGTTCCCTGCTTGAGGGCCATATACAGTTCGGAGAAGGCCAGGGGTTGAGGATTCGCCCCCAGGGCACGCATGGACGCCATGATAACCGGATTTTCCGGAGTACGGATCAGCATATTCCTCATGTCCGCCGGAGTTTTCACAACCCTGCTGCCGGTGGTAACGCAACGGAATCCATTGTCGTAGTGGGCCAAAACCCTTATGTTATGCGAAATCAATTCCTGCTCAACCTCAGCCTCAATGTTGCTGTCCATGAATTTCCAGGCGGTTTCAAAATCGCCGAACAGGAAAGGCAGCGCGGAGATTCCCATCTTGGGGACATAGGTTGAAAAATTACTGGCATCGGAAATGATAATGTCCACCGTTCCCGAATCCAGGGCGAGGGCCTCAATCAAAGCGCCGTCACCGCCGAGCTGCCCTGAATGGTATAAATCTGCTTTCAAATTGCCACCGGTTTTTTCCTCTATTTCCTTCGCGAATTGAAGCGCCGCAATAGCCCGCGGATCCTGATCATTGGTAGAAATGCCGATTTTCAAGACAAACTGAGGCTCCGTAGCCGCGGCGGCGGCAGGATCAACGGATTCGGCGCTTTCCTTTTTGGAACAGCTTGTCACGACAAGTAACATCGTTACTATCGCGGCACAGAAAATAAAACGTGCTTTCATAGAATCCCTCCTAAAAATATTAGTCTCCCCAAAGAAGACTTATCTTCCTGACAGAAGTTTAAGCGCTTTTTCTTTATCCCCGGTACGCTTATCGGCGGCGGCCTTAACGGCCCTGGCGCCGTAAGCCACACTGGAAAATACCGGCAGCCCCAGGGCCTCGGACACATCCTTTGCCGCATATGCCATGGAACCCTGGGCGAAAACAAGGATATCAACCTTTTCCTTGACCTTGCGGCCGGTTTCAATCAGCTTTTTCTTAAACCGCTCCTGATCCAAGCCGAAAGCCCCGTCAGCCAGGGCGTCCACCAGTTCCACCTTGACGGCGGCTTCATCGGCGCAGGCCTGGATAAGCCGCTTGGTCGGTTCCAGGGTTGTCCGCAGTGTCGCTATCACTCCAATACGCCTGCCGGCTCTGACCGCGGCTCTGGCCATATCCTCATCTATGCGGACAAAGGAAACTCCGCAGGATTCATACAAGGGCTTTGCCAAAGCCGCCACATCCCCTATTGAGGAACATAGATTGAAGATAATCTCAGCCCCGGATCTCACCGCTTCCTCATACAGATTAATCAACTCCCGGGCGCAATGGGGTGTAACCCCGCCCGCATCCCTCGCTTCCTGGAGTATATCAGGATTTTTTAGGGAAATAATCTCAAGACTGTTTTCACTAAACTGGGCTTTCAGCTCCGATTCTACCATCTCGATAAGCTCCGGGGTGGTACTGGTATAAACTGCCGCTACTTTCAAATGATCCCTCCAACTAAACATGGGATGTACTACATAGTATGTTATGATAAGACTGAATTCGGGAACTGTCAAGAAAAATCGTATTAAATTTGAGGCTATTTCAAAACGAAGCCTGTTTTGAAATAGCCTCATTTTATATTTTTTGACTTTTTCTTGACATCTAATGTAGGATGTAGGATAATAAACTCCGGCCAGAGTTGTTTTAAAATCAACCGGGTTTTGAGATCGGTTCGTCCTATACATAGTTCAA
>JAITIC010000241.1 GCA_031279635.1 Treponema sp. | reverse complement strand
TTGCGGACAGACCTTGCATTTGCTCCCGTTTTGTACCAAAACGGTGCGCAAAATGCCTGTTTTAAGGTAGTCTGTCCATAATGTGTCTACATTATGGACAGACTCTAATTCGTCCGTGTAGTACCTACGCAAGCATGGGCTTGCGGTTGTTTTGAAATCGGAATTGCCGCGTTTTTCACAGCGCCACTTCCCCAAAAGGCGGGGCTTCTTCCAGAACCCTCGCGACAACGCGGGACTGCGGCAAAAGCATGTCCGGGTCCATTTCCAGAATCGCGAAAGCGTCGGTTCTGGCGCGGGCAAGCGCTTCGGCGTCACGGACAGGATTGGCAATGCCCAGGTCAAGGTAGCCTGACTGTTCAATGCCGGCAATTTGGCCGGGGCCGCGGAGTTTCAGGTCTTCCTCGGCGATGACAAAACCGTCTGTGTTTTCAAGCATCACTTTGAGCCTGGCTTTTCCGTCTTCGGTCAGTTCATCGGAATAAACGAGAAAACAGTAGGACTGATCCCCGCCGCGGCCGACCCGTCCCCGGAGCTGGTGGAGGGCGGAAAGGCCGAAACGCTCGGCATGTTCAATGACCATGCAACTTGCGTTGGGTACGTCCACGCCCACTTCGACAACGCTGGTGGCAACGAGGATTTTTATTTCGCCGGCGCGGAAACGGTCCATGGTGAGCCGCTTTTTTTCTTCGTCGAGTTTTGAGTGGACCAGGGCAAGGGCAAAATCGGGGAAAACTTCCCGCTCCAGACGCTCCGCCATGGAGACCGCGTCTTTCAGATCAGCTTCAGCGCCGCCTTCGATTAACGGATAGACAAAATATGCCTGACGGCCCGCGGCAAGCTCCCTGCGCACAAAATCGTAAACCCTGCCCTCGCTGGATTCTTTTGCCAGATGGGTTTTTACAGGTTTTCTGCCCGGCGGCAAATCCCGGATTACCGACACGTCCATATCGCCGAAAACCGTCAGCGCCAGAGTCCGGGGAATGGGAGTGGCGCTCATCATTAACAGATGGGGCCGGCTGCCCTTTGCCATGATGAGGGAACGCTGCGTTACGCCAAAACGGTGCTGCTCGTCAATTACCACAAGCGTGAGGTTTTTATAATACACGTCTTTTGAAAAAAGGGCGTGGGTTCCGACGACGATGTCAATTTCGCCTAACGAGAGGCTCCGTAAAAGTTCTTTCCTGCCGGCGGCTTTTATGTTCCCGGTAAGAAAGGCGATCCGCAGGCCCAGGGGTTCCAAAAGGCAGGCGGCGTTCTCCGCATGCTGCCGGGCCAAAAGCTCGGTGGGCGCCATAATCGCCGCCTGGCCGTGGTCTTCCACGGCGCGGAGAGCGGCCAAAAACGACACCAGGGTTTTCCCTGAACCGACATCGCCCTGTAAAAGACGGGCCATGGGCGGGGCGTCGTTATGCGCCATATCACGGTTGATGTCCGTGACCGCCGCCTCCTGCCCGGCTGTCAGGGAGAAAGGCAGGCGCTCAAGCAGGCGTTTCTGCGGCGGGGTAAACGCGCGGTCCGAAGCTGAAAACCGTGCCGGGGAAACCGGAGAGGCAGCCGCGCTTTTTTTCCGCGCAATGGCCCGGCGGCCTACCATTATTTCAAGGTAAAACAGTTCCTCATAGATAAGCGTCTTTTTTGCCAATTCCAATTCCGAAGCGGAAGCGGGAAAGTGAACCGCCTTAAGCGCGGCGGCCTTTGGAAGCAGCCTGTCCCGCTCAATGATTTCAGCGGGGAGTTCGTTTTCCAGATTTTGCGCATACTGCTCAAGGGCGCGGGAAACGAAACGGCGGAGCATTGCCTGAGTAAGACCGGCGCTCAGGGGATACACCGGCAATATGCGGCCAAACCCGGCAACCTCGCCGGGAACGATTGGCTCAATTTCAAAAGAGCTGGACTGTATCTCGCGGTATTTGTAATAAAAATGGCCCCACAAACGGCAGCGGCGGCCCGAAACAAGCTGTTTTTCCATCCAGGGGCGGTTAAAACAGAGCAGCGCCGCCCTGCCGCTTTCATCTTCAACATGGACTTTGAGCGCCCTCATTCTGCCGAAGCCTATCCAGTCGTGGGCAATGACCGTAACTTCGGTGCAGACCCGGTCGCGGTGAAAATCTTTTATCGGTACCCGCCGGCTCCGGTCCTCCCAGTCGCGGGGATAATGGCAGAGCAGGCCCGCCGCATTGCGTATTCCCAGGCGGGCAAACCTGGGCACGAGGACGGGGCCGATGCCCCGGATAGCGGTAAGCGGCGCGGTAAGGGAACGGAGAAACATTTAAACGGGGAGTCTGAGCAAAAGACCGGCGAGCAGCCCCACCACGAATCTCCCGCCGATCCAGACCACAGCCAGAACCGCGATGGCGGTGATGATTCCGGTAAGGTAATTAACCAGACGTTTGCCGAAAATGATCCGGTTGATCCGGTAGAGCAGGGGCTGGGAGACGGTGTCGATGATCCTCCAGAAAGTGCCGCGGGTATCGCGGTTGGTCATAAAGGCGATAAAACGCAGGACAAGGATGATGAGGCAGAAACCGAGAATAAAAGAAAGCGCCGACCAGACGGCGGAAAGGGCAATGGCGAGAATAACACCCAGGCTGATCCTGCCGTAACGGGCAATCGTGGAAAAAATGGTCTGGGCCAGGGAAAGGGCCGCCATTGCGGCTATGGGCGAAAGGTCCAGAAAACCCGCCCGCAGCCGCAGGGTGTTACGCCACCAGTCAAGATAGGGATCGGTGATCATGGATAAGAGCTCAACGGGTTTCCCGTAACGCGCGCCGCTGAACCAGGTAATCATCACCCGGACTAAAATCAGCAGCGAGTACAGAGCGGCAATATTTGCCAGCAGATTCATGATTATACGCATTATTCCCTCCAAACTTCGGCGACTCCGGCGCAGCTGTTAAGAGCCGATCCACTTTCCGCAACAGCCCCGATTCCGCCGGCGACGCGGACTACACTTTCGCCGCCGTTTACGGGGACATGAATAAATACCTTACAGGGGCCGGGGTTTCCGGCAAGATAGTCCCGCAGGGGATATATGCCCTCGTCCCGCTCAAAGGCCTCCCGCCGCATCCTGATGTGGACCGCCCGCGCATTTGCACCTGACGAAGGAGCGGCCGGCGGCACTTTGTCGGCCACCGCCTGCGCGTTGGCGGCGGCGCGTTCCTGTTCCTCCGGGGACATTTTATCATATTTACTTTTCAGGCGCTTGAGACTCAGCTTGGTATCAGGGTAAAACACATGCCGGTTTTTATAGGTATCCTTTTTAATTTTACCCCGCAGGGCGGTCATTGCGCTTTCTTCCAGTTTATCCTGCAGCTCTGTCCACACTTTCGGGAAAATAGTGATCTCTATTTCGCCGTTATAATCGGCCAGGGCCGCGCAGGCCATTTCATCACCTTTTTGAGTTTTGAACGTCCGCAGGTCTTTTAATATACCGATAAGGAGATATTCCTCCTGCGGGGCCGCCGTTTCCGGGCGGGACAAATTCAACGTTACTTCCCCCTTCCAGACGGCGCGGTATTCGTCCATCTGCCGGGCGAGGGCGTTTTCCTTTTCAAGCAAAGCCTCCGCATCGTCGGGTACGGCACAGTCCTCGACGATAAAACCGTAGTGATCCTTGTCTTTCTGGTATTCGATTTTTCCCCTGACCACGGCGATCTCTCCTTCCCTGATTTTATCCCGGCAGGCTTCCCAGGCCCTGGGGAAGAAAGTCATCTCTATTTCACCGTTGTAGTCCGCCAAAGTCGCAAAAGTCATTTTTCCGTTTTTAGTGGGAATGGTTTTAAGGGTTTTGACTATTCCCACAAGCATGGCGCTTCCGGGAATCAGCGTTTCAGGTTTTCCCAAATCGGCCTTTACCGCCTGCCGCCAGAGTTCTTTGTACTCATCCATGGGATGACCGGAAAAATAAAATCCGATTAATTCCTTTTCTTTTTTCAGTTTTTCAACACGGCTCGTTTCGGGAAAAGGCTCAAATGTAAAATCGTCGTACTCTTCTTCGCCTGAATCACCAAAGAGGCTGGTCTGGCCGAATTTTTTATCGTCCTTTTGGCCCTGGACGTACTCTGCGACCCGTTCAAGATTCCCCGTCAGGATCCCGCGGGAAACACCGAAACTGTCAAAGGCCCCGGTCTGGATAAGACGCTCAACGACACTCTTGCCCACCGCCCTGGTGTCCACGCGGCTGAGAAAATCGACAAAACCCTTGTAAGGCCCGTCTTTCCGGCAGCGGACAATCTCCTCCGCCGGGCCGTCGCCCAGGCCTTTGATCCCCAACAGGCCGTAAACAATGCGGCCGTCCACAATGGTAAAAAGTCTGTCGGAACGGTTAATATCCGGCGGATCAACGGCAATGCCCATCTTCCGGGCCTCGTCAATACATTCGGACAGCCTGTCTTTATTCGCGCTGTATATCTCGTTGGTAAGGTTAGCTGCCATAAACTCGGAGGGAAAATTGGCTTTAAGATAGGCCGTGTGGTAGGCGACCACCGAGTAGGCCGCGGCGTGACTCTTGTTGAAGCCGTAGCCGGCAAATGGAACCAGCATGTCGTAGATTTCCCCGGCTTTGGCCTGCGAATAGCCCTGCCTTTCCGCTCCGGCAAGAAAGGGAATTTTCTCATTGTCAAGTATTTCTTTTTTCTTCTTCCCCATAGCGCGGCGGAGGAGGTCGGCCTGCCCCATGCTGTAACCGGCGACAATCCGGGCTACCTGCATAACCTGTTCCTGGTAGACGATGACGCCGTAGGTTTCCTTGAGCACGTCTTCAAGGCTGGGATCGGGGTAGCGTATTATCTGGCGGCCGTTTTTGGAATCCACAAACTGGGAAATATTTTCCATAGGTCCTGGCCGGTAAAGGGAGTTCAGGGCGGTAAGGTCTTTAATGGAATTGGGTTTGGCCTGCCTGAGAATGTTCTGCATCCCTTCGGATTCAAACTGGAAAACCTCAAAACTCTTTCCCTCTCCGAGCATTTTGAAAGTCGCTTCGTCGTCCTCCGGCATGGTTTCAACGCTGAAATCCGCGTATTCCCCGCCCCGGCGGCGGATGAGTTCTTCGGTGTGTTTAATCACGTCCAGGGTTTTGAGGCCCAAAAAATCCATCTTCACCAGGCCGCAGGACTCAAGGAAGTTCATGCTGTACTGGGTAGCCACGCCTCCGGTTTTAGGGTCGCGGTAGAGGGGGACAAAGTTGTACAGCGCGGACTTGCCGATTACCACCCCTGCGGCATGCAGGCTGGAATGGCGGTGCAGTCCCTCAAGTTTCCGGGCCAGGGTGAAAAGCTCGGTGTATTTGGGGTTCTGTTCCAGTTCCGGCAGTCTCGGTTCACCTTCAAACGCTTTTTTTAAGGTGATTTGGGGGTCCCGGGGGATGAGTTTGGTGATCATATCCGATTCGGGAATGGAGATGCCGAGGGCGCGGGCCACGTCCTTAATCACCTGTTTGGCCCCCAGCGTTCCGAAAGTGATGATCTGGCCAACACGGTCGGCGCCATACTTTTTGGTGACGTAGTTGATCACATCCTCCCGTCCTTCGTTGGCGAAATCCAGATCAAAGTCAGGCATGGAGATCCGTTCAGGGTTGAGGAAGCGCTCAAAGAGAAGATTGTACTTGAGGGGATCAATGTTTGTTATGCGCAATGCGTATGCCACAATGGAACCGGCGCCGGAGCCGCGCCCCGGCCCCACGGGAATATTGTGTTCCTTGGCCCAGTTGATAAAGTCGGCCACAATGAGAAAGTAGCCGGTAAAGCCCATGTTGATAATCGTATTCAGTTCATATTCGGCCCGCTTTTGTATCGCTTCCCATTGGGACGCGGCGGCGGCTTTTTCTTTCGCGTAACGCCTGGCAAGACCGTCCACGGCAAGGCTGCGAAGATACGCGCCGGCATCGGCAAAATCCGGCGGGATCGCGAACTCAGGAAGGAACTGCGGTAAATCTTTGACATCAAGCCTGGGGACATCGGTAACGCATCGTTCGGCAATACGCAACGTGTTGGCAATGGCCTCCGGATATTCGGGAAAAAGCGCCGCCATTTCATCGCCGCTTTTCAGATAGAACTGATCGCCGTAGTATTTTTTCCGTTTTTCTTCGCTGCGGTGCTTGCCCGTACCGATGCAGAGAAGAATGTCGTGGGCAATATAATCTTCCCGGTTCAGGTAATGCACGTCGTTGGTGGCCGCCAGGGGAATGCCGGTCTTGAGGCTTATGGCCGCCAGCGCCCCGTTAATATCTTTCTGGGAAAGGGTAGTTCCCCTGAGCATCCCCCTGGGAATGCCGTGGTCCTGTACTTCCAGGTAAAAGTTATCATCCCCAAAGAGGTCCCGGTAGCGGCGGGCCTTTTGCTCCGCCTCCTCAATTTTCCCCGCCTGAATCAGCTTGGGTATCTCGCCTGAAACGCAGGCGGAAAGGGCGATGAGGCCGCCGTGGTATTGGGCCAGCAGTTCCTCGTCAATTCGGGGCCGATAGTAGAAGCCTTCGGTGTAGGCAAAGGAGCAGAGCTTAACCATGTTGAGGTAGCCCTCCCGGTTCGTTGCCAAAAGTACGAGATGATAGTACTTGTTATCGCTTTCCGCCCCTTTTTTATCAAAACGGGAACCGGGGGAAACGTAGACCTCGCAGCCGATGATCGGCTTGAGGGGGTTTTTCCGCTTCTCGTGCTGACCCTTCGCGTTGACCGTTTCCCTGCACGCGGCCAGAAACTCCATCGCCCCGAACATGTTGCCGTGGTCGGTGAGGGCCAGACGGCTCATCCCCAGCGCTTCGGCCTTGTCCGCCAGGGCCATTACCGAAACGGCGGCGTCCTGCAGGGAAAAGTCGGAATGGACGTGAAGATGGACAAAATCGGTCATGTATTGATATAGTACCGGGAAAACCCGCTTCCCGCAAGGTCTGCGCCTCATGCCTCAAAAAGGCGTCACTCCCGCGTTCCGGTACTATATCAGCTTGTATTCCCTGGCGGCCTGGCTCAGCGCGCCGTTCCAGCGGGGCTGTAAAAGAAACTGGCGGCGGATTTCCACGTCGTCAATGCGGCTGGCCCGGCGCTGGAGCCGTTTGAAGGCTATGCTGATCGCGGTGTTCATGTCAACCTGCTCCGCGCCGCTCTGTTCAAGGATGCGGTACCAGGCATAGTAATAGAAGGCGTCACAGGGGTCCATTTCCAAAAACTGCTCGCTTTTAAGAATCTGCTGCATGTTGTGCATGGCCTTCTCGCTGCCGGCGGCGCTGAGCCGGCAAAGGGCCAGAGAATGGTAGACGCGGAGCATCCGGTTCCAGAGATCGTCTGAGGAAAAGCACAGAAGTTCGCACTGGGCAAAGCCGCTGTGCCAATCGGGCTGTTCGGTGTACAGATAATTTTTTTCACTATGGGGGGGAGGGGGGGGGATAAAGGCGTCGGCAAGCTCTACGGTTTTCTGGTAATTGCCGGCCAGGTAAGCGGCTTCGACCTCAAAGAGATCCGCGTCATGACCGCCGCTTGCGGGTTTCGGGCTTAGGGGGGTTCGGAGGTACACCCGGGCGCGGTATGCCCAGGCGGCCAGAAGCCGCTTCTTTTCCGGCGACGCGCCGCCCTGCGGCTCTTTACGAAGGCCCTCAAACATGTCGATGACCCTCTGGTAGTTGCCCGTTTCAAAGGCAAGGCGGCCCTCAAAAAAGAGGGAACGGTCCGCCCATTCGGGGCAGCCCGCCGTCAGGGAGTACTCGCGGGCTTTACGGGCAAGCAGGGCCGCCCGCGACACATTGCCGAAGAGAAACTGCGCGGCGGCGGCGTAATAGGCCGACACTCCCATTTCATGGTAATTGCCGGATTTCTCCGCGCTGTCCAGGGCAAAGCCCAGGTAATCAATGGCCTCCCCGACCCGCTGTTTGGAAAGGCTCACCAGCGAGAAAAGCCGGTAGGATTGGGCGAGGCAGAGCTTGTTCCCGCTCTGGCTTGAAAAGCTCGCCTCTTTAATAGTTTCTATGGCCGAAGCGCTGTCCCGCAGTCCCAGATGATACGCTGAAAGGTTGACCAGCGCCTGGGCCTTCAAAACAGGGAACGCGGCGCAGTCGGGCGGCAGTTCCTTGAAAGCCGCGTCGATTGCCCCGGCGCCGCCTGAAAGCAGGGCGCGGGTGGTTTCGAAGATATAGCGCACCGCGGCGGCCCGTTCCGGCCCGGCGAGACTTTCCAGGAGGCCGTTGTTCCGGGCCTGCTCCACTCCCGCGGCCGTACCGTTCACCAGGTCCGAAACAATGGATTTGAGGATCAGGGTATCATCAAGATATTCCCAGGCTCCCATGTCGGCGAAAATTATCAGGAGCCTGAAACAGTAACTGAGTTTCCTTTGTTCAACCCAGGCAAGCAGCCGCCTGCACACCATCGCCTGCACCCGCTTTTTGCGTTCCCCCAGAAACATCTCGGCCTTTTCGGCGAAGCCGGCCGTCCGCAGATGGCTTTCCGGTAGAGTGTCGATGCCCCATATAACGGACAGAAGGGAGAGGGCGCGGGAAATCATGACGGGGTTTTTCCCCTCTTCTTCAAGCAGCCGGAGAAAGAGGCTTGCCGGAAAATAGCGGCCAAACAGGGAAAAGGCGTAACCTATCTCCCATAACTCTTCCGACAATTCGGGAATGTTGGTCAGGGAAAGCCCGCCTGTGCTGGGCCGTATCATTCGGTGAAAAACCGCTTCCCATTTTTTTACATCCCTTTCGTCCATTTTTTCAGCGGCGGTTTCATCCCAGGTACCCAGTACCACGAGGCCGTTCATGCGCTGGATACCGGCGTAGGCGTCAAAAAACAGTTCCGCCGCGCTTTGCTCCGCCTGCTGGATATTTTCAAGAATGAGAATCGGCGGCCGAGCCTTCCGCCGCGCCGCGCTGGTGTAAAACTCCAGGAGCAGAACAAAAAACAGACGGGCCTTTTTGATGATAAAGTCCGAAAGCTCCTCCCGCAGGCGTTCCCGAAAGAGGAATTCCCAGAGGCCCTGTATCTCCCCGGTGTCCGCAGCGAGCGGGCCGGCAAGGGCGCGGATCTGGGGGGACCAGGAATCGATAAGGGCGGTAAGCCCTCCCGCGCCGAAACGGATCAGCAGAGGCGGAAAATCCCCGGCGATTTCTTCGCAAAAGCGGTACAGGCCCTCCCGCTTGGCGGCGAAAGCCGGCCCCAGGATTAGGGTATTCCGCCGCTTTTCCAACCCCTGGTCAAAGGCGCGGGTCACGCTTTCCCGCAGCGAACTGCCTTTCGGGTTTTGCGCAAAACGCTTTAATCCGCCAAGCCGGTAAAAGCCGCCGGTCCCGCTTTGCGCGGCGTCCCGTCCGGCCCGTGAACGGCCGGGGCTTTCCAGCTCCTCGACAAGCGCATACGGCAGCAGACCTTCCCTGGCGATCCGGTCCAGAAACACGCCGCCGCGGCTGTCTCCGGCAAAATAGCAGCAAAGCGCCTCAAGCGCGTCGGATCCATCAAGCAAATCCCGGCCCAAAACCAGTGAGTACCCGAACAATTCACCGGCGGCGGCGTCCAGTTCCTTCGTCAGGCTTTCAATCAGAATGAGCATATCAAGCCAAAAGCCCAGAGAATCCTCGTCAAAAGAGGCCGTAAGGAAGCGGTTTTTGCCGGTAATTTTTCCTCCGGCGGCGGCAACCGCCCTGGCCGCCGAATCCTCCAAACGGGGAACCAACTCAGGCCGCGTGCGGCACAGCTGCGCCTTAAACCGGAGAAAAAAGAGCATTTGCACCATGGTATTTCAGTCTTCCCCAAACCAATTGAGTTTGCGCGTAAGGAACATAACCAGGGCAATCACCACGAAGGTACCGACGGAACCGATGAGCAGGGCGTAAGATTCCGCGTTCAGCACGGCGTACAGAAGGACGTACGATATGGTGACAACCAGGCCCATGTACCAGCTTTTATTCCATGAGGGAAGCAGGCTGCGGGAATACAGGGTCATCATGAGCGTTACGGCCAGCGCGGCGAGCAGATAGGCGGTGTAAAAAGGAATCTGTTCGGATAATGAAAGCAGTAAAAGATAAAAAACCGCGTTGCCAATACCGGAAAGCAAATACGGTACCGGATGGATGCGTTTCTTCGTAAATATTTCAAGCAGGAACAACGTTAAAAACGGAACAATCAGGAACAGAATCGCGTACTTAACGGCGCGGGTGTTTAGCGCGTAGGTATTTATGCTGCGGAAAAAATCAACGCCGAATAACGAGTCCGTATAATCCTGCCCGCCGTCGTATAGTTTCAGGAAAAGGGGAATATCGCGGCTGAGGTAACTGATATCCCACTCGGCGGAAAAGTCCGTATCGGTAATGACCGACCCGCCCGGCAGGAACGCCCCCTGAAAAGAAGGAGAACCCCAATCGGAACGGATATCGACGTGCGTATCCTGCCCTATGGGTAATACCCGTATAAACTGCCCGCCCTGTATATCTATGCTGATATTGAACTTCACTTCCCTGTTTTCAAAATCGGGCAAAACGGCGTATATGCCGCTGCCCGATCCCCCGCTTTCAAACCTGGTGGAAACAGAGTATATACCGCCGCTTAATCCGGGATAATCACGGGTAAACAGACTGTGTCCCCTGTTTCCGGGCTGAAAGAAAAGTTCGTCATTATCCCAGCTTGACGTGTTTACTTTTCGGATTCCCTTCTGGCTGGAAAGATCGATGACCAGTTCCGCCTGGTTTAGGGAAACACTTTCGTTAGGCGCGATTTGTGAAATCGCCATGGACGGATCAAAACTGCCGCTCAGCACAAGCGTTCCCGAAAAGAGAGGCACGGAAAAAATGCCGCGCTTGCGTATCTCGGTTTTGAAAACGGCGTTAATGTCCAGCATTTTCGGGCATATCATCAGGGTAAACGGCGTTTTAATTATCTGAACCTTTTCCCCTTCTTTTTCCGTCCTGGTAAGAACCTCGTCCGTTTTAACGCCGGGAATCACTATGACCGGCCCTGCCTCCACCATCTGCTTTCCCCACGCTTCCATTATCTCCGATTCCGCGGAGGCCGCCGTTCTCCCCCGGTCTTTAACCAGCCCCCCGATCATATTTAAGGGTATCAGCAGGAGCAATACCAAAACCATGAGCATCAGCACTTTGAACGTATAACCCCGCGTGAATTTTTTGAAGAGCGAAGGGCTAGCGTTATCCATAACAAGGTCTCCTTGCGGCATACTGCGCCTAAAACCACTATAACCAATGAATCTCCCTACCGCAAGCCTCCGCGTCAGGAATTCCGAATTCAACCATGATACACTGATATGAGTGATTACCGAAATGAGCCTCCGCGGGGCAAGCCCCGCGGTATCTTAAGCGTTGCATTAGTTCGAGTCTGTCCATAATGTAGACACATTATGGACAGACTTCCTTAAAACAGGCATTTTGCGCACCGTTTTGGTACAAAACGGGAGCAAATGCAAGGTCTGTCCGCAAAGTAAC
>JAITIC010000221.1 GCA_031279635.1 Treponema sp. | reverse complement strand
AAGGCACGCCAAAACACGGAATTTGAATGACACATAAACCGCAAACAGACCCGTCAGAATGACACGGTTAAACGTCATTTGAGCCGTTTTTCCGAAATGAAGGGGGCGCGTGTGCCGGTAGTTTTGTTATGTTTTGCCATAAGTATATGGTGTCAAGTGCCGAATAGTGAAATTACCGGATTTTTTAATCCCAAATCGTACAGGTTTTATCACACCGCCGCACAGGGCGGAACACCGGCACACGGTATTTTCGCCGCTTGCATTTTATCCGTGTCATTGACGGCAAAGTAAAAAGGGGGCAGGGGGGAAAGGACACCAGGAAAACAAAAAGCATCAGGAAAGCGGGACCTTGAGCATTATTCCTTTCCAGTACCGGGCTTCCGCCGTTCGGGAACGCTCAAGCCCCAATTCTTTAAGCCGCAGGGACAGGAACCGTTCACTACAGGCACGCTCATTGTTTTCTTCGCACCATTCCTGATACGCCCGGAACAGTTCCCGCGCCCGGATGGATACATCAGGACTTTGTATGCAGCACTCCTTGATAAAGTTCCCCAGCACGTCCATCTCATTCCGGTATTCTTCCGTGGCGTTGCTGATAAGCGCCGGGATAGCAAGCCCCTTTTCACACCACCGCCTTGTCCCTTCCAGAAGCCAGTTGAGTATCCCCGGCCCTTCCCTTAACAGTTTTTCCTCAAGGTGTTTGTCCTGCCTGTCAGGGGTAATCGTGGTGGTAAAGGGTATCAGTTTGATACGCCGCCAAATCCCGTAGTCGGTTCCTTTTATTAGCGGTTTGTGGTTCGTCGCCATGAACACCTTGAACGTGGGTATAAAATCAAAAAACTCCCCGTAGAGGAACCGGGCCGTAAGCGCATCGTTCCCGGTTATCTGTTTGATAAGCGGTTCCGATAAACGCTTCCCCTGTTCCGCCTCCGTGGTCGTTACCAGCCGGGTCCCCCGCAGCCGGGCTATGTCGTTGCTTATCTGTTCCCCGTTCCGCTTCATAAAGGTTTCTGTAGGCGTGGCAACGGCGTAATCCCCCAGCAGCCGCATAAGGGTATTGAGAAACGTACTCTTGCCATTGGCCCCTGTCCCAAAGAGGATGAACATTGACTGTTCCGAGGTGTCCCCGGTCAAGGCCCACCCCGCCGCCGATTGCAGAAAACCGATTAACTCCGTGTTGTAATTCATTATCTCCCGGATAAACTGTTTCCATACCGGACAATCGGCCTTTTCATCGTAGTCCACACAGGCGAGTTTAGTGATCATGTCTTCCGGCCTGTGTTCCCGGAACTCCCCGGATTTTAATTCCACCGTCCCGTTGTTGACGTTGAGGAGCCAGGGGTCTTTATCCGCATCGGAAGGGGTGATGTTCAGCTCCGGTATCCAGGAAGCGGCCTCAAGGAACGCCTTCCGCCGCCTGACCGCCTCCGCCTGCATGGCGTATTTCTCAATTTCCAGCCGGTCCCGGTAATCGTCGGTTTTCAGGAGTTCGTCATATATTCCCCGGATCATCTGGAGGCCCTTGTCGTGGACCAGATAGCCGTCATCCATTTTCCACTGCCGCCCGGTCCAGACCACCCATTTTTTCCAGGCGGCCACGTAGCGGATGTCCTTACCGTGTTCCCGCATAAGGCGGAAGGCGTTGCTGGTGTCGGTAAACTGGAGCAGCCCCGCCTTCAGCTGCTGGAGCCGCAGGAATACCGGTTCATTCCCCACCGGTTCGGCCATATTAAAACCCTCCCTTTTCCAGTGTTACGGCGTACACCTTAAACCGGTACGCCAGTAAATCAAACGCGATTTCTTTGGTGTATGCGGGAAGTTCCCGGCAACAGCGCAGGAACATTTCATAGAGCAGGGTCAAAGACCCCGGCTTGCGTAAATATTCCCGGTTTTTGAAGAAGGCGACCGCCCGGTATTCGTCATCAGGCATATCGAGTTTCTTTATCCTATACCACATCAACAAGTCATCGGCCCATTCAATTTCATGGGCGGCGAAGTCCTCAAGGGTCTGTTGTTGTTTTCGGATAGTATCTTTGTACCGTTCCTCCGGCGTTCTCCGTTTAGGCATTTTTCCTCCCGCCACGGAGGGCGGTGTTACCATGCTTTAGCTGGAGTTTTTGCGTAGCAAAAACTACGAGTTGAAAAAATGACAAGGAGGTCATTTTTTCAACCTCCCTCCTGCCATACAAAGACTTTCGCCGCTTCCCCGGCGGCGGTACGGCCATCGGCAAAGGTAATGAAGGCCCAGAACACCCACCACCCGGCCAGGTCTATTTCATGCTCAATACACTCGTGGAAGATAACGCCCTTCGCCGTGTCCCCAACCCCGGCGCTTAATTCTCCGGCAGAGCCGTCAGGCTTCCGGTACTTGATAACCGCCGAGATAATACCTTCCAAATCGGTGAAGGTTTTTACCGTTATGCGTAACGCCGATTGTCCCTTGAATATCCGTGCCATAATCCCCCCTGTTAGTGTATGCTGCTGTCAACAATCAGTTCCCGGCATACCGGAGACTTCAAAACAAGTTCCTCATTGCTCTTGAGAAACCGCCGCAGAAGAAAATCCCTTATGAGGGACGTTGTTACCAGACGGACAAAAATCAAAAGGCTTCTGAACGATGTACCTGCCGCCTGTACCGTATCGGCCTGTTTCCGGTAATACTCCCCGCCGTGCCTTGTTTTCGCCATACTTGCGGCTTCCGTCCATAGCCCACGGACATAGACCGCCCGTTGGGTTTTACTGTCCGTAAGCCATACCGTTTCCGGCAGGGAACGCAGGAACAGCACCGGAAAGGACCTTGTATCGGTTCCCTTAACGTCTTCGTATGCCTTCCGGTAAAAGCCCTGTATGCGTTTTGTTTCCGAACCTGCCCGTATGGTTTCACTACAGTTCCTTGACAATCCCCGGCTTTTATCCATTGCCGTTATTGCCCGGACCTGTTCAAATACGGAGCGGACAAGGGTAGGCAAGGCTTTAAGTACGGAAGTGTTATAGACCGTTTCAAGACATTGCCGGGGAAACGAAACGAACCGTGAAAGGGCGGTAGTCCCTTTAACCGTTTGTGTTGTACTTCGCTTGTATGCCCCGGTTAGTTTCCGGCTGTCTGTCAGGGTTATACCTTGTGTAAGGGTGCGGGTGTAATTTTTACTTAACGATTCAAAATCAAAATACCAGCTAAAAATACAGTCCTGGGTCTTTTCCTTCCCGTCAAGAGGAAAATCGGGTAAATCATAATACACCCCCTCATACCATTCCCATTCCCCGGTTTCCTCATTGTAAATTTCTTCTTCTTCCTGCTCTGTAAAAACTTCCGGGTAATTTTTATATAAGGTTCCCCCATAATCAAACTTTGTCCAAAAGGCTTCCCCGTAACCGCCGAACCAGATATAGTCTCCTTCCTGAATTTCGCCAATCGTTTCAAAGGAACCTGTTTTCCATTGGGGGTCATACACGATGTTTATATTACTGGTGTTTACCAGTTTTGTTTTTATTTTTTCCTCGTTCCGTGTCCTTCGGTAATGGGGTTTGTCGTTCTCGTCTCCGAATATCAGCGGGGTAACATCACCGATTGATAGTATCTGGTCATAGCAATAGACATGGGCGGTACAAACGCCCTGACATTTCTCTGACATCATATAGCGGTTTACGCCGAACTCATAAATAAGCCAGGGGTTTTTCGCTCCCGTTCCTACATTTTGAGGGGTTTGGCTTCCTATCGAACTTGTTCCTATTACAGGATCAACAATAACTGGATACTTCGCTTCACCTAAAAAGGTTTCCGGTATGGTTATGCGTAACTCATTGCCGGTAACGGACAAATCCCCCCAGCACCGCCGTCCCCGGCTGTCTATAATCTGTGGCCTGTGGATATGGCAGAGTTTCCCGGTTCCTTCGCCTAACAAGGTTTCTTTTTTGTAAACAGCGTAACTCCCTTTCAGGAAGGGGTCTTTCACAAAATCAGGCTGCCGGAAGAAATCAAAGTTTTCCGCCCCTTCCATGAGGAGGGCAACAACGTTGCTCTCCGGTTCCCGGTTCAGAATACAATCGTATTCAAAAGCGGTATCCCCCAAGATGGTAAACCGGTGGGAACGCCGCCGCCCTTTGTAAACCAGCCGCCTTCTATCCCCCCGTAAGGTAAACCCTTCGTCATCAGGGGGCAGGAAGCGGAGGCCGGAGGAGGCCCAACGGTTAAGCCCCCACGCCGGAGCCTTATCACCCAGCGAGACCGTCAGGGGAAAATCACGTACCGATTGCCGGAACCTTACTGTCCTAAAATTGTTATTTCCCATAATATTTGAAGGGTATCGCTGGATGTTACATTCACCGCCGGGCTAATCTGCGCGTAGGCCAGGCAGTTAGCCGAACCGGAATTACCGTTGAGCAAACACGCCTCGTTGATACCGTTGGCCGCCAATGACCCCGCCGCAAAGGTGGCCCGGTAGGTAACAGTCGTATCCCCGGTACTCCCCCATGCCGCTTTCAATGCCGGATACCCGCTGTCTAACAGTTTCATGCTCCCGGTTGAAGTATTACACCGGGTATTGGTTTTCGTGCTGTTCCCTGTCCATCCCGTCCCTACCTGGATATACCCGGAGGAACTTGTTACCTTCCCTTTCGTGGGGGAAGCCAACAGCGCATCGGCGATCAATGCGTCCCCCTCCCGTGTAACAATGTTGTGAAACTTCTGCTCCATAAGCCGCCCCGGAATGTGGAGCAAACGCAATGGCGCTATGCGCCACAACCAGCCCGGCACCCGGCGTTTAACATTTCCGTCCCTGTCCAGAACCCGGACAGTTACCAACCCCTTAACCCGCAATCTTTCTTTCATGTTACTTCCCTGCCAATATTGCTGTTGTCCCCGCTCCAATGGCGAGGCCCCCGAAAAAACAAATCACCCCTGTTACAACCGCCGTCTTTACCCGGCTTTGTTTCAGACGACTGTTTTCCCCTTGTAATTGTTGCGCTTCACGGATAGCGGCGGCTTCCCGTTCCAGGGAGGCCAGGGCCGCAGCCCGCGCCGCCTCAGCCGCCGCCTGTTCTATCGC
>JAITIC010000207.1 GCA_031279635.1 Treponema sp. | reverse complement strand
GTTACGCAGGGGGTATTTGACAGCCCAAAATAATCCAAAATTTATGCCAAATTTACCCGCATTTGACCATTTTTGACGAATTTTCAGCATTCTTCAGTGGCTCGTGCGTAACATGAGTTATATGCAATGCTCCCCTGAATTTTATTTACAATTATGGTAAAGATACCCCTTGTCATAAAAAGTCCTTTCATGGTAGGCTGGAAACATGCAGATCGCGTTTTGTGTTTTTGTTGATTGCTGAAAACCGCCTATGGGGGCGGTTTTTTTTTTGCGTAAATGGAGGGATACATGCTGGAGGGAAGATCCCTGATTGAGCCGGGGAATTTCAGTCTTGAAGAGATGGATAGCCTGTTCTGCCTGGCGGAAAAGATAGAGCAGGATGAAAAGTACCTGCGGGAAAGCTGCCGGGGCAGGCTCCTGGCGACTTTGTTTTTCGAGCCGAGCACCAGAACCCGCCTGAGTTTTGAAGCGGCAATGCTGCGGCTGGGGGGGAGCTGCCTGGGCTTCGCCGATCCCGGCTCAAGCTCCGCCTCCAAGGGGGAAAGTCTTGCGGACACCGTACGAATGGCGGCAAGCTACGCCGATATTATTGTTATGCGCAACCCAAAGGAAGGGGCGGCGCTGCTGGCGTCCCGTTATTCGCCGGCACCGGTAATTAACGCCGGTGACGGCGGTCATCATCACCCCACTCAGACGCTGACGGACCTTTTGACCATACGGCGGTTATTGGGGGAAATTAAAAATCTTACTATAGGCTTTTGCGGGGATCTTAAATTCGGCCGTACCGTTCATTCCCTGGCAAAAGCCCTTGCCCGTTACGACAAAATCAAAATGGCCTTTATATCGCCGGAAGAACTGGCCGTTCCCGAATACATTACCAGAATGCTGCACAAACAGCAAATTGAATTTATCGAAACCCGAAGCCTTGAAGAGACCATGCCCCATCTGGATGTGCTCTACATGACCAGGGTGCAGCGGGAACGTTTTTTCAATGAGGAAGATTATATCCGCCTCAAAGACACTTATGTGCTCAACAGGGAAAAAATGGACCTGGGGAAAAACAGGCTGATCATTCTTCACCCCCTGCCCCGAGTTAACGAGATCGCCGTCGAAGTGGACGCCGATCCAAGAGCGGCTTATTTCAGGCAGGCGAAATACGGAATGTATGTGCGGATGGCTTTATTATCATCAATATTGGGGGTGGTGTGAAATGCTTAACATAGACGAAATAAAAAACGGAATTGTTATCGATCATATTAAAGCAGGACAGGGAATCCGCATCTTCGACTGGCTTGGTCTTGACAAGGCCTCGTATACCGTCGCCTTTGTGGTAAACGCCAATTCAAAGCGGATGGGGAAAAAGGATATTATTAAAATTGATAATACGATCACCATTAATTTTAATGTGCTTGGCCTTATCGATCCCAATATCACGGTGAATATTATTGAGAATGAGAGGATCACCGAAAAGATAAAGCTCCAGCTTCCCGAAACGGTTGAGGATGTGCTGTTATGCAAAAATCCCCGCTGTATCACTTCCACGGAAAAATATATTCCCCACATTTTTCATCTTGAAAATCCCGAAATGCGGACTTACCGCTGTGAATACTGTGACGAAATAAAGTCGGCGGTTGATTTCAAGTAACGGAGTGAAAATTGCGGCGGCTTGTGCTGAAAAATTTCAGAATGGTTGATGAAGCGGCCGATGTGTTCGGGACGCTTGTTGTTGAAGACGGCATTATCAGGGAAGTTGCAGTCGGCGCCGCCGCTGCCGGCTCTTCCGCTGACATGGTAATTGACGGATGCGGATTCGGGGACGGGGCTGTTCTCATGCCCGCCTTTGTCGATCTCCACGCCCATTTCCGTGATCCCGGTTTTCCCAAAAAGGAAACGCTCGAATCGGCGTCATTGGCCGCCGCCGCCGCCGGTTACGGAACCGTGGTCTGCATGGCGAATACCGATCCGGTGATTGACACCCTTGAAAAAGCCGTGTCTCTGAAGGAACGCTCCGGCGCCCTGGGGCTTATCGACCTTTATCCGGTTTTGTCCCTCAGCAAAAACATGGAAGGCCGGAAACTGTCCGGCATCAGGAACCTGCCCGCCGGCTGCGCGCTGCCGCTGATGCTCTCCGAGGACGGCAAAGACCTGGCCGACGAACGCCTGTTCCTCGCGGCAATGGCCGAGGCCCGGCGGCTTGGAATACCGGTTTCCTGTCACTGCGATTTCGGCGGCATTGAAGCGGAGGCGGCAAAAACGGCGGGACGGCCCAGAGCGGAATGGTCCCGAATTGAGGAAAACAACGCCGTCCGGCGGGCCATAGAACTGGGAAAGCGGGCGGGCTGTCATGTACATATCGCCCATGTCTCAACGATGGAAGCGGCGGCGCTGATCCGTGAAGCGAAAAAATCCCCGCCGGCCAATCCCCATTTTACCCTTACCTGTGAGGCAACGCCCCACCATATCGGAGCGGCTGAAGAGGACGCGATACGCATGGGCACTGAATCCCGGGGGCGGGTTAATCCCCCACTGAGGAGCGAGGCCGACCGCAGGGCCATTGCCGCCGCGGTTTGTGACGGCGTCATTGACGCCATCGCGACCGACCACGCCCCGCACAGTGAGGCGGACAAGGCCGCCGGCGCGCCCGGTTTTACCGGCCTGGAAACGGCTTTCGCCGCCTGTTTTTCAACGCTGAACATTGATTTGCGGCGGCTTTCGGCATTGATGAGCGCAAACCCGGCCCGGATTTTGGGCCTGTACAAAGGCCCCGGCGGCCGGGGTAGAATCGCGCAGGGGCGGCGGGCGGACCTCGTTATCGCGGATACCCGGGCGGTGTGGAAAGTCCGGCCCGAACAATTTAAGTCCAGAGGGAAATGCAGCCCCTTTACAGACCGGGAATTGAGGGGGAAAATTTTTGTGACTATCAGAGGGGGAATGATAACATTTGGAGGGGAAAGCGGTGTTCGATAAAGCGCCCAATATGGATAAACTTTTTGAGGTGGTCGCCGCGAAGGGCCATGTCTGCGTCGGCCTTGATACGGCGGCGGACTATATTCCGTCCGGGGAGCGGCGGCGGGCGGTTTCGGACGCCGGGGCCGTACTGGCTTTCAATAAGGCGCTTGTTGAATCAACCTTTGACACGACCGCGTGCTACAAAGTACAGATCGCCTATTACGAAGAGCTTGGCCTTGCCGGACTTGAGGCCTACGCCAAAACCCTGCAGTATATCCGCGAAAAAGGCGGCCTGGTCATAGCCGACATCAAGCGGGGAGATATAGCCGACACCGCCTTCCGTTACGCGAAAGCCCATTTCGACGGGGACTTTGAGGCTGATTTTGTTACCCTCTCTCCCTATATGGGAATGGATTCCATTGAGCCCTGGCTTTCTTACGCGGACAGTAAAGGTAAAGGCGCTTTTGTACTGATGCGAACCAGCAATAAGGGCATGCGGGATTTTGAATATCTGGAACTGGAGCGCAAAGCCGGCGAATCAGACGGCGAGAAACGCCGTCTCTACCATGCCGTAGGCGATAAGCTCTCGGAGCTGGCCGCCGCTCATCAGGGCAGGTACGGCTACGGCCTATTCGGCGCGGTAGTCGGCTGTACCGGGCGGGAAGAGGCCGCCGAAATCAGAAGCAGATACTCGAATTTGTTTTTCTTGATTCCCGGCTATGGCGCGCAGGGCGGCGCGGCGGATGACGCGCGTCTTCTGCTGCGGGAAGGAAACGGCGGGGTGGTGAACGCTTCCCGCTCGATCCTCAAGGCATGGAGCGCCGGGTTAAAAAGCAACGGCGGCGATGAAGAATTGGCGGATAACACATTCGCGGCAGAGGCCGCCCGCAAAGCCGTGATTGAAATGCGGAACGCTCTGCGCGGCGCGTTATGCGATACGGTACAGGCGGAGATGAAAAAATGAAAGCCGCTGATTCCGTCATCGGGGAAAAACGTCCCGCTCTCCGTAAAGCTCCGCAAAGCCTCGCTTGCGGACTTGTTGGCAATACTTCCATCAATCGTGAAATATTCCGCCTTGACTTTGTGTGGCCGGGGCCGGCTCCAAGGGCGGGACAGTTCTTCATGGTAAAGCCTAAGCGGAGCGCTGTTTTCCTTGGCCGCCCGATCAGCGCCGCGCTTTGGATGCCTGCGGCGGAAGATGATGATTTTGTCCGCGGAAAAGCAAGCGGCAAACAAAGTCCCCATCAACGGTATCTAACGGGGAAACATCTCAATTCCAATAGGGTAAAATTCCTCATCGCAAGACGCGGCAGGGGGACGGAAGAGCTGTCGGACATGCGGCCCGGCGAAGAAGCGGAGCTTACCGGCCCTCTGGGAAACGCATGGGCAGATTTTTTGACTGCCGGGGAAAAACCGGCCGCCCTTATCGGCGGCGGTATAGGGATTGCCCCGCTGGAAGCCCTGATCACGGAATGGCCCGCGGGGAATTTTGATTTTTACGCCGGGTTTAAGACCGGCTTTCACAATATGGAGGAAAAGTATGCCCTTGTTGGTTCGGCGATTCTTGAAGCAAATAAATTGATCATCGCCGCCGAGGACGGCAAAGTCGGATTAAAGGGGCGTATTCCCGATTTTCTGGAGCCGGAAAAATACCGGGCGGTCTGCGCCTGCGGTCCCGAGCCGATGCTGAAAGTCGTAGCCGCCCGCTGCAAAGCTGCGGGGGTTCCCTGCTTTGTCAGCCTGGAACGGCGCATGGCCTGCGGCGTCGGGGCGTGCCTCGGCTGCACCGTGGCGGCCATTAACGGCAATCGCCGCTGCTGTGCCGACGGCCCCATATTCCCGGCGGAGGAGATGATCTTCGATGAGTGAACAAAGGGAAAAGCGCGCGCCTGATCTTTCGGTCCGCATCGCGGGACTGCGTCTGCGAAACCCGGTCATTGCCGCCTCCGGAACCTTTGGCTACGGCGGGGAGTACGGCGGTCTGATCGATGTTTCCCGCCTTGGGGCAATCTGCACCAAGGGGCTGACCCTGAAACCCAGGCAGGGGAATACCGGCATACGAATATGGGAAAGCCCCGCCGGTCTGTTGAATTCTATCGGGCTTGAAAACCCCGGCATCCCGGCTTTTATTGAACAGGAACTGCCCCGGCTGCGGAAACTGGGGCCGGCCGTGATCGCGAACCTGTCGGGCGCCACCGTGGAGGAATACGTCAAAGGGGCGGCGCTGCTTAATGGCAGTTCCGTGGACATGATAGAGCTTAATATTTCCTGCCCCAACGTAAAGGCCGGGGGAATGGCGTTCGGCCTTGATCCGGCGGCGGCGGCATCAGTAGTAGGACCGGTGCGCCGGACCTGCGGCGGCAAGCCGCTTATGGTAAAACTTTCGCCTAACGCGCCGGACCTGGCAGCGGTGGCCCATTCCTGCGTCAATGCCGGCGCCGACGCCCTCTCTCTCGTGAACACCTTCAAGGCAATGGCCATAGACATCAAAAACAGAAAGCCCGTTTTCGACAATGTAAGCGCTGGTCTTTCCGGCCCTGCGGTAAGGCCTATCGCCCTCCGCATGGTCTGGGAACTGTACGACGCCCTCAGAACGCCGGGCATGGCCGGAAAACCGGCGGTTCCCATTGTAGGCATGGGAGGCATCGCCTGTGCCGAAGATGCCCTGGAATTCCTCATGGCCGGTGCGTCTGCGGTGCAGACAGGTTCCGCCACTTTCGCCCACCCCGCGGCGATGCCTGAAATTATCGACGGAATTGAAGAATACATGCGGAACGCCGGCATTGCCGGAGTGGAAGATATTTCGATAAGGTAGGACAAATGGAAACCATTATCAACCTGCTTAGGAAATCCGGGGCCATGCTGGAGGGGCACTTTCTTCTGTCGTCGGGCCGTCATTCCGACCGGTATTTTCAGTGCGCCAGGTTGCTGCAATACCCGGACAAGGCCGCGGCGGCTTTGGGGCCGGTGGCGGAACGGATACGGGAAGACCTTGCATCGGGAAAGCTGGCGCTTGACGCGGTGGCCGGCCCCGCAATGGGGGGGATTATCGTGGCCTACGAGCTGGGGAGGCTTTTAGGACTGCCGGCTTTTTTCACCGAGCGGGACGACAGCGGGGCCATGAGTCTGCGCCGGGGCTTTGAGGTGAGGCCGGGGCAGCGGATTCTTATTGCCGAGGACGTGGTAACAACCGGAAAATCCTCCGGGGAATGCGCCACGGTACTGGAAGCCCTGGGAGCGAAGGTCACGGCCCTGGCCTGCGTGGTGGACCGCCAGTCCGCAGACGCCGGAGATCTGCCCTGGCCGGTGTACCCCGCAGTCAAAGTGAATGCCGGGAATTGGGACGCCGGCAACTGCGAACTGTGCAAAAAGGGTTTACCCGCGGTCAAACCGGGATCGAGGAAAATCTGAACCAGGAAAGGGGAAAGGATCGGTGCAGGCCCTCCCCCGCATTCAACCCGTTGAACCGGTGACTGACACCTCTGCGTTGCCTTGAAAATCTTGACCGTTTTGTTCATCGTGTTTCCGGTACCGTTGAATACCCGGAATCCCAGGGTTAGATTTTACCGTGAGATTCCACTACCTGCTTCGGTTAGATTTTTACGTGAGACATCACGGGGGGCCTGCGGCTTTTACCTGCCCCGCCGCGTGTTCCGTTCCAGCATTGTTTTGATGTAAGCTCCCGTGTAGGAAGCCGTGAAGCGGGCCGCTTCCTCCGGCGTGCCGGTGACTATCACCTCGCCGCCGCGGTCGCCGCCTTCAGGCCCCAGATCGATGAGATAATCCGCCTGCAGCAGCACGTCAAGGTTATGCTCGATCATAATCACCGTGTTTCCCTGATCCACCAGGCGCTGGATCACCGCCATAAGCTGCTTTACATCGGCAAAGTGAAGCCCCGTGGTGGGTTCGTCGAGGATGTAGAGCGTCCTGCCGGTGGAGCGCTTTGAAAGCTCAAGGGCCAGCTTTACCCGCTGGGCCTCGCCGCCGGAAAGGGTCAGCGCTGACTGTCCGAGTTTCACATAACCAAGCCCCACCGAAAGCAGGGTGTCCATTTTCCGGGCAATCTGCGGAATGGGGGCGAAAAATTCCGCCGCTTCCTCAATAGTCATGTCCAGTACATCGGCGATGTTCTTGCCCTTGTAGCGGATCTCCAGAGTTTCCCGGTTGAAGCGCCGGCCCTGGCACACATCACAGGTGATGTACACGTCGGGCAGGAAGTTCATCTCGATCTTGATGGTCCCGTCCCCCTGGCAGTTTTCGCATCTTCCACCCCGGACATTAAAAGAAAAACGCCCCGGCTTGTAGCCCCGCACCTTGGCCTCGGGCAGCCGGGAGAAGAGGTCCCTGATCGCGGTGAAACCTTCCACATAAGTTATTGGGTTGGATCGCGGCGTCCTCCCTATGGGACTCTGATCGATATCGATCACCTTGTCGATAAATTCGGCGCCTTCGATTTTTTTATAGGCCCCTTCGGTACGATTGGAACCATAAATCCGGTTTGCCAGCGCCGGGTAGAGCACATCGGAAAGCAGCGTCGATTTTCCCGATCCGGATACGCCGGTAATGCAGGTAAAAACCCCCAGGGGAATCTCAACATTGATGTTTTTCAGATTATGCTCTGAAACGCCTTTCAGTTTGATGAAATTGCCGTTCCCCTGCCGCCGCTTCGCGGGAATATCCATAGTGAGGGCTCCCGCCAGATATTGTCCGGTAAGGCTCCTGGAAGATTTCATCACCTCCTTGGGACTACCCTGGGCAATCACGTATCCGCCGTGCACGCCTGCGCCCGGCCCCAGGTCAACGATGTAATCGGCGGTACGCAGAGTCTGCTCGTCATGCTCCACCACGATAAGGGTATTGCCCAGATCGCGCAGATACAGCAGCGTGTCGATGAGCCGCTGGTTATCCCGCTGGTGCAGGCCGATGGAAGGCTCGTCAAGAATGTACAGCACTCCCACGAGGCTTGAGCCGATTTGCGTCGCCAGCCTGATACGCTGTGCCTCGCCGCCTGAGAGGGTGGCCGCCTTCCGCTCCAGGCTGAGATAATCAAGCCCCACGTTTTTCATAAAGCCGAGACGGGCGTTTATCTCCTTCAAAATCTGATAGGCGATTTTTTTTTCACTCTTGTTGAATTTTACATTTTCAAAAAACTTGAGCGAATCCGTTACCGAAAGACTCGAAAGGTCCCAAATGTTTTTACCGCCCACAGTGACGCCTAACACTTCCGGTTTAAGCCGCTTCCCGCCGCAGTCCTCGCAGGGCTTCTGACTCATAAACTTTTCAAGCCATTCCTTGATGCCCGGCGACTGTGTTTCAAGGTAACGGCGCTTCAGATCTTCCAGCACGCCGGGAAAGTAAGTGTTGTAATCGAAATAGCCGGTCTTGTCTTTGTTTTCATAATGCACGTCGATACTTTCATCGCTGCCGTAGAGGATCGCGTTCATGGCCCTTTTGGGCAGATCCTTAAAAGGCGTGTTCAGGCTGAATTTAAAATGCCTCGCCAAACTTTCAAAACGGCTGCGGTGCCAGGCGCTGTCCGGGTTATAGGGGACGCAGCCTCCCTCATTAAAAGAAAGGGAACGGTTGGGGATCACCAGGTCGGGATCAAATTCCAGCTTGGCCCCAAGGCCGGAGCAGCCGGGACAAGCGCCAAAGGGGTTGTTAAACGAAAAAAGCCGGGGCTGCAATTCAGGAATGGAGACGCCGCAGTCCGGACAGGCGTTTTTCTGCGAGAAAAAATGCTCGCTGTCCTTCCCGTCCTGATTGACCAGAACCATCATAAGCCCGTCCGAAGTCTGCAAAGCGGTCTCCACGGATTCCGCCAGGCGGGAACGTATGTCCGGCCCGATTACCAGGCGGTCCACGATGATTTCTATAATGTGTTTTTTCTGCTTGTCCAGTTTTATGCTTTCGTCCAGGCTCACCGGCACGCCGTCGATCCTGGCCCGCACAAAGCCCGCCTTCCTCGCGTCCTCAATAATTTTCTGATGCTCGCCTTTCTTGGCGCGGATCACCGGCGACAAAAGCTGTATCTTTGTCCCCTCCCCCATTTGCATAATCGTCTCGATAATCGAATCCACCGGCTGTTCCCTGATTTCCCTGCCGCAGACCGGGCAGTGGGCAATGCCTATCCGGGCGTAAAGCAGGCGGTAATAATCGTAAATTTCGGTTACCGTCCCCACGGTAGAGCGGGGATTGCGGTGGGTTGTTTTCTGTTCAATGGAAATTGCCGGGGAAAGCCCCTCGATATAATCCAGGTCTGGCTTGTCCATGCGGCCCAAAAACTGCCGGGCGTAAGCGGAAAGGCTTTCCACATAACGCCGCTGCCCTTCGGCAAAAATCGTGTCGAACGCCAGGGAACTTTTCCCCGACCCGGAAAGCCCCGAAATAACAATCAGCTTGTCCCTGGGCAATTCCAGGTCAATATTTTTTAGATTGTGCTCCCTGGCGCCCTTGATGATGAGTTTATCCATGCTGTATCAGAATAGCGGGTTTTCGGCGCTCTGAAAAGTATTCGTAAAGGCAAAGCTAATTTGCCCGCGAACCGCATCCTTTGTTTATACCTTTGCGGTAGAAATTTCTTCAATCCTGGTGATTTCCCAGTGATTGAAAGTAAATGTGCTGGCCCTGAACGCCCGGAGGCTTCCCCCGGTTCAATTACTTTGAAGCGGCCGTTTTATCCCGCCTGGACAGCACTACCTGCGAGGCCAACACTACGGCGACAAGGCCGAAGCCGATGATGTCACTTACGAGGCCGGGGTTGATCAGGAGCAGGCCGCTGGCAATGGCGGCAAGGCGCCAGGGGAGGGCAACTTTTCGGAGCATGTAGCCCTCAATGCCGGACGCGAGGGCGAACATACCGACGCAGGAACTCACCACAATCTGCACAACCCCCAGAGGCGTGGTATTGATGAAAAGCATGGCGGGGTTGAACACGAAAATGTAGGGGATGATGAAGGCGGTGATAGCCAGGCGGGTGGCCGTTACGCCGGTCTTGATGGGATCGGACTTGGCTATGGCAGCGCCCGCGTAGGCGGCCAGCGCCACAGGCGGCGTGATGTCGGCCACTATCCCGAAGTAAAACACAAACATGTGCGCCGCCATGAGCGGCACCTCGATACCGGCGGCGCTGCCGGCGCGGATTACCATGGGCGCGGTGATCGTAGCCATGATCACGTAGTTCGCCGTAGTGGGAATCCCCATTCCCAGAATAAGGCAGGCTATCATGGTGATGAAAAGCGCCACGAACAGGTTCGTGCCGGTCATTACCAGAAAGGGAAGGTTTACGATGGCGGTAAGGCGCCCGATGAGTATCTGCCCCAGGCCGCTGAGGGAGACAATCCCCACCACGATGCCGGCAATGGCGCAGGCCATAGCAACGCCGATGGTGTTGCGCGAACCGCCGGCCAGCGCGTCCGCCAGGCCCGCGGGGGTGAAGCGCGTGTCTTTGCGGAAGAAGCTCACCAGAAAGGCCGCGAGAATGGCAAAACAGGCGGCATAGGCCGGGGTGAAGCCGAAGCTCATCAGGGCCACGAGGACAATTACCGGCAGGAAGAGATAACCTTTGACAAAGAGCAGTTTGCCGAAGTGGGGGATCGATTCTTTGGGCAGTCCGCGCAGGCCGAGCTTTCTGGCCTCAAAGTGGATCATGAGGAAGATGCCGGTGAAGTACAGCGCGGCCGGCAGGATGGCGGAGACGGCAATGGTCGGGTAAGAGATGCCGGTCAGCTCCGCCATAAGGAAGGCGGCCGCGCCCATTATCGGGGGCATGATTTGCCCGCCGGTGGAGGCGGCGGCTTCTACCGCGGCGGCGAACTCAGGCCGGTAGCCGGTTTTTTTCATCACCGGGATGGTGACGCTCCCGGAACCGACGGTGTTGGCTACGGAGCTTCCCGAATACATGCCCTCAAGGGCGCTGGCGATTACCGCCACTTTCGCCGGCCCGCCCGAGGCAAAGCCCGCCACGGAATTGGCCAGGTCGATAAAGAAACCGGCAATGCCGGATTTCTCCAGAAATGAAGCGAGAATGATAAACAGCACGATGAAGGTCGAACACACGCCGATGGGCGTGCCGATGATGCCGTCGGTAGTATAAAAGAGATGATGCACTATCCGCCGCAGGGAAAAGCCGGCGCTAAAAGCGTACAGCACGAAGGCGCCGGCCACAACGAGAATGGGAATGCCCACCACCCGGCGGCAGAGTTCGGCAAGGACGAGTATCCCGATAACTCCCACGACAATATCGAAGGGCTTGATCAGCATCGCACGGGCGATGATAACCTGGAAGTTGACCGCATAATAGAAGAAGGCCGCCGCGCCCAAGACCGCGAGGACAAAGTCGTACCAGGGAATATAATTTTCCCGCTTGGTCATTCCCTTGCGCACGGGGTACAGCAGATAGCCGATAAACACCAGAAGCCCCAAAAAGGAAGTCCGCCTGACCTGTTCGGGCAGGTTCGCGATGAGCGTCACCCAGAAGACATAAGCGGCAAACAGGAGCAACAGTCCTTTTATGAGATAAGAGGGGATGCCCGAAAAGCGGCGCACATTGGATTCACGGTCAAAATGGGCGATGAGCGATTCGGTTTCCTGTTCGCTAAGTACGTGTATTTCCTTGTCTTGGGCCATGTGAGTCATTGATGTTCTCCTACCTGATGCGAATGGTAATGCGGGCGTTTCTCCCGCAGAGATCCCGCAGGCTTATGGTTTCACCATTGATAAACAGCAGGTGATCCGAAACGGTTCCCACGATGTAGTTTAACTCCCGAAAGGAACGGTCAAAGCCGGTAATGACCAGGGCGTCCCCGTCCCGGCTCATCACCTGGCCTTCTTCCAAATCACTCTGCATTCCCGCGCCGAAAGAAAAAAAGCGGACGGCCGTCAGCGCGATTTCCGTGCCGCGGACTCTGAACGTGTCACACACCGGGCTTTGGTTTACCGAGTGGACAAATTCAATGGCGAATTCGCCGCCTTCCCCTATGGGCAGGCGGCCGTACACCCTGCCGGAAGCAGCGTCCCGGATTTCTAAACGGCGGGAACCCGGCGCTCCCTTAAAAAGGATGACACACGCCCCCGCCAGGGCGAGGACGGCCAGTATCAGGTTCAGCGTTATGCCGAACCGTCCCTTTAACGGCAGCATCCGGGGCCCCGTTCAGACCGGCTTATTTAATCGCGCCGATTTCCCGCAGGTATTTTTCCGCTCCGGGGTGGAAGGGAACTGAAATTCCCTCTACCGCGTAAGAGTTGTTAAGCTCCTTACCCTTCACGTGGGCTGCCTCAATCTCGCCCTTGCTTTCAAAAAGATATTTGGTCAGTTGATACACCGTATCTTCAGAAAGCTTGGAACTTACGATAAAAGTCGCCTTTACCGCCACAGTCTTTATCGCGTTGGGCTGTCCCCGGTAGCTTCCCGCGGAAATGGGAAACTGGGTATAGAAGGGATATTTCGCGGCAAGCTGGGCCGCGTGGGCATCATCAACTTCCAGAACCAGCACATCCTTGCTCGTAGCCAGATCGATAATGGCCGGGGTGGGCGCGCCGGCGACGCAGAAGAAAGCGTCGATCTTGTTGTCCCTGAGCGCGTCCGCAGAGGCGGCAAAGCTGAGATTCTGCTTGCCTATATCGTCAAAAGTGATGTCGTAGGCCTCCAGAATATGCCGGGCGTTGAACTCGGTACCGCTTCCCGCATCGCCGACGGATACATTTTTACCCTTGAGGTCGGCAATGGTACTAATCCCCGACGCGGGGTTGGCCACTACCTGGCACACTTCGGCGTAAAGGGCCGCCATGGTGGCGAAACTGCTGATTTTTTCGCCGTTAAACAGGTCCACTCCCCGCCAGGCATAATCCATCACGTCGTTCTGCACAATGGCAAGCTCCGCCTCCCCGGTATCAATAAGCTGGATATTCGCCTTTGATGCTCCGGTTGATTGGACGGTAATGGGTATCTTGGTCTTTTCGGTGAGTATCTGTCCCACCGCCGAACCAAACGCGTAGTAAGTCCCCGCAGTACCCCCGGTCGCCATGCGGACCTGCTCCTGCTTCTTTTTGCAGCCGATGAAACCCATCGTTCCGCAGAGTAAAAGGACCAGTGCGACAAAACCGATTTTCTTCATATTACACCTCCTGTAAATGAGCCGGAACATGCCTAATGCCGGTTCCGGTAATGATTGGTATGATTATACTTTTTTTGGGAGATAAAGACAAGAACGCAAAGAGGACGACAGGGCAACCGCATTATAAACCCCTCAAGAAAAAGAGAAAAAAGCCGACAGGGACTTCATGCCGACTTTCGCGGAGTACGCCCAGGGCTGGTGGGAATGGGAGACCTGCGCCTACCTTAAAAAGCGGCGCAAGCGGGCTTCCCTCACGCAAGCCTACGCCGATAACAACCGCAAAAACCTGAAAAACCAGCTTATCCCCTACTTCGGCGATATGCCCCTCAACAAAACCACCAAAGATGACGTTGAGAACTGGTTTGACGACATGATTGAGCGGGATTACCAGAACACCACAATTAACGGCTGGTTCGGCGCCTTGAAGACCATGCTGATTGAGGCGGTTGAGCGAAAACTGATTCCGAAAGACCCGACCGACAAAATGCAGCGGCTTATCAACGACCGGAAAGAAATCAAAATCATCACGCCGGAGGAATTCGGGAAG
>JAITIC010000152.1 GCA_031279635.1 Treponema sp. | reverse complement strand
CCAGAGCCGTCGCGAGATAACTCCGGTTCAGCCCGGTTACCGGTACGAGCCGGTCCAGTAATTCCTCATCTCCCTTTTTTTGACGCCTTTTGATACTCCTCAAAATTGGCTTTGAGGATTTCCCATCTGCTATGCATATCCAACCTCATCTGCTCCATCTCCACATGGAGCTATTATAATTTGGACTAGATTTTTAGTTATTAGGCATCCCCTTTTTCGACTAGGTTTTATTTTTAGGCATCACGGCGCTGAAAGGTCTGACGGGCCGGAAACGAGGCGGGAAGATGGGACGGATACTGGAAGAACTGGCACGGCTTTTGACAGGCTGGCTTGGGTATTACAGTATCGCGAACTTGAAGGCACATCTGAAACGGATAAGCGGCCGGCTAAGGCGGCGGATCCGGCAGATACAAACCCTTATCCCTAACCATAGAACCGCCGTGTACGAAACGGTACGCTCGGCGATAGAGAAAACGAAGTTTCCACGAGGATGGCTGCCCAACTAATGGGCAGCCTCCTACCCGATTTTTGCGCGGCTCCTAAACCTGCGCCGCATCACGCAAAGCTATTTTTTAGTATAAACCGGGGTCGGCGCGTCAATCATCTTGTCGATGTTTTTGTCACCGTTGACATACTGAACCGCGTACTTTACGCCAAGGTAGCCCATCTGATCCGCCGACTGGGCGACGGTGGCAAAAAGCTCGCCCTTGTCCACGGATTCTTTAGCGTCCGGGTTACCGTCTACACCGCATACAACCGCCTTCTTGCCGGTTTGGACAAGCGCACGGTACGCGCCGAGGGCCTGCTCGTCATTAGCGGCAAAAATACCGTCCAGTTCGGCGGTTTGAAGTACGTTCTGGGTAATGCTATAGGCCCTTTCCCGATCTGAATAAGCCGGCTGTCTTGAAACGATGTTAAGCCCAGCATCCCTGAAAGTTTTTTCCGCCCCGTCCGTCCGCTCGGTCATGGCGACATTACCGGGCGCACCTTCCAGCAGAAGTACCTTGTTACCGGCTTTAAGAGTCTTGAGCATCTCTTTAGCGCCAAGTACGCCAATTTGATGGTTGTTGCTGCCGATATAGGTAACGGCGCTGGTGTACGAAGCCGGCATCGGGGTATCGATCACCACGACAGGAATGCCCGCGTCCCGGGCCTTGTTAAGAACCGTTACGGCGCCTTCCGGCTGACAGGGGGAAAACACAATCGCGTCTACCTTCTGGGTGATTACGTCTTCCACCATGTTTGTCTGGCCGATAGCATCGTCCTCTGTGGGCGGGCCCAGCGGAATAAGCTCAACGCCCAATTCCTTGGCTGCGGCCTCCGCCCCCGAAAGAACCGTCTGCCAGTAAGTGGAACTTAGGGTTTTCAGGATAACCGCGACCCGCGGTTTACCGCCCCCGGCCTGCTGCTTCCCGCCCTGGCCTGTGGCAAAAACTCCGGTTACGCATACGGCCATAATGACTAATACCAAAACAAAATGCGCTCTCTTTCTCATATACATACCTCCATATGTAATATATTAAACCGGACCAAACGCTCATACCGAGTCTTGTATCCGTGTTTACACGGTGAAAGGCCCTGTTCGGGCCGCTTCTTTGCCGAAAACAGCCGGCTTCCCGCAGTCAAGCTTCTCACGTCTTCTTCATTACATTTTGACGGAGAACATCAATAAACACCGCGACGATAATAACCGCGCCGATGGTAAAAGCCTGCCATGCCGAGGACACTCCCAGCAGATTCAGGCCGTTCCGTAGCACCGCGATCAGCAATACCCCGACGATGGTGTTGCCGATCTTACCGATCCCGCCGAAAAAACTCGCGCCCCCTATGATAACCGCCGCGATGGCGTCTGTCTCATAGTCCTGGCCAGCCAGCGGGAACGAGGCGTCGACCCGGCCTACCATTACGATCCCCGCCAGGGCCGCCATAAAGCCGCTGGTGGCATAGACAAAGTTCAATATACCGTTTACGTTAATTCCGCTTAGGCGGGCAGCCTCCTTATTCCCGCCTACGGCGTAAATATGCCGTCCTGTCCTGGTACGGCTTAGAAATATATACATTACCACATACAGGAACGCCACCAACAGAATTGAAACCGGGACCGGGCCTACCCGCTGGCTTCCAAGAAACAGAATCGGCGCTTTAAAACCATAGACCGGTTTTGTCGCGGTTATAACCAGGCACAGCCCCCGCGCCATCTGTTTGGTACCCATGGTGGAGATGAAGGGATGGGGTAGCTTCATTTTGGTAAGCATAAGGCCGTTGATCAGGCCGAGCAAGGTTCCGATAGCCAGGCAGCTTAATAAGGCCAGCCAGGGATTCAGGTTGTATTTGGTGGCAAAAAGCCCCATGAACATTGTAGAAAGGGCCAAGATTGACCCTACGGAAAGATCAATGCCCGAAGTAAGGATGGCCAGGAACATACCTACCGAAAGGATGGAATTGATAGCCGCCTGCCCCGCGACGTTCATAAGGTTGTCCACCGTCAAAAAACGCGGTGAGACTATCGAGAGGATAACGCAAAGGAGTAAGAGGCTCAGCACAACCCCGAAAGTGTTTAAATACTCTTTGATGCTTTTATTTACCGTTACCTCAGTTACCGTATTTTCTGTCATTCATATCTCCTTGTCCAAAATTAAAGCTCTATCACTTTACGCTGCCTTAACGCCTCATTAACCGCAAAGCACAGCTCAACCGCGGCAATCCCGTCTTCCAGGCTTACCGACGCTTCCCTCTCGCTTAAAACATCGTCCACAAAGGCCTCCATTTCGGTCAGGTAAGCCTTGTCGAAGCGGGTGCGGAATTCCGGAACAATATCCGTAAGGGACCCTTGAACATTTAACACCAGGCAGGCGGTCTGCCGGAGATCCCCGATAAAGACCGATCCTTTGGTACAAATAACTTCTGTGCGGATGTCGTAACCGTACCTCGCGTTTCTGCTTCCCTCCAGATGGGCAAGACGTCCGTTTTTAAAACGGAATTCTATATCCACATGGTCTATATCGCCGATCTTGCCCAGTTCGGGCCACATCAGCACAGCCCCCTCGGCTGATACCCCAGTTACCTCGCTGCCGATAAACCAGCGGGCCAGATCGATATCATGTACGCACATATCCAGAACAAGACCGCCGCTGGCCCTGGCGAATTCGATAGGCGGCGGGCCGGGATCCCTGCTTACACAGCGGACATAAACCGGCTCGCCCAGCTTGCCGGAATCGATCTGCTTTTTACCCGCCAGGTAAGCGTCGTCAAAACGCCGCATGAAGCCGACCATCAGGTAGCCCCCAAGCTCCGCCAAGGTATTCCTGATTTGCGCCCCCTCGGCCATATCCAGGGTCACCGGCTTTTCGCAAAATACCGGTTTGCCCGCCTTTAGCGCGTCCATTATGATCCTGCCGTGGGTATTGGTCGCCGAAGCGATAACAACCGCGTCTATGTCCTTCCGGGCCAGCAAGTCCCGGTAATCGGCAAATACGTCAATTCCGGAAAAACGGCCGCTGAAATTGTTCCGCGCCTCCTCAAGCGGGTCGGACACCGCTGTAAGCCGGGCATTTTCTATACGTCCGGCAAGATTTTGGGCATGCCTAAAACCCAGCCTTCCCAGCCCGATTACCCCGCATCGTAAACAAAGCATACTAATCCCCCTGTGTTAAACCGGAAGCGGCGTACATGATCTTTTCCTGTGTCGCGTTGGCGCCGTCCATTTCTGTGATAATTTTACCTTCCTGCATGACAATAATCCGATCGGACATCCCCATGCATTCATCCATCTCCGAACTTATCATAATAACCGCGGCGCCTTCCTTTACCAGTTTGTTGATAAGGTTGTACACTTCTATCTTCGCTCCGACATCTATACCCCTGGTGGGCTCATCAAAAATGAATATTTTTGCCTTGGAGAGTATCCACTTCGAGATAACAACCTTTTGCTGATTCCCGCCGCTCAGGTTACCCGCCGGCATGGTCACGCCGGGGGCGGCTATGCGCAGATCCTTTATCATGCGTTCCACGTCTTTTTTCGCGCTCTTCAAATTCAGAAGAACATATTTTATATAGGCTATCAGGTTTACCAGGGTGGAATTGAATTCGATGTTCTGAATCAGGATAAGGCCCTGACCTTTGCGGTCTTCGGTAAGAAAAGCAATCCCCGCTTTTATCGAGTCCCTGGGGGTTTTAATCTGGACCTGCTTCCCTTCTACAAAAACAGCGCCGCTGTCGATAGGATCCGCACCGGTAAGGGCCCGCGCTACCTCTGTACGGCCTGCACCGACCAGGCCGGCAAAACCGAGTACCTCGCCGGCGCGAACCATGAAGGAAATATTTTCCACCACACCTTTGCGGGTGAGACCTTCCACCCTCAGCATTTCTTTGCCGATAGGGGCTTTCACCTTGGGATACTTCTGCGTGATGTCCCGCCCGACCATGTACTTCACCATGTCGTCAATGCTGAGATTCTGATTCTCGAAGGTGCCGACGCTCTGACCATCCCGCAAAATCGTAACCCGGTCGCTCAGTTCCTTCACCTCCTCCAAACGGTGGGAAATGTAGATGATGGCGACCCCCTTTCCCCTGAGATACTTGATAATTTTTATAAGCTCACTGGCTTCATGGGCGCTCAAAGAAGAAGTAGGCTCATCCATGATGATAAGCTTCGACTCGGCCCGTACCGCACGGGCGATTTCCACCATCTGCTGTTTGCCTACTCCCAGGCTTCCTACATTAATGGCGGGATCGATGTCCAGGCCGAGGCTCCGCAGCACCTTGCGGGATTCCTTTTTCATGCTTTCCCTGTCGAGAAGCCCTATGGTTTTCTGTTTAAGCACTTCCCTGCCCAGATATATGTTCTCGGCCACCGTCATATAGGGCGCCAGATTCAGTTCCTGGTAGATGCAGGCTATACCCAAAGACATGGAATAGTGTGGGCTTATATTCTCCATCTTTTGGCCCGAAAAAAAAATCTCCCCCTCCGAAGGCGGGTGGGCGCCGGTAATTACCTTGATTATGGTAGACTTTCCCGCACCGTTTTCCCCGCAGAGGCTGTGAACCTCGCCGGATCGGACATCAAAACTAACCTTTTTGAGCGCGGTAACCCCGGGGAATACCTTGGTAACATTTCGGACGCATAGTAAAGCTTTTTCTTCCACTTCAATTTCCTTTTCAATTTCCTTAATTAAAACTTTTACCGCCTCCGGCGGGTTATTCGGCATCCTGTTTCGCCATGAATCGAATCGCCTGAGTTGATTCCCTGATAATAAGACGGTGGGGCAGTACCTGATCTTCCGGAACCACACTGCCCTCGCTTATACGTCTGTGCAGGGCCAGCGCTGTTTGCTCCCCGATTTCCTTAATGGGCTGGCGTACCGTGGTCAGGCGGGGAATAATATAGTCCGAAATATCGACATCATCGAAGCCCACCACGGAAATATCCTCCGGCACCCGCATCCCCGCATCCTTAAGCACCCGTATGGCCCCTATGGCCAACTCGTCGGTAGCGGCAAAAAGGGCGGTAAAATTCTGCCCCACACCCCGCCTGAGCAAAAGCTCCCGCATACCGTACACGCCAAATTCGGCGGTATAGTTACGTACAAAAACCACGCGCTTAACGTCAAAATCAATGTCCGCCGCGGTCAGCGCCTGAAAAAAACCTTCCGCCCGCTGGCGGCCAAAGGTAAAGCCGTCCCCGGAAATCATGACAAGATCACGGTGCCCAAGGGAAAGCAGATGACTAACCGCATCTGTAGATGCCTGCTCCTCGTTAACATGGACGGCGGGGATCCCCGGATACCTGAAGGTAGCGGTGACCGCCGGTATACAGGCTTTATAAAGGTATTCATAGAATGCGGCGTTCTTCATCTCATGAAGCACAACGATACCGTCAAGATTTTCTGCCTTGAGTTTATTCAGGCAATTATTCTCACTGGTATCCTCAAATTTCGAGAAAAAGAACATGGTATAATAGCCAAAAGCCTCAAGGCTCCGCTCAATGATCGAAAAAAGCTCCCGCTGGAAAATATTAAAGGTATCCGGAATCACCAGTCCCACCGAAGAGGTTTTTTTCAGCACCATGGACCGGGCCGCCTTGTTGGGGACATAGCCGGTTTCTTGTATCAGTCTAAGGATACGCTGCCTTTTGTCCGAATTGACATACTTTTTTCCGTTCGCGACCCTGGAAACAGTGGACGCCGACATCCCTGCCTGCCGAGCTATATCTTTGATACTTATCATACCCTTTTTCCGCCGTGTTTTTCCAGGCAACACCACCCAGACTTGTCTTCTGCAAACGATTTCTTTATCAGTATATCTTGTTTTAGCATTTTGTCAAGAAAAACATCGTTAAAAACAAGAAAATTGTTTATTTGTAACTCATTATACAGTATAGAAATAAAAAAGAAGACACCAAAAGACCCCCTTTACAAACATTCTATCCGCCGCTATGATATATTTGATATTAAAAACGTTTGCAGTTAAATATTCCGGTTTCCCGCAAGGAAGGGCCGGGTATATGATTAGCAAGGAGGAAGCGGTATGGAAGTATTACGAACCGGCGTTATAGGAGCGGGGCGGATCGGGAAAATTCATGGGGAAAACATCGCGCGCTTTATACCCCAGTCCCGCCTGGAGGGGCTCGCGGACATTCACCTTGGCGCGGAACAGGAAGCTTGGGCCAGGGGGCTGGGGGCGCGTATCGTTTCCAAAGAGCCGGAAGAGCTCCTGGCCGATCCGGCTATAGATGCGGTGATCATCTGTAGCTCCACCGACACCCACGCGGACTTTATCATCGCCGCCGCCGGGGCGGGGAAGCAGGTATTCTGTGAAAAACCCATAGATCTTTCGGCGGCCAAGGTCAGGACAGCTTTGGAAGCGGTCAAAAATGCGGGGGTTAAGCTACAGATAGGTTTTAACCGGCGCTTCGATCACAACTTCCGCCGGATTCGGGAGCATACCCTGGCCGGGGAAATCGGTCAGGTTCAGGTGGTCAAGATTACTTCCCGGGATCCGGCGCCCCCCTCTCCGGCCTATGTTGCGGCGTCCGGTGGGATATTTATCGACATGATGATCCACGACTTTGACATGGCCAGGTTCCAGGCTGGGAGCGAGATCACCGAAGTGTACGCCGCCGGGGCGGTCCTGGTGGACCCTGAGATCGGCAGGGCCGGGGACATTGATACCGCCATGGTTACCCTGCGTTTCGCTAGTGGGGCCATCGGGGTCATAGACAATTCCCGAAAGGCTGTTTACGGCTACGATCAGCGGGTAGAGGTTTTTGGTTCCAGGGGGGCTGCCCTGGCGGAAAACGATCTTCCCAATACTGTCAAACTCTACACAGAGGATGCGGTTACCGGTGAAAAGCCCCTATATTTTTTCCTGGAACGGTACCGGCAGGCTTTTGTTGACGAGATGATTTCATTTACCGAGTCGATCCTCCACAACAAATCCGTGGCTGTAAGCGGGGAGGATGGCCTTGAAAATATGTACGCCGCGCTGGCGGCGGGAAAATCCCTCAAAGAAAAACGGCCCGTTTTGATAGACGAGGTTCGGGTCTAAGGAGAAATGACGGTATGCAATTTCATCATAAAACGCCCTTTAACTGGGGATACACCCCGCTGGTTTCCCGAAGCGGCGCTACCGCTGATATGCTGATGGATTTTGGTGTACTACGCCTCAAACCGGACGAAAGTTTTGAGGCCTATTCCAAAACCGATGAGTCGGTATTCCTGTTGGCCCGGGGTAACGCGGTAATAAACCTGGACAATGATGGCCATAGGGAAGTCTCCCGGCCGAATCTTTTTGATTATTCCCCCTGGTGCGTCTCGCTTCCGGTCAATAGACGGATTACCATAAACGCGCTCGATAAAGGCGCCGAGTTTTATTACTGCGCGACGAAAAATGACAACCGTTTCGATCTAAAACTCTACACCCCGGAAGACTGCCGCAGCGAATTCCGGGGGGAAGGAACCATGAGGGAAACGTCCACCCGGATCGTCAGGACCTGCTTCGACGATACCAACCACCCCGAATCTAACTTGGTCGTAGGGGAAGTGATCGGGGTACCGGGCAAATGGTCAAGCTACCCGCCCCATCACCATCCCCAGCCGGAGATATACCACTACCGCTTCCTCCCTTCTCAGGGTTTCGGCCTCACCGCCATCGGCGATACCCCCTATATTATCCGGGACAAGGACACGATTCTGATTCGGGAAGGTCAGGTTCACCCCCAGGTATGCGCCCCAGGTTACGCGATGTGGTACCTCTGGGTGATTCGGCACATTGAGGGCGCCCATTACGGGCCGGCTACCGGCACCCCCATCTTTGTTGAGGAACACAAGTGGGTGACGGGAGACGAAAACAATATTTGG
>JAITIC010000238.1 GCA_031279635.1 Treponema sp. | reverse complement strand
CACATTATGGACAGACTACCTTAAAACAGGCATTTTGCGCACCGTTTTGGTACAAAACGGGAGCAAATGCAAGGTCTGTCCGCAAAGTAACCGACTTTGTGGACAGACACTAAATAATAGAGGAGGACTCTCCGGATGAGCCTCCGCGAAGCAAGCTCCGCGGTATCTTAAGCGTTACATTAGTTCGATCGGAGGCTCGTTCGATAGGAAGTTTATTATACACCCCCCGCGCAAGCGGGTTCTTGGGTTTAACACCAAATTTTTGTAAGCGCTGTGTCATTTGAGCCGGAGCAGATCTCCGGGGTATTAAACCAGACTTTCGAATAACTGAACCTTTTCGCCAATGAGTCTATCTATTATTGGTTTTGGGACAGGCTCACAAAACATATTTATGCGTTTATTTCGATATTTCCACCGATTTTCCTTGACCCTTTGGACATATTTTAGTATTTTGTAGACAAGTGAGGTAATTTCAAAATCATGGTTGTCAGAATTATTTTGAAACTGCCTCAGCTTTGAAAATATTTGTTCAGGAAGCATACATGTCAAAACACCATCACCACCGGGGACGGGAAGAAGCGGCTCCGGAGGAAGCCCAAAACGGGGCAGGAAATGTCTCTGAAAAAGAGACCGGAGGACAGACGGAAGGGCAAAATCCGGCTGCGGAAGGCGATTCCGTCTCACCGGGCGCGGATGTGAGGGCTAATTCCGCGGAAGAAGGCTTGGTTTTTCCCGAATCAGGCGTGGAAACACAGGCGGAACGGCCTGCGGAGTGTACTCCGGAGGAAAAAATTGCCGAACTGGAAGCGCAACTTGCGGAAACCCGTGACCAATTGCTGCGGAAAGCCGCAGATTTTGAGAATTTCCGCAAACGGATGAATCAGGAAAAACAAAGCGCCATTGAGTTTGCCAACCAGAGCCTGCTTTTGGACCTCATTCCGATAATCGACGACTTTGAACGGGCCATTCAGTCGGCGGAAAGCTGCAAAGACTTCACCGCCCTGCTGGACGGCATCACGATGATCGAAAAGCGCCTCAGTGGCCAGTTGGACGCCAAATGGGGCCTTAAACGCTACAATTCCGCGGGCGAGGCTTTTGACCCCAACCGGCACGAAGCCCTGATGATGGAAAAATCCCCCGATGTGGCGGAGCCTGTCGTGCGGGAGGACCTCCTCAAGGGTTATACCTTGAAAGACCGGGTGATTCGGACGGCAAAGGTGAAGGTGATCATGCCGGAAAATCCGGCCGCGGCCGAAGAGGGCGAAGGCGGCGCGGAATAAAGTACTCGGCTTTCAGGGCCTTAAAGATATATAATTCTTAAATATGTATGATTACAGAAGGAGTTGACAATGGGAAAAATAATTGGAATCGATCTGGGAACCACCAATTCTTGCGTGGCCGTTCTTGAGGGCGGCGAGCCGACGGTTATCCAGAATTCAGAAGGAGGACGGACCACCCCCTCCATTGTTGGGTTTACCAGCAAGGGCGACCGCGTTGTGGGACAGCCTGCCAAAAACCAAATGATCACGAATCCGGAAAATACCGTGTATTCGATCAAGCGCTTTATGGGCCGCCGCTACGCGGAGGTGGGGAACGAAATGAAACGGGTCCCCTACCACGTGGTGGAACAGGGCGACGACGTGCGGGTAGACATTGAGGGCAAGAAATATTCACCGCAGGAAATTTCCGCTTTTGTACTGCAAAAGATGAAACAAACCGCCGAGGACTACTTGGGCGAAACTGTCACCGAGGCGGTGATCACTGTGCCGGCTTACTTCAACGACGCCCAGCGCCAGGCCACCAAGGACGCGGGCAAAATCGCCGGCCTTGAGGTAAAGCGGATCATCAACGAGCCGACCGCCGCGTCGCTGGCCTTCGGCTTCAATAAAGATCAGAAAAAGGAAAAGACCATCGCCGTCTACGATCTCGGCGGCGGCACTTTCGACATTTCCATTCTGGAACTAGGCGAGGGCGTCTTTGAGGTAAAGTCCACTAACGGCGACACCCACTTGGGCGGCGACGATTTCGATCTTAAAATTCTCGAATGGCTCATCGTCGAATTCAAAAGGGATACCGGCATAGACCTCGGCCAGGACAGGATGGCCCTGCAGCGTCTGCGCGAGGCTTCGGAAAAGGCCAAGATAGAGCTTTCATCCATGCAGACCACGGAGATCAACCTGCCGTTTATCACGGCGGATCAGAGCGGGCCCAAGCACCTGCAAAAATCGCTTACCAGGGCGAAATTCGAGCAGATGGTGGAAGACCTGCTTCAGCGTTCCAAAGACCCGTGCAAAAAAGCGCTGGCCGACGCGGGCCTCAGCGCCGGGCAGATCGACGAGGTTATCCTTGTCGGCGGCTCCACCCGCATCCCCGCGGTACAGCAGATCGTGAAGGATATATTTAAGAAAGAGCCGAACAAGGGAGTGAATCCCGACGAGGCTGTCGCCATCGGCGCGGCTATTCAGGGCGGTATTTTGGGCGGCGATGTCAAAGACGTGCTGCTCCTGGACGTTACTCCCCTTTCGCTGGGTATTGAAACCCTGGGGGGCGTAATGACCCGGCTTATTCAGCGTAACACGACGATTCCCACCCGCAAAAGCCAGATTTTCTCCACGGCCGCCGACGGGCAGACCGCGGTTTCCATCCAGGTTCTACAGGGCGAGCGGGAAATGGCAAACCAGAACCGCGTACTCGGCCGCTTCGACCTGGTGGGCATTCCTCCGGCGCCGCGCGGTGTTCCGCAAATAGAGGTAACGTTCGATATTGACGCCAACGGCATTGTCCACGTGTCGGCAAAAGATCTGGGGACGGGCAAAGAACAAAAGATCCGCATCGAAAGCTCGTCGGGCCTGAACGATCAGGACATTGAGCGCATGGTGAAGGAAGCGGAACTGCACGCCGAGGAAGACAAGAAAGAGCGTGAAAAAGCCGAGGTCCGTAATGAGGCGGACACAATGATCTACAGCACCGAGAAAAACATAAAAGACCTGGGCGACAAGGTGAATGCCGCGGACAAGTCCAGGGCCGAGGAAGCCGCCGCAGATCTCCGCAAAGCCCTTGAAGGCGACGACCTTCAGGCGATAAAGGACAAGACCGAGGCGCTCAAGCAGGTGTCCTACAAAATCGCCGAGGAGGTCTACAAGCAGCAGGCAGCCGCGGGCCAGCAGCCCGGAGGACAGAACCCGGATGCCGGTTTCCAGGGGCAAGGTCCCGGCGCGGGTCAGGCGGACGGCGGCAACGGCAACACCAAAAGCGCCGAAGACGCGGATTACGAAGTTGTAGACGACAAATAATTGCAGGGGCGGAAAAGGTAACTATTCGGCCAGGGGGCGTTGCGGGGGGGCCCTCCGCAGGGGGACACCCCCTCTGCCTGACATCTGCTTTGCGGTCTCTTAAAGGGTGACATTTTGGCAAAACGTGATTATTACGAAGTTCTCGGAGTACAGAAAAACGCCTCGAAAGACGACATAAAAAAGGCGTACCGGAAGCTCGCTATTCAGTATCACCCGGACAAAAACCCCGGTAACAAGGAAGCCGAGGAGCGGTTTAAGGAAGCTACCGAGGCTTATGAAGTGCTTGCCGACGACCAGAAAAAAGCCGCTTACGATCAGTTCGGCTTCGCCGGCGTTGAAGGCATGGGCGGCAGCCAGAAGGACTACTCGCAGGTGTTCCGGGGCTTTGAGGACATCTTCGGCGATTTTTCCAATATATCTGACATATTCGGCAGCTTTTTCGGCGGCAGGGGCTTCCGGGGCGGCGGCGGTCAGGAAGGCGTCCGGCAGGGGGCCAATCTCCGCTACGATATCGAGATTCCTTTTAAGGACGCGGTGTTCGGCACCAAAGTTGAAATTCAGTATTCAAAGAACGAATCCTGCCCGGCCTGCAAAGGTTCCGGCGCGGATAACGGCTCGGGCAGAAAAACCTGCCCCACCTGCCAGGGATCCGGCCAGGTACGGCACAGCCAGGGCTTTTTCTCGGTGGCCTCCACCTGTCACGCCTGTGGCGGCGAGGGCTACATTATCGAGCGGCCCTGCCGGGAATGCGGCGGTTCAGGCACCCAGAAGAAGCGGCAAAAGATCATGGTTACCATCCCCGCGGGGGTTGAAAACGGCAAACGGATCGTTATCCCAAGACAAGGCGATGCCGGGCCAAACGGAGGGCCTGCGGGGGATCTCTACGTGTTCATCAGAATCAAACCCCACGAGTACTTTGAGCGGCAGGGCCTGGACCTGTACTGTGCGGCGCCGATTTCGGTAAGCCAGGCCGCCCTGGGCGCGGATATCCACGTGCCCACCCTGGACGGCAAAACCATCAAAGTAAAGGTGCCCGCCGGCATCCAGAGCGGCAGAATGCTCCGCATCCGGGACGAGGGAGTTCCCTCAGGCGGCGGCCGGGGTAATCTCTACATCAAGCTCATAGTGCGGATACCGGAAAAACTCTCCCGCCGCGGGCGGGAACTTTTGGAAGAACTTGCTAAAGTCGAGGGGCAGAACGACAGTCCCAAGCCAATCCCCCTTTCGGCTCTGGGTGAATGAGGCTACCTTCGCCGGCCGCTGAAAATCGGATCGAAGTATTTTCCCGCGTCCACTTTTTTAAGCAGCAGTTTGAGTACGAAACGGTAGACGACAAACGAAAGGACAATGGCGCCGATGAAGATCAGCGGGAAGCCCCAGGCGCGGCCTTCCTCAGGCAGGAAGGGCATAATGAATTTGATGTAGAGCAGCATCAATCCCGCAAAACCCAGCACGGTAACGAGAATATTAAACACGGTAGCGCCCAGTATGAATAGCAGCGTGTTAACTTTTTTATTCATTTGGCCGCCTCTGTCTGCTCCCCGGTTTTTTTGGAATTTAGCAAAATCGTAACAAACAGCAGGATACAGCAGAGCACCACACAGGAATCGGCGATGTTGAAAGTAGGCCAGCGCTCAAAGCCAAATAACCCGTAGAATTTTACGCTGATAAAATCCACCACCCCATCGGGGCGGAATATCCGGTCTATGATATTGCCGAGGCCCCCGCCGAATATCCCCGCCGCTGCCCAGCGCTGCAAGGAGGTGAATTCATTCGACCTGAGGTAATACCAGAACAGCAGCCCAAGCACCAGCAGGGGCAGTACCACAAAGAGCGCCGGTTTTAAGCCGTCGGGAATACCGCTGCCCAGGCTGAAAGCAATGGCCTTGTTCCGCACGTGCCAGATTTGCAGCAATTCGTTGCCGAACACATCTTTGATCAAGGTTCCGCTCCGGGGCCAGTTTTTGACGATAAAGGATTTGACCCCCTGATCCGCCAAAACAACCAGGCCCGTCAGTATCAGGGGCAGGGCCCGCGCTTTGTCTATTTTCATTGATTACTCCGTTTCAGTATCGTTTCATTACAGTCCGGTAGGGACATCTATAAATTCCGTATCAATATGCAGTTCTTCGGCGCAGCGCCGCATCACCGCGCGGACACCCCAAACCTCGGTAGCATAGTGCCCACCCGCAATCATGTTGAGCTTTCCCTCAAGACATTCGTGGTATATCTGATGAGAAGCCTCGCCTGTAACGTACAGATCAAGGCCCTCCTCAATGGCCTGCCGGGCCTCAAAGGCCGCGCCTCCGGAAATGACCGCGCAGCTTGTGTTTTCCTTTTTGCCGAAGGGGTACACCCCGATAGGCAGCCTGCCCATAAAGCTGATTTTCTTCACCGCCTCGTCAATGCTCAGGGCTTTCGCCAATGTCCCCTTGTACCCGATCTTTTTGCCGTGGTACCGGCCGAACGGCTCGATGTTTTCAAGGCCCAGCAGTTTCGCAAGGGCGGCGTTATTCCCCACTTCAGGATGCTGGTCCAGGGGCAGATGTACCGCGTACAGGCAGATATGGTGATCCAGCAGAAACTTGATCCGCCGCCTGTGGCCGCCTGAGAGCCGCAGCGGGTCTCCCCAAAACAGCCCGTGATGCACAAAGAGCATCCCCACACCGGCGTCCGCGGCCCGCTCAAAAGTTTCCAGGTTCGCGTCCACCGCGAAGGCGATCTTGCCTATTTCAGAGCCGTCGTTATCAACCTGTATGCCGTTCAGGGAATGATCGATTTCGGCAAAGCCCTCAATATCCAGAAAGCTTCTGAAAAAAGAGTCCAATTTGGCGCTATACAGTTCAGTAGTCACAGCCTCATTATATAAAAGAATTGTAAAAAAATACAGGGCGGAAACCGCAAATGCAGGAATTCCGAATTCAGCCACAGACCATCACGGACAGAACGGACAAAAGTAATATATCAAAGAAGGAAAACTACGGTATGAAAACGAAAGTTTTCGTATCCGGGTGTGTGTCTACGAAGTAAACAGGAAACCGGGTACGGAATTTTAGTACAAAAATCCGTGTAATCTGCGTAATCTGTGGATCTTTTTTGTTTTCCATCTGCGTAACTTGTTGACACAAGCGCAGAGGCGCCTGGCACCTTTGCATACACCTTCATGCTTCTTTTGTCCGTGTCTGTCCGCTTGGTCTGTGGTTGTTTTGAAATCGGAATTGCTGCTGCCTCAAATGAGGCACTTTACATTTTTTCCCTGTTCCGTTATATTTTTAGAACTATATTGATTTTTTGCCTGTGGGGCTTGAAGGAAGGATAATATGTCAAGGACATGTGATGTTTGCGGAAAACATACGATTACCGGCAACAGGGTGAGTCACGCCAAAAACCGGACCCGCCGGACATGGAAGCCAAATCTGGTGAAAGTAAAGACCGAGATCGGGGGGACTACCCTTACGGTGAAAGTCTGCGCCCGCTGCCTGAGAAGCGACTATATCACCAAAAAAGTCTAGCAGGATAATTCCAAAGAAGAATAACCACGGAAACATACGGAGTTTTGCTTGCAAATCCGTATGTTTGTCCGCGCCGTCCGTGGTTAGTTTTTATTTTTGTAATCATTCCCCCGGTTCTCAGGCGTTTTTCTGAACCTAGCCACGTACATTGGGCCGATTCCGCCGGAATTATCGGGGAGGATGATTCTGCCGAAAAGGGTCTTTTCCCCTTCGCTGAATTCCGGCGCGTCAAGGACGACCAGATCACCGTATTTTTCAAACAATCGCCGTACCACGCCGTCGTTTTCTTCAGTGCTGAGGGCGCAGGTGGCGTAGACTAGGGAGCCGCCGGCTTTAAGCAGCAGAAAAGCCGAGGAGAGAAGCGCCCACTGCCGCCGGGCTAAGAAACGGGGGCGGGATGCCGTCCAGGCTGAAAGCGCGTGTTCGTCTTTGAGTACATGGGCCTCGCTGGAACAGGGCGCGTCCAGCAGAATCGCCGCAAAGCGGCCGTGTTCGCTTTTCCGACTGCCCTGGGCCGCGGCGTCAAAACCGGAAACCCGTACCTGTTCCCGTTTTTCGGGGGGCAGGTATTTGTCCAGTACTTCGGAAAGCCTGCGCCGCCTGCCCGCCGAAAATTCATTGGCAAGGAGCCGGGCCTCCGCCGACAGCGCCGGGGCGATAACCAGGGACTTTCCGCCTGGAGCGGCGCAGGCGTCGAGTACCGTAAACGCCTGCCCGTCCGGAGCCGGAAGCCGCAGGCAACGCGCCGCCAGTACCGAGGCATAGTCCAAAAAATAGGGGCGGCACAGGCCTTCAGAAAAAGCGTAAGCCGGACGATCCGCCAGCAGGCTTTTCCGCAGGCCCTCCCAGCGATCCCCGTAGAGCGCGGCATAATAGGATTCAAAAGCTTCGTTCATTCACTGTAAACAAAAAACAAGGCGCTAATTTTTCTTTTTTTGTTTTACCAGTATTTTTATTTTTTTGAGCGTCTCGTCGGAGAGCAGATGTTCCATCTTGCAGGCGTCTTTTTCCGCAGTTTCGCCGCTCACCCCGACAACGTCCTGCAAAAACGTGGTGAGGGTACTGTGCCGCTCACGGATATCTGTCGCCTGGCGGACGCCCTCCTTGGTCATGTTGACCCGGCGGTAGCGCTCGTGTTCAAGCAGCCCCTGTTCTTCCAGGTTTTTGAGGGCGGTCAGCACCGAAGGCTTTGAAACCCCCAGCCGGGAGGCAATATCCGTTACCCGCACCTCCCCCTCGTCGGAGAGAAAACTCACCATTTCCAGATAATCTTCAAGAGATTGACTCATTGGCATATATCAAGAATAAATGTATTTTCCACGGCTGTCAACTTGAAAATTGACGGCAGCCGGCATAGGTAAAACGATTTTCTCAATATCCGGTTTTCTCAACGCTTCGCTCATCAAGATGTCTCCGCGTCAAATATAAGAGAAACAATCCGGTCAATGAGACAATTTTACGAATCATGAGATCAATGAAACTGTGCCCTGATGCGGGCGAAAAAATCCTCGGCCAGCGCCTCGTCATCCACCGTTGTTGCCGGCTCGTGGTACTCAATGAGGTGTTTGGGGATTTCGTCGAGAAAGGGCGAGGGGGCGCAGTCCGCGGTGTTCTGGAGCCGGCGGCGTTTTTGACAACTGGTGATGTAGAGCTTTTCCCTAGCCCTGGTGATGGCCACGTAAAAAAGCCGCCGCTCTTCCTCAAGGCTGCCGCCTTCCTCACCGTTTTCGGCATCGCCGATACTCCGCTCATGGGGGATAAGGCTCTGTTCCGCCCCGGCGATAAAAACCACCGGAAACTCAAGGCCTTTGGAGGCGTGGATCGTCATAAGGTTCACCTTGTCCCCGGCGTCTTCTTCGCCGTCGTCCCTGGTGATAAGGCTGATCCGGTTGAGCCAGGGATAGAGGCCCGAATCGAGGTTGTCCGGATCCTGTTCCCAATTTTCGATCATCCTGATAAAATATTCGATATTGCCGAATTTCCAGCGGGCTGTTTTTTCTTCCTTGCCGTGTTCCACCACCAGGTAGCCCCAGTAGTCGATACTGTCAACAAGGGAGCGCACTTTTTGGGAAAGCGCCCAGGGGCGGCCCGGCTGGGATTTCCGTTCAAGCATTTCCGCACGCTGCGTTTCGATGAGGGCCATAAACTCTTCCAGTTCGGTCAGCGCTTTTGTGTCCTGAAAAAGCCCCTGCTGGCCGCCCGATCGGGCCTGGTTCAAACGGGAAACGGCGTCCCAGATACCGCTGTGGTTTTTCCGGGCCAGATCGCTTAACGCGGCAATCGTTGTTTTCCCGATACCCCGGCGGGGGGTGTTGATTATCCGCAGGAGGCTCACGTCGTCGTCGGGGTTAGCGATCAGTTTAAGGTAGGAGATGATGTCTTTGATCTCCTTGCGCTGGAAAAAACTCGTCCCTCCGGACACCCGGTAGGGGATGTTTTCGGAGAGAAAGGATCCCTCAATGTTCCTCGCCAGCGAATTGGTTCTGGTTAACACGCCGAAGTCGCGGTACTTGAAACTTTCCATTATCATCAGATGGCGGATTTGGGAGGCGATAAAATCGGCCTCGGCGCTTTCGTTTTCGGGATAGAACAGCTCGATGGGTTTCCCGCCCTCCGTACCCGACCAGAGGGTTTTTTCCTTACGGCTGGTATTATGCGAAATTACGCCGTTGGCCGCTTCAAGAATCGTCGATGTGGAACGGTAGTTCTGTTCCAGTTTGATTTCTTTTACGCCGGAAAAATCTTTTTCAAACATGAGGAGATTTTCGTAATTGGCCCCCCGCCACGAGTAGATAGATTGATCATCATCCCCTACCACGCACACGTTGGCCGTCTGTCCCCGCTCCCGCCTTGCCGCCGCGCCCTTGGCGCTGACACCGGCGAGGAGCCGCAGCAGCTTGTACTGGATAAGGCTCGTATCCTGAAACTCGTCCACCATGATGTAGCGGTAACGGTGATGGTATTTTTCCAGAATCTCCGGATTGGTTTCAAACAATTCCAGCGGAATCGCAAGCAGATCGTCAAAATCAACGGCGTTGTACACCTTGAGGCCGTACTGGTATTCTTCGTACACCGGCTTCAAGTCGGCGCTTACGACAAGCTTTGCCGCGGCGTTTCCGCTTTTCCCGCCGCCCCCGTTCCAGGCGGCAAGGCCGGTCTTGATATTGGAAAAAAGCCGGCCCAGGGCGTAGATGTCAATCTTGGCGGAAGCCATGTGACACTCCCTGAGACTTTCCTTAATAAGGGAAGTCCGGTCGGTTTCGTCATAGACCGAAAAATTTTTGCGGTAGCCCAAAAGTTCCGCCTCGTCCCTGATGATGTGCAGGCCGAAGGCGTGAAAGGTACTCACCGTGAGACTTTGCAGTTTTCTTCCGGTAAGTTTTTTGACACGGGTTTCCATCTCCCGCGCCGCCTTGTTCGTAAAGGTGAGGGCGAGAATCGCGTGCTGGGGAATTCCCTTTTCCAGCATGCGGGCGATGCGGTAGGTGATAACCCGCGTTTTGCCTGAACCCGCTCCGGCTATGATCAGCAGCGGCCCTTCGGTAGTGTTCACCGCCTCAAGCTGCGGCCCGTTGAGTTCCGATGTAATGTTGCGCTTTGACAAGATTGCTCCCGGCGGTTTGCTTCTTCCTTCGCGTTATAATTCCATCTCGCGCAGCATACGCGCGATAACTTTTCCCGCCTTGCCCCGGTGGCTGACGCGGTTTTTCTCTTCTTCAGAAAGTTCCGCCGCGGTGCGGTCCAGCGCGGGAATAAAAAAAACCGGGTCGTAGCCGAAACCGCCCGTTCCCGCGGCATGAGCGGGGCTTTTGACGATTTCCCCCTCAAGGGTTTCCTGCGCAAGATAAAAGCGCTCCGGGCAAAACAGCAAGACCATGGCGCACACGAAGCGCCCGCTCCGCCGGGGATTGCCGCCCAGTTCCGCAAGCAGCCGGGCGTTACGCTCCGCCGCCTCAAGTTTTTTCCCGCCCGCGATATTGCCGTAGCGGGCCGAAAAGATCCCCGGCCTGCCGTCAAGCGCGTCCACGCAGAGGCCGGAGTCGTCGGCGAGTATCGGGTCTCCTGGACGGTATGGCGCGGGGCAGCGCTCCGCCAAAAGCCGGTACAGTTCGCGTGCCTTGAGCAGGGCGTTTTCAAAAAAAGTACTGCCGGTTTCATCGGGATCAAACGCCAGGCCCGCGTCATCGGGCGTTTTGATTGTATAGCCCTCCGCCACGCCGGAACCGCCCTCCCCCGCCCCGTTTTCAGCGTTAAGGATTGAGGCAAGTTCCGCCTGTTTATGGATGTTGCCGCTTGCTAACCAGACGATCATGATGTTGATCTTTCAATCTTAGCGGGTTATGGGCGTTGCGGGAAGGGGGAAACACCAGTATCCTTCGACTTTGCCCTCAGTTTGTTGCGCGTCGCGCATTATAATCCCCAAAAATCGCCTTCAGGCGATTTTTATCCTGCAAGCTGCTTTAGCAACAGGCTGCCAGGAACCGCGCACAGAGAAAGATTAATATCCACATAGGAATGAAACCAAAAGGCCAAATGTTTCCGATGAGAAACATTGCTAATCCACTCCGGTCGGGCTTTAGTCTTTATGGAGGCACACCTCGCTTCCGGTACACTGCCTGCAGCGGATGCGCTTCAGCAAAGCCGCCGCGGTTGCCGCAGGGCGCTACAAACTCGTCATTGAGAGCACCATCGCGAAAAGGGCGACGGTTTCGGCGATACCGACCACGGCGATGTACTGCGCGAAGCCCTTGCCGGTTTCACCCTGGGCGTCGGCGGCGGCGGCGCCCGCTTTTCCCTGGGCTATCGCCGAGAAAGCCATGGCGAAGCCTGATGCAAGGCCGAAGCCGACGTAAAGCCACGCGTTATCCGGGTTGGCGGCAGCGGCGGTCTTGATCTGGCCCATCAGAATATAGCCATAAAAGGTCTGCGTTAAAGGCGCGCCCGCGAAAGCGAGCAGCGTCATCGGCGCCGGCTTATTGGCAATATAACATTTCTTCCAGGCCCCGATTGTCGCCTGACCGGCAAAACCAATGCCCAAACCTGAGCCTAGAGCGGCAATACCCATCACCAAACCGGCGCCCAATAATCCTAAATTCAACATGCGCTACTCCTCTTTCTTTGCGGCTGACACACCGCCGTTCATTTTTTTACCGTTTCAGCAAACGGCCTGTACGCCGTGCCCGCCCATGTCAGCCCGATATGCCCGGAGAATTCCAGGGTATTGAGCCTGACGCCGTGCACCAGCACCGACAGTACGTTGAGCACTATATTCAATCCGTGTCCGAAGACCAGGAGAATAACCCCGACAAAAACCAGAAAGTTCCCCAGCATGGGACCGACCATGCTGTTCACGGTGGCGGCGATTGAAGCGCCGGCAAGGCCGACCGCCCAAAGCCTGATGTACGACATAATATCGGAGAACACGTTGGTAATACCCAGCACCACGGATATGATGTTTGTACAACTGGTCAAAACCGACCGGCCCACGCTCCCCTCGTAGTTACCGAACACAAAGGTCAGCGCAAAGCCGCCCGCCAGCAGGTAGATCGAAACCGGCAGCAGAGGAAAACTCCGGCGGCTGTTGCTCACCACGAGAAACAGTACCACGTTGTACATGCCCCAGAGCATGGCCAGGGAGCCGATCTCGGAAAAGACCCTGGGGGATTTAAGAGTCCGCGCAATGCCTTTGATATGGGCTATTGTCAACTGCAATAAAGCCAGGGAAAAACAGAAGATTTGCAGATTCTGATCCACCACAGCCTGTTCCGTTTTTGCCGGCGAAATGTACGACAGGGATATGTCTTTGAGAAACTGGGGCAGCTTCGCGATTTCAACGCCGAACCAGGTACAGGTCAGCACTCCCCAAACTATGTTGCTGGCGCTTAAGAGCAGCATCATTTTCAGCACTCCGGAAACGCCGTTTTTCGCGGTTTTGACTATGCCGAAGAGGGCCGCGAGGAAGAGCAAGACACCGTAGCCCGCGTCGCCGAAGATCATGCCGAAGAAGATACAGAAGAAGAGCAGGAACCAGCCCGAAATGTCCACCTCACGGTAACCGGGTACCACTTCGAGAAAGTCGGTGAGGGGATAGAGGAGCTGTACGAGTTTGTTGTTCTTGAGCTTGGTGGGAACCTCGTCTTCGGGACCGGGATCGCCGGCAGTCAAAGCCCAGCCGTTTTCCGCGGCGGCCTCTTTGAGCCGGCCCATGTCCTCGGCGGGTACATAGCCGGTAATATAGGAAAAACCCAGTTCGGCGGGAACATCCTCTACCTTTGTCAGTTCGACCCGCGCAGCTTCAAAATCAATATTGCTCTGGATGCCCGCCATTTCTTTGTTGAGTACCGGGCGGCGGTCGGCGAAACTTTTGATCCGCGCATCAAGTTCCCCCAGCTTGTATTGCAGCTCTTTCAGTTCGTAGTCGATTTGGGAAATGGATTTTTCCGGCAGGGGAAAGGCCGGCATCCCGGGGATTTCCCTGTCCAGAACCACGAGGTAGACCGCGCTCTTGTCCTCGCCCATTTTTATACAGCGGGTATCCTCCGGCACGGCGGGAAAAGTTTCGGGGGTTAATTCATAGAGAAAGAGGAAAATCCCTGACCCGGCGAGTTCTTTTATCCCGGCCGGCTCAAATTCGCCCCAGGCTTCAACCCGGGCGCGCTCCCTGGTGAGGAATGTTATGCGATCTTCCAGGGCCTTGCGGTCCCTGCCCATGCCCACCATCAGGTCCACAAGGTCCGGCCTTTCGGGGGCGTTAACGGCGTCTAACGAATACGGCTCAAGCTCTTCAATGCCCATAAGGTCCGCGGCGCGCCGGCCCCTGCGGCCGCCGGGAGCGGCCCTCCGCTCGCGCTGGCCTGCCTGTTGCTGGGCGGACGGCTTCTTTTTCTTGGGCGTTTTATACGCCTGGATAAGGCCCATGGCGCTTTCCGCCCGGTTCTTCCGTTCAAGCGATTTGGCAAGGGCGTCGGAAGAGGCGTTTTTTCTTTCGAGATGCATTACCCCGATTTCGCGTAACCTCGTCAACGCCTCATTCTGGTACTTATCCCGCACTACAAGGCATATTTTTTTCATGGGGAGAATCATAAGGGGAACCTCCCTGCGTTTCGTTTCAGCCGGTTGAGGTTCATGTCGCCGCCCTCTCAAGTCCGCTCTTGGCGATCTTGCCCCGCACCACCGCGGAGGTCTGCTGATCGCCCAGATAAACCTGAATTTTTTTGATATAGCCCCTGGTTTCGGGGATTTTGATTTTTTCAAAAAGATTCACCCGCTGGGTCGTTACGCGCAATTCATGATCCAGCCGCTTGCGCTGTTCCTCGACAATTTGGGCTTCAAGATCAAGGAGGATCACCTGCTTCATTTTTTCAACCGCGGTGTCGAGCCATAGGGGGGTACGGGCTAAATCGTAGGGAGCGGTCTCAAATTCCGCGCCGGCGAAAATCGGAATGGACACACCGGCGATATTTCCCTGGCTGGTTCTGAGGCTGCTGATCCGCAATATGTCTTTGGTAAAGACACCTTTCTCGCCGAAAACCCCGACCCAGTTCCTGAACGATTCGTCAAGGAGATCTTTTTCGGTACGCAGTTCTTTTATCCGTATTTCGGTGATTCGGATCTCCCCCTGAAGCTGCTGCTTCTTGAGCATCAGAGTCGGCAGGTACCGCTGATACATTTTAAGGGAATCTTTCTGTTTTTTAAGCTCGTTTTTGGTGAGCTTGATTTTTGCCATGGGTACCCTCGATTCCTATTCCTTTTTAGGCCAGAACTGGTTGATAAGTTCGGTACGCAGGCCGGTTTCCTCATGGTTGAAACAGGCGGCCAGAATTTCCCAGCCCAGGTCCAGGGCTTTTTCCAGGGGGATATTCACCGAAAGGTCCATCATCTTCGATTCAAACTGCTCGCCATATTTGAGGAGCTTCTCGTCCCAAGGGGTCATAATGAAGCCCATGGCCTTTTTTTCAAGGGTGTCCCGGTAGGCCGAATAGAGCTTGATCATGCCGTCCATGAGCGCGCGGTGGTCGGCGCGGGTTTTCCCGTTGACCTGCTGTTTAAGGCGCGACAGGGAACCGAAAGGCTCAATGCGGCCGTTTTTGAGATAATACTGCCCCTCGGTGATGTAACCGGTATTGTCCGGCACCGGATGGGTCACGTCGTCACCGGGCATGGTGGTAACGCCCAGAACGGTGATGGAACCGGCGTCGTCAAAGTCAACCGCTTTTTCATAGCGGCTGGCAAGCTGGCTGTACAGATCGCCGGGGTAGCCGCGGTTTGAGGGAACCTGTTCCTGAATAATCGATATTTCCTTCATGGCGTCGGCAAAGTTCGTCATGTCGGTGAGGAGTACCAGCACGTCCTTGCCCTGAAGGGCGAACTGTTCGGCCACGGCCAGGGACATATCGGGGATCATGAGACATTCGACGGTGGGGTCGCTTGCGGTGTGCATGAACATCACCGTGCGGCTCAACGCGCCGCCGTTTTCAAGGGTATCCTTGAAATAGAGATAGTCGTCGTATTTGAGGCCCATGCCGCCCAGAACGATAACGTCAACTTCGGCCTGCATCGCGATACGGGCCAACAACTCATTGTAAGGTTCGCCCGAAACCGAGAAAATCGGCAGCTTCTGGGAAACGACCAGGGTATTGAACAGGTCGATCATGGGGATGCCGGTGCGGATCATCTTGCGGGGAATGATACGCTTGGCCGGATTAACCGAAGGGCCGCCGATGGGGATCAGATTTTCGTGTAACGCGGGACCGTTGTCGCGGGGGGTTCCCGAACCGGAGAATGCCCGCCCAAGGAGGTTCCCGGAGAAAGGAACCTGCATGGGATGTCCCAAAAAGCGCACAGTGTCGCCGGTGGAAATACCCCGGCCTCCGGCAAATACCTGAAGCGAAACGAGATCATTCTGAAGCCGGTTTACTTCGGCCAGGGAGGTCCCGAACACGGTGTCAACTTCGGCAAGGTCCCCGTAACGGACCCCTTCGGCCCGGACGGTAATGACGCTTCCGGTTATAGATTCAATCTTGCTGTATACCTTTTTCATAATTCCGTCCTATGCCAGGATTTTTTCCGCGGCCTTGTCAAGGCCTTTTGATTGACTCTTAACGGCTTCCTCAATTTCTTTCTGTAAGCCGTTAAAGCGCTCGCTTTGCCACTCGGAGCCGTTGTAGTCCAGGAATTTCTGCCTGAGCCGGTTGAACCAGATACGGGCTTCGTTCTTGTCGGGGAAACTGAAGCCGGAGGCCAGAATAGTGAGCAAAATGGCGAATACGTGCTTCTGCCGCTCGGGGCTGACCGCCGCGTCAACCGCGTCGAATGAATTCTGCTGGAAGTAGACCGAGTCGATAAGATCGCCCTTGAGGTAGATCACGTAGTCTTCGATGCTGGTTCCCTCCTCGCCGACGACCTTCATCATCTGCTCAACCTCCGCGCCCCGCCGCAGGAAGCTGTGGGCGTAGGCGACCTTGCCGCCGTCAATGATCCCTTTGTACTTGGACCATGAGTCAAGCGGGTGAATGGCGGGGAACTTGCGGGCATCGGAACGCTCACGGCTGAGCCCGTGGAACGCGCCGACAACTTTAAGCGTCGCCTGGGTAACCGGCTCCTCAAAGTTACCGCCCGCCGGGGAAACCGTGCCGCCGATGGTAACCGAACCGAGGGAGCCGTCTTTCAGTCTGACAATACCGGCCCGTTCGTAGAAGCTGGCAATCGTGGATTCCAGGTAGGCGGGAAAGGCTTCCTCGCCGGGTATCTCCTCAAGACGGCCGGACATTTCGCGCATGGCCTGCGCCCAGCGGCTGGTTGAATCCGCCAGAAGCAGTATGTGGAGACCCATCTGCCGGTAGTATTCGGCCAGCGTTACCGCGGTATACACCGAAGCCTCGCGGGCCGCGACGGGCATTGAGGAAGTGTTACAGATGATAATGGTCCGTTCCATAAGGGAACGGCCTGTTTTAGGATCGGTAAGTTCGGGGAACTCCTTGAGCGTCTCCACAACTTCGCCGGCGCGCTCGCCGCAGGCGGCGATGATAACGATGTCAACGTCGGCGTGGCGGCTGGTGATTTGCTGCAAAACGGTCTTGCCCGCGCCGAAGGGGCCGGGGATACAGTAGGTGCCGCCCCGGGCCACGGGGAAAAACGTGTCCACAAGACGCACCCTGGTAACCATGGGGTCGGAGGGCTTAAGCCGTTCCTGGAAGCAGTCAACGGCCCGTTTTACCGGCCAGCGGAAACTTGAGGCTACGGGTATGATGTTGCCCTTCTCGTCTTTAAGCTCGGCAATGGTATCGCGGATCTTGTAAGCGCCGGGGCCTTTTATCGAGGCGACGGTATAGCTGCCGTACAGTCCGAAAGGCACCATGATCCGGTGGGTAAAGGCCCCTTCCGGCACCGTGCCCAGGGTATCGGCCCGCTCCACCGTGTCGCCGGCTTTGACTATCGGAGTAAACTGCCAGGAAATGTTTACCGGCAGGGGATCCATGTATATCCCCCGTTCCAGGAAATTACCCGCCGCCTGGGCAAGCTGGGGAAGCGGGTTCTGCAGACCATCGTAAACCTGGCCCAGAAGCCCCGGCCCCACTTCCACCGCCAGCATGTCCCCGGTATATTCCACCGTGTCGCCGATGGCGATGCCTTTGGTGATCTCGAAGACCTGGAGCTGGCTGATATCGCCGCGAATCCGTATGACTTCGCTTTTAAGCTGCTTATCGGCAACCTTGACATAGCCGACCTCGTTCATGGAAACAGCGCCGTCAAAACGGACACTTACCATATTGCCGTTAACGGCTACTACCGTTCCTTTTGTTCCAATCATTTAGGTTCTCCCATGGGTGAGACATCTTGCCCGGGCAAACGGCCCTCCTGTACGCGATCCAGAATGAATGCGTAGAGTGATTTATATTCCGCGAATCCTTCCTCGGTTTTGAATGAAGCGCGCCGCTCAAGAATCATCAATTTGAGCAGATACGCATAGATAGTGCTCCGATCAAAGTAATCGATCCCCTGCAAATACTCAATCGCGTTCCATCGGGCCTTGTCGATGAGAATTTCCGCCTCAAGAGGGGACTCGGTCGCCACTACCGCTTTTACCGCCGCCGCCGCCGCGTCCGCGGGGTATATGGGCGGCTCAACAGGCGCCGCCCCTTCCCGCTTCGTCTTAATGGACCGGTGGCGGGCCATGTTAAGGCGCAGACTCCGCTCCCATTCCCGCCAGCGGTCGATAAAATCCGAGCCGGAAGCGGGGACGGCCTCCGCGTATGAGGGGCTTTCGTCTCCCGCTTTTTGGGGCTGAGGATCCAGGTTAACCAGATCCAGCAGGGCCGAGTCGTGGCCGCTGAGCAGTGATTTTGCCAGGTCTCTGAAAGCGGCGGAGGACATGGGCGGCGTCTGTCCGTAGATGAGATAGGGAAGCTGGGACGCCAAATAATAGTAAGATCCCACTTATGTATCCTTATATTCCCCTGGCGGAAGTTTTGAGGATTTCCGCCAGGCGGGGGTTAAGGTAGGCGGAAAGCAGTTCCGCCACAGAGTCCGCGGAAAAATCGTAGTAGGCCGAGCCGTCCTTGTTGGCGATGCGGAAACCGCAGGCCAGATTGCGGTCGGACCTCAGTTCCACCCCTTTCTTGATCTCCGAGGACAGTTTCTCGTTGAAAAAGCCCCGCAACTTGTCCAGAGCGCTTTCGGGGAGTATTACCGCAAGGGAATCCTCCCCTTTGGCGGCCCAGGCCTTGAGCAGATCCGGCAGCACCGCTTTGAGCACATCCTCGTTGTAGGAAGCGCCTGTTTGGGCGGCGATGAGTTTGTCCAGCAGGGCCTGAATTTCGTCCTTAAAGGCCAGTACCAGGTTACGGGAAGCCTGATTCAGGGCCGCGATCCCCGCCTTTTCCGAGCGCTCGGCGTCCTGCTTACCGCGGACGATGATCTCTTCCGCCTCCTTTTTGGCGGATTCGACAATTTGCCTTGCCTCAGCTTCCGCTTCCTGTTTGAGCCGGGCGGCCTCTTCCGAAGCGGTCTCAATCCCGTCTTTTTTTATTTTGTCAATGAGTTCCTGAACTTGTATATCCATGACTTCCTCTTTTTGCCTTTATACGAAACGCACAGGCGTTTGCTCTGTAATTTGGTATAGCATATTTTCCACTTTCCCCGCAAGTGCCCAAAAGCCCTCTTTCCAACACAGGATTTTTAGGAGTTTGCGGGGCCTTGCTTAGAGTATAAGACAGATTGACGGTTCGTTACAAGTTTTGGGGAAAGGAACAGGAATTCCGATTTCAACCACGGACCTTCACGGACAGAACGGACAAAACCGATGTGATAGCATGAGGCTTTGGGGATGTCCAGGAAGTTTGTTGCTTCCTGGATATCCCTCGCATTTGCTCCCGTTTCGTTGAAACGGTACGCAAATGCCGCACTAAAGAAGCTGTCCGAATAAGTTTTTCAAATTTTTCGGACAGCCCCTTGTGGCTGTTTTTAAATCGGAATTGCTGGGGAAGGAATTGCAGACCCGCCGCGCTTACTCTGCGTACCATGCCGCGGAGGCCCTATGCGTGTTTTTTCAGACAATGGTACATAGCATATATAGCACTCCCTAACACGGACGGCAGCAGCAGAGACAGCATAACTGGGCCAGTATTATTCTGAAAAACGTACTTCCCGGGTTTTGCATACGAAAACCCCGGCCTTCACCGGCCTCCCGGTACGCAAAGCTGCCCCGTTCAAACTGGTTCCATAACTGCCGGTACTGCGCATTGCCTGGTTCCAGGCGAACCGCTTCGGCGGCATGGGAGCGGGCGGTTACCCGGTTGCCCGCCCCCGCATTGGCAAGGGCGCTGTAAAAATACCATTCCCCGTTACGGCCGGGCAGTTTGGAAAGCGCAAGCAGCGCGTCGCCGTACCGGCCGTTTTCAACCATGATGCGAACCCGGTTCATTTCAGGATATGTCCGCCCCCGCTCTTCAGCGAAAAAATCACCAAACCCGTCGAACCAAAACTCAAACCCGCCGCCGAAGGGATCGCCCCCCTGATACGCGCCGCCCTGGTTTTGCGGCCGCCTGTTGTAAGCGCCGTCCGTCTGTTCATAACGCGCGCCGCCTGATTTCTGCTGTTTAATCTGTTCGTAAGCGGCGTTCACTTCCCGCATCTTCCGCTCGGCGGCTTTGTTGCCGGGATTTATGTCAGGGTGGTATTTTTTAGCCAGCCGTCGATATGCTTGAGTCAGTTCCTCGTCAGAAGCGCCGGGGCTTATTCCCAATATCGAATACGGGTCTTCCATCGCGCTACCCCTCCCGCCTTTGTGTTCTTTTTCCGGTAGCTTTGCCAGACCCCGGAATAGAGCACGTTCCGCAGAATACCGCCGTCCCGGTGTACCGGAAGCCGGTCAAAGGCCGCGGTACACTCGGCCATCATCATAGTTAAGAGAGGCGTAAAGTCCCGGTTCATTTCCGCGACCAGCGGATTATAGCGCTGCTTTTTGATATCCGCCAGGAGATCATTGCAGGCGTCCAAAAGATAGATAAACCGTCCCAGGGCCGCGCCCATCGCGTTAAGCGGCGCGGCATATTCGTCTTCACGCCAGATAAAAACAGCGCCCAAAAGTTCCCCGAAACAATTGATGGGAATGTCGGGATTGAGCTCGTTGGCGCGTTCCATTTCGCCGAGCGCGGTAAGTCTTTCGCTGATTACCCGGCATTGGCGGGGCCACTTTTCGCTGATTGCCGGAAGGTATTTTGCCAGCGCCTCGCTTTTTCGTTTTGCCCCTCTTTTGCGGTCGTCATTCCAGTCATCCAGAGCCTGATAATAAGCAAGCGCCATATTCATATCGGCGGAATATGAGAGATTCTCGCTCACCACACAGGGGCGGCGGAGCAGAGGACGGGCCGCGCAAGTGCAGGTTTCCTGTTGTTCGGGAGAATTATACAGTGACGAAAGCAGCAGAGACAAAAAGGCCATATCATAGCTCAGGCAGGACCGGCCTAACGCGCCGGCCGTGCGGCTTAACGCACGGCAGAGGCCGCAGTATGCCGCATCGTAGCGCTTCCGTTCTTCCGCTGAGAGCGCTTTTCGATTAGCCCGTATGGTTCCAAACATCAGCGCCCCCTGTCAGGTTTTTTTTATGAATTGCGCGCCGCATCGCTTGCAGGTGATCCTGATACGGCCTTTGCCCTTCGGTACCCGGCAGCGCTGACGGCAGGAGGGGCAGGTAAAAATCCGGTGGGTACGGCGCACCCACAGCTGCTCCGCCGTATCGCCGAAAAAACGAATCATATCGGATTTCAGCTTGAAATAGAGCTGCGCTTCCCGAAACCGCGCCCCGGTATTCCTTGAAAGGGAACGAAAAAGGCACATACCGGCCAGCGCCACGGACAGCGAAGAGAGCGCGGACAACCGGGTTATGAGTGAAACAGCGCATAGTACCAGGGCTGATACCAAAAGAACGCGGTTAAGCTCGTCCCGGCCGTACCGTCCCCGCATAAACCGTCCCAGTTTGTCTCTCATCATCAAGCAACCCCTTGACCTTTTGTTATCAATCAGATAATTGTTAAGATATTGACAATTTGCAAAAAAGTCAAGCGAATGTACCGTATGTGGGTGAAAATGGAACAGGACCTTATAAACCAACTAACGCAGGCTATTTTCCGGTTTAAGCAGATTGAGAATACCTTTCGTCTGCTCAATCCGGCGGCCGCGCAGGGAACTTCGCTGCAAATAGCGCCAAACGTCACCATGGCGGAGGTCGCCGTATTGAAGGGGATAAAAAACCATGTGTTTGATTCAGGGGAAGTCACGATTCCCAATTTTCTCTGTATCAGCCGGGCGGCGGTTTCACAGATGCTCGGCGTCATGGAACAAAAGGGCTATATCACGCGGAATATAAACAAGGCCAACCGGCGGAAACAGTCGCTTTCGCTTACCGAAAAGGGCAGCGCGGTGATTGAGGAACAGGAACACCAGTTCATGAAGTTGCTGGCGAAGATTGTTGACCGTTTTGGCGAAAAAGAAATGAAACAGCTCATAAAGCTTTCCAGCCGCTTTCTGGACACTATCGGCAAAATTAAAACCGAAGTGTAAGAAGACTTTCCTAAAACTTCAGTTTTGGGAAAGCAACTTTGCAATTCGCCGTTTTGCAAGGATGAGCGGGATGCCGTCCGCTCAGTAAACGCACGGCGTAAGCCGTGTAGATGATAAATTCAGCATAGCGCAGGCCCGGCAGCCGCCACTGTATACCGCAGGCCGCACGACGGCTTTAGCTGGCGAGAGACCGGGCTCGTTTTCGATTTGTTTCCGGGCCTTTTCTATGGTTTCCTGTATGTTTATACGATTCCCCATCCCGTGTTTAGATAGTGTCTGTCTATAAAGTCAGAGTATTGTCAATATTTAAAAACATGGGTATTTACTTTACGCAGGAAATGACTTTTTGATACCATTTATGCGTGATAGATTATCCTATGGACTTGATTGAATTTGAAAAGGAATTTCAGACAGAGAGCCAGTACAGGGCATATATAATCAGGTTACGATACAAGAGTGGAAAATTTACGTGCCCCTTGTGCGGAAGCAAAAGAAGTTATCCGGTAAAAGACAATTTTTATGAATGCGCGCAATGCGGCCATCAAGAATCCATTTTATCCGGGACACTTTTTCAGG
>JAITIC010000007.1 GCA_031279635.1 Treponema sp. | reverse complement strand
GATTTATTCAATCGGGAATAAATCGGCGCTGCTTTAACGCAAGGTAAACAAAGTTTACCCTATTTGCGCAATGAAATGAGCAAATACCTTAGGGAAACGCGATTAGCGTCAAGTTAATCAGCGTTTCCCTAATGATCCTCAACGGAGGCGCATTACCCGCATGGCGTTGAGAACCGCGATAAGAGCCACGCCCACATCGCCGAATACCGCTTCCCACATGGTGGCCATGCCCAGCGCGCCCAGGACCAGGATAACGCCCTTGACGGACAGGGCAAAGACGATGTTCTGCCAGACGATGTTCCGGGTTTTCCGGGCAATGCGGATCGCGTTGGCGATTTTCGAGGGCTCGTCGGTCATCAGCACCACATCCGCGGCTTCGATAGCCGCATCGGAACCAACACCTCCCATAGCGATACCCACATCGCTGCGGGCCAGCACCGGCGCGTCGTTAATGCCGTCCCCCACAAAAACCAGTTTGCCGGAACCGGATTTGCTCTTTTCCAGGGCTTCAAGGTATTCAACCTTTTGGTGGGGCAGGAGTTCAGCGTACACCGTATCAAGGCCGATCTGTTTCGCTATGCTTTCCCCTACGGCCCTGCTGTCTCCTGTGAGCATGACGACCTGTTTTACCCCGATATTTCGTAAGCCCTCCACCGCCGCTTTGCTGTCGGCTTTTAGTTCATCGGAAATGACAATGTACCCAGCATAGCCGCCGTTCACCGCAAGGTAGACGATAGTGCCCAATTCCGCCGCGGCGGGAATAGCGATTTTTTCGGCTTCAAGCAGTTTGGCGTTTCCCGCAAGAACCGCGTCCTCCCTCACCCGGACGGAGACCCCCTTCCCCGCGATTTCCTCATACGCGCCTATCGTTCCGGCGTCAATGTCCTTGCCGTAGGCATCGCCATAGGCGTTCCTGATTGAAAAGGCTATGGGGTGGCTGGAGTGCGCTTCCGCATGGGCGGCGTAGTAGAGCAGTTTTTCTGCTGTAAGGCCCCCTGCCGGGACGATCCTGCTTACGCTGAACACCCCTTTGGTCAGGGTTCCGGTCTTGTCAAAGACTACGGTGTCCACGTTGGTAAGGGCTTCGAGGTAATTGCTTCCCTTGATGAGGATGCCGTTCCGTGAAGCGCCGCCTATGCCGCCGAAGAAACTCAAAGGAATGGAAATGACCAGGGCGCAGGGGCAGGAGATGACCAGGAATATGAGGCCCCGGTTGATCCATTCCGCCCAGGGGCCGGCTCCCAAAAGCGGGGGCAGCACGGCGATAAGCGCGGCCAGTCCTACTACCACCGGGGTGTAATAGCGGGAAAATTTGGTGATGAAGTTTTCCGTAACCGACTTTTTGCTCCCCGCGTTCTGTACCAGGTTGAGGATTTTGGAGACTGTGGATTCCCCGAAGACCTTGTTTACTTCAATAGTGAGGAGTCCGCTTTTATTGATAGAGCCGGAAAGCACGGCGCTGCCCTTTTCCACGTCCCTGGGCAGGGATTCCCCGGTGAGGGCGGAGGTGTCCAGGGCGGAAAAGCCCTCGACTACCACGCCGTCCAGGGGGATCTTTTCGCCGGGCTTCACCACGATGAGATCCCCGATGCCTACCGTTTCCGGGGATACCCGCTCCAGGCCCGTGGCGGTTTTGAGATTGGCGTAATCGGACCTTAAGTCCATGAGGGCGGAAATGGATTTGCGGGAGCGTCCCACGGCGTAATCCTGAAAGGCTTCGCCTGCCCGGTAAAAAATCATCACCGCAGCGCCTTCGGGGTATTCGCCAATGGCAAAGGCCCCGATGGTGGCGATACCCATTAAAAAATTCTCATCGAAAATTTCGCCCCTGGTAATATTTTTTGCCGCCTTGACAAGCACTTCGCCGCCCACGAGGATATAGCTTACCAGAAAGAGGGCAAGCCGCATAAACGGCAGCAGGGTGATAGCCGGAACATACTCAAAGACCATACCCGCAGCAAAAAGGGCCATACCGACGACAAGGCTTACACGGCGGAGACATGTACTTACCGGAATGGAATCAGCTTTACCCTTCGCCGTTTCCCTGTTCGGGAAAAGAACCATATCGCGCAGTTCTATAGCTGGTTCAAGCCGTTTGAGGATCCCGCCGGTGCGGGTTATGATGTCGCCCCATAGCCCTGAATCTTTGGCCTCGATGGTAAGTTTCTGTACGGAAAAATCGACCAACGCGCTACGTACCCCATCCAGGGCGGCGACGTGTTTTTCAATTTTCGCCGCGCATTTGGGACAGCAGAGCTTGTCCAGAATGTACTCCCGTTTTAATGCCGCTTCCATAGTTCCCCCTAACTTGCTTTAACAGTGATGTCCTCATCAACGTTCCGGACAATACCGGCGATAGTTTCAAGCAGGACGCCTTCGTCTCCCTCAAATTCAAGGGTGAGCCGGGTGTTCGGAAAATCCACCGACGCCCGTTTCACTTCCGGTAACCGTTTTACTTTTTCGTCGATTTCGGCGGCGCAATTAGGGCAGCAAAGCCCTTCCAAATACACATGTCTTTTTAGTCATAGCAAACGCTCCTTCATCCATCAAACATATTAATATTGAATAGTTGATTATTCATTCAACTATTTGCGAAAAAAAAACACCCCCCTATTCGCTGACATGGACTAAGCCCTGGTCAAAGATGGTTCCCACGTGTTCATCCGCAAGAGAATAGTAGATCACCTTCCCCTCCCGGCGGTACTTCACCAGCCGGGTCTGCCGGAGGGTTCTGAGTTGGTGGGAAATGGCGGATTTGCTCATGCCCAAAAGGGCCGCGATATCGCAGACGCACATCTCGGCCCGCAGAAGGGCGCAGATAATTTTGACCCTGGTGGAGTCGCCAAAAACCTTAAATAGATCGGCCAAATCCAGTAAGAGTTCATCATCGGGCATTTTTTTCCTGACCGCGGCGACCACTTCCTCGTGGATGACGGTACAATTCAGGCTTTCAATGTCCACAGCACCCTTTACCATAGGTTTCTCCAAACGATTGAACAAATATTCATATATATAACTTACAAGGGATTTAACCCAATGTCAAGCGGTTTTTTGAATTTTTGTCGTTTTTTTTTAATTTTCTTAAACTTGAGATTGTTTCAAAACCCTGCGCGTTTAGCGCACAGTCAATTAGTTTTGAAGCGCAACGTTTAAGATGCCGCGGAGCTTGCTCCGCGGAGGCTCATCTTTCTTTGAAATTATCCTGAGTTTTAGCCTAATCATCCTGCTGTTTTGGGCTTTAAATCTAAATACATGAGGCAGTTCCAAAATACGTCACCTTCGGCCATCGGGTCAGCATCGGGCTGGAACCGAGGGGCTATTGCTGCCGCCTATATCCCCGTGCGGCGGCGGGCTTCACCCACGCTGATGCCTTTGCGTTTTGCCCAATCGTTTAGCTGCCTGTCCCCCTGTGCGCCGACGCTAAAATAACAGGAAGCGGGACTGGCAAAAAACATTCCGCAGACCGAGGCGGACGGGATCATCATCGCGGAAGCGGTAAGTTCCAGCCCGCAGCGTTCACGCGCTTCAAGAAGCGCAAAGGCGGCGCGCTTGTCTTCATGGTCAGGGCATGCGGGATAGCCGAAGGCGGGACGTATGCCGGTGTATTTCCCTTTTAGGATATCTTCAAGCGTGAGGTTTTCATCTGCGGCATAGCCCCACCATTCCCGGCGGACGCGGAGGTGTACCTCTTCGACAAAGGCTTCGGTCAGGGTGTTTGCCAGGAATGTCAGCAGGATGGCGCTGTAATCATCGCCCTGTGTCCGGTATTCAAGAACCTTTTCCCGCAGGCCGAAACCGGCGCTGAGGGCGAAAAGGCCGAGCCAGTCAGCGGGGCGGCCGTCATTGTCCAGGGGCTTGAGAAAGTCCGCCAGACAGGGATTAAAAACGCCGGCGGTTTTTTCCCCTCCGGCACGGAGAAAACAGAACCGCGTTGTTTCGGCGTTATGTGCATTATCGGTATCCGGGCCGAATACTACAACTTCCTCATTGCCGCCTGCGGCGGGGAAAATACCCGTAACGCCCCTGAGCGTCAGAATCTCTTCGCTCTTAATCCGTTCCAAAAGCGCTTTAGCGTCCGCAAGGAGTTTTTCGCTTTCCGCCCGCTCTTCGTTTTGAATGTCCCAGCCTGCCAGAAACGAACGCCAGTCGATATAGGGAATGACCCTGTCCAAAGGATAGCCGTTCAGTTCAATGAGGCCGGTTTTTTTGGGTTTTACCGGCGTGTAAGAAACAGGCGGAATTTTATTGGCCCGCGCTCCTTCCGGGGAGAGCGCGACGCGGCCGGACTGAATCGCTTCGTGCCGTGCGGCGGCTGTGCGGTAGCTGTTCGCAAGGTCCGCAAGAAAACGGGGCCGCCGGGCGGCGGAAAGCAGGGCGCGGACCGTTTCCGCGGATTTGCCGACATCGGGAACGTAGACCACGGGGCCGGAATATTCCGGGGCGATCCTCAGGGCCGTGTGGACAAGGCTGGCCGCCGCGCCGCCGATCAGCAGGGGGATGTTCATTTTCCGTTTTTCCATTTCCCGCGCCACATAAACCATTTCGTCTAACGAAGGAGAAATTAGTCCTGAAAGGCCGATGACATCGGCGTTCTCTTTTTCGGCAGCCTCGAAAATCTGCTCCGCCGGAACCATCACCCCCAGGTCGATGATTTTATAACCGTTACAGCCCAAGACAATACCCACAATGTTTTTCCCGATGTCGTGAACGTCACCCTTTACGGTGGCAAGGAGAATTTTTTTTGAGCGGGGCGCTCCGGCATCCGCGCTGACGGCGCTGTTTTCGGAAAGGTTCATATACGGCTCCAAAACGGCGACGGCTTTTTTCATCACCCTGGCGCTGCGGATCACCTGGGGGAGATACATGGTTCCTTCGCCAAAGCGCCTGCCCACTTCCTTCATGCCGTCCATCAGGGGGCCTTCCACAAGAGCCAGGGGGCTGTATTTTTTCAGCAATTCCGGCATATCCGCTTCGATATAATCGTCCAGGCCCTTTACCATGGCGTGAATGATCCGCCCTTCGGCGTCAAGGCCGCGCCAATCGTCGCCGCTTTCCCGGGAAGCGGCTCGCCGGCCGCTCCCACCGCGGGAACCTTCCGCCGCGATCCGTTCCGCTATGGCAAGCAGTGTTTCGGCGGCATCGGGGCGGCGGTTGAGAATCACATCCTCAACGGCGTTCCTCAGTTCCCCGTCAATTTCGTTATACAAAACGAGGGCCGCCGGATTCACAATGGCCATGCTGAGGCCCGCACGGACCGCGTGATGAAGAAAAACGCCGTGCATCGCTTCCCGGACAATATTGTTGCCCCGAAAGCTGAAAGAAAGGTTTGAGACGCCGCCTGAAATCTGAACGCCGGGGCAGTTGTCCCGAATCCAGGAACAGGCACGGATAAAATCCAGCGCGCAAGAATCGTGCTCGCTGATGCCGGTGGCTACGGCAAGCACATTGGGATCAAACACAATATCCCTTGCGGGAAAATCGGCGGCAATGAGCAGCCCATAGGCCCATCCCGCAATTTCGATTTTCCGCTCATAGCTCACCGCCTGTCCCCGCCCGTCGATGAGCATTACCACCACGGCGGCGCCGCAGCGCCGGATTAGGCCGGCCCTGCGGAGGAACTCTTTTTCGCCGTCTTTAAGGTTGATCGAATTCACCAGGCTCTTTCCCTGTACGCGCTTGAGGCCCGTTTCAATTACATTCCAGCGTGAGCTGTCGATCATGAAAGGAACCCTGGCTATGTCCGGATCGGAAAGGGCAATATCAAGGAAATCGGCCATTGCCTGTTCCGCGTCCAGCATGGCGTCGTCCATACCGATATTGATAAGGGAGGCTCCGGCTTTGATCGTGTCCCGCGCGAACGCAAGGGCCTCGTCGTATTTTTTCCCGCTGATGAGGCTGAGGAATCTGCGGCTGCCCGCCACATTGGTACGCTCGCCGATAATGGTAAGGGAATTAAGGCCGCCGTCATCGGCTTTGCCCTGGAACGATTGCCCACCGATAAGGAGCGGCTCAAGCCCGGCAAGACTGCACGCGGATGGAGCCTTTTCGAAGGCCGCCGGGCGGGGGGTGTAAGAGGCGACTTTTGCCGCGATGGCGGCAATATGGGCCGGAGTAGAGCCGCAGCATCCCCCTACAATATGCACCAAGCCCTCTTTCAAATACTGCTCAACGCTGGCGGCCATTGTTTCCGGCGTTTCGTCATAGCCGCCGAGCTGGTTGGGCAGCCCTGCGTTGGGGTGGGCGCTTACCAGGCAGGGGAACTGCGCGGCCTGCACGGCAACGGCACGCACGTGGGGCAGGAGTTTTTCCGCACCGAAGGAACAGTTCAGGCCGATTGCCCAGGGCCGGGCGTGAAACACCGACACGCAAAAGGCTTCCAGCGTCTGGCCGGAAAGGAGGCGGCCTGAGTCCCCTGAAACGGTGGCGGAGATCATGACCGGAACATCGGTGTTTCGTTCTTCCAGCAGCCGGCCGATGGCGGACAGGGCGGCCTTGGCGTTGAGGGTGTCGTACACGGTTTCCACAAGCAGAATATCAACACCGCCGTCCAAAAGCCCCCGGACATGCTCATAATAAGCCGCTTCAAGTTCGTCCCAGTATATGCCTCGTTTGGCGGGATCGTTCATGTCCGGCGAGAGACTGGCGCTTTTTACGGTGGAGCCGATGCTGCCCGCCGCAAAACGGGGTTTGTCCGGGGTGGAAAACTTTTCCGCCGCCCGCCGCGCCAGGACCGCGGCCGCCGCGCTTATCTCATAAGACAGCGCTTCGACGCCGTAATCCGCAAGGGACACGGCCGTCGCATTAAAACTGCAGGCCTCGATAATGTCGGCCCCCGCCTCAAGATACGCTTCGTGAATGGCGCTAATCACATCCGGCCTGGTCAGGCAGAGAATGTCGTTGCAGCCCAGGAGGGGACTGTGGTGAGCGGCAAAGCGCCCGCCCCGAAAATCCGCCTCGCCAAGTCGGAAACTCTGTATCATGGTACCCATGGCGCCGTCAAGAACAAGAATACGCCGGCCGGCGATGGCATTGAGTCGTTCTCTTGTGGTCATTGCACGAATATAGACTAGAAACGGCGATTAGCATAGTGACGTGGACACCTGGGTAAGGGCAACCGCATTATGAAGTTCTTCAGAAAGATGCCGATAATACGGGCATGTCAGATTTTTATGTAATTGGCCATCGATATGTTAGAACGGAACCCGTTCTTTGCCAAATTCAATGGCTCTCCTGGTTAAGCGCCAGACCCCAATGCTTAATCGGCAGCGTCCGTTTTTCCTCAGGATGGCTTTAGCTTTCGCAAGTTCTTTCCGGTTCCTCTGTAGGCTATATCCCTTCTCCTTTAGGGCCCGCTCAAGATTGCGGGTACTCTTGCTGGTATACTGTAATGGATTCCCTTTGGTATAGGGTTCAAGATCATCAGGGGGAAGGAAGCGGAGACCCCCACTGTTCCACCGGGAAAGGCCCCATGCCGGAGCCTTTTCGCCGAGCGATAAGAGCATCCCCCTCCCGTGTTTTCAACTTTTTCGCAAACCTTCTTTGCAAGCCAGAACGGTTCCCGGCGTCGTACTTCTTTTTTCCCTTTGGCACAGAAACACAGCCGCCTCTTTTCCGTTGGCTTCGCCGATACCTTGCAATGCAGACAGTCAAGGCACGTCTTGTTCCTTGTCTTTGCCAACTCATGCCCCCAAATCAAAATAACCGCTGAATTCACCTGCCACGAAAAGGCCAAATCAGCTCAAATGCGGCATAAGCCAAGGGGGACATTTCTACTGGCCGTTGACACACAGCAGGAGTTTTACATTTAGGCGATGTTCCGATACTGAAGTATGGGAGTAGGATTACTCAAGGCTCATTTGGAAGCATTTGACGCCATCGGAAACGGTATAGCCGACAAGCGGCGGGACG
>JAITIC010000001.1 GCA_031279635.1 Treponema sp. | reverse complement strand
GGTTACTTTGCGGACAGACCTTGCATTTGCTCCCGTTTTGTACCAAAACGGTGCGCAAAATGCCTGTTTTAAGGTAGTCTGTCCATAATGTGTCTACATTATGGACAGACTCTAAATAGCGCGGCAAACATGAATGTTGCCATAGATTTTGAAACCGCCGAATGTTCGCGGGAAAGCGCCTGCCCGGCGGGGCTGGTCCGGTTTGAAAACGGGATTGAATTGGAAACTTTTGGCATGAGCCTCCGCGGGGATCAGAATGGGGAACTTGTAATTTACTGAGATCAACGTATCACGGCGGTATCTATCCAGCCGTTTTCGGCAGATACTTTTTCAGTATACTTAGCACTTCGTCAAAATTCAGAGGCTTGCCCACGTGGCCGTTCATGCCGCAGGCAAGGCATTTTTCTATATCTTCCCGGAACACATTGGCGGTCATCGCGATAATGGGGATTTTTTTGGGAAAGTCCGGATTGGTTTTTTCAAGCTCGCGTATTTTTCGGGTTGCCTCGTAGCCGTCCATTTCGGGCATCTGCACGTCCATAAAAATAAGATCGTATTTGCCGGGGGATTCGCTGAACATACGCAGGGCTTCGGCGCCGTTTTCCGCGCTGTCCATTTTAAGGCCGGTTGGTTCCAGCAGGCTCACTATGATTTCCCGGTTGATGTCCACATCCTCGGCCAATAAAATACGATGGCCCTTAAAACTGATCTCCTCCGTCTGTGGTGACGTTTCCGCGTCGTCCTGGTGTAATCCCGCCGCAGGCGATTCGTCCGCAACAGCGCGCATTTGTATTGTAAAGGCAAACGTCGAGCCTTTTCCCTCTTCCGATTCAATCCATATCCGCCCGCCCATCATTTCAACGATGCTTTTGGAAATGGCAAGGCCCAGGCCGGTACCGCCGAATTCGCGGGACGTACCGCTGTCGGCCTGTTCAAAGGTGTTAAACAGGCGGGGTAATTGCTCTTTGCTGATACCGATGCCGGAGTCAACAACTTCAACCTGAATGGTACACAGGCCTTCGCTTTCCGTAATTAAACGGGCGTTGAGATTAATGACGCCGTTTTCCGGGGTGAACTTCACCGCGTTGGAAAGGAGGTTGGTGATAACCTGGGCCAACCGCTGGTCGTCACCCAAAAGGACGGGCGGAATATCTTTTTCAATATTAACTGTAAAGACCTGCTTCTTTTCCTCTGTGCGGAAAGCAATGACGTTCTCGACTTTTTGTACCATCTTTTTAAAATTGAATTGTACCGGGGAAAGTTCAAGTTTGTTTGCTTCAATTTTGGACATATCAAGAATGTCGTTGATCACCCCTAAAAGATGCGATGAGGCATCTTCGATTCTTTTCAGGCAATAATCTTTTTTTTCAATGTCGCCGGAACTTTTCGCGATATTAGTCATGCCTATAATGGCGTTCATGGGGGTGCGCATCTCGTGACTCATGTTCGCGAGGAACGCCCCTTTCGCACTGCTGGCCCGCTCCGCTTCTTCCCGTGCGCTGTACAATTCAGAAACGTCGTTCATCACTATCACCACACCCCGGTAGACACCGTCATCTTCCTGCGCCGGGGTTATGCCGATCTGAAAAACCGTTGTTCCGCCTGACAAGAGCCGCACCTGTTCCTCATAACTTTCGTTTTGGTTTGTTTCAATAACGTGAAGACAACGATTCTCCACGCCTGAGATCCATTCATCACTCATGGTTTTTTCAAAGAGGGAGGCAAAGGAAAGGCCCGCCATTTCGCGTATATCCTTGAAGCCTAAAAAGGCGGCGGTTTTTTCGCTTCCCAGCACAAAACGCATATTCAGATCGAGCATAAAGGTAATACCCGGCGTATTTTGCAGCACGAGGTGTTCGTTCTTTTTTATCGACGCCAATAGATCATTTGCCAGTACCCGCGAGATGGCGCCCGTTTCGCCGGGCTGACCGGCGAGGACGGTATAGGCATCGCCTTTAGCGCCGCCGCCCGCGCGCAACAGTTCGGCGTAGTTCATGTCAAAACGGTAGCGCCGCACTTTTTCGGCCATGCGGATAAAGGGCAGGTATATTAAAAAGCCGGCAAATAAATTGACCACCTGCATGACGCTTCCCGCGATAGAGCCTGCTGCGACATAACCTGAAATTATCGCCGGGGTAGTCCAGGCAACCTCCGCGGCATAAGCCGGAAACAAGCCCAGTAACACGGCCGCCCAGGAAATTACCGTCAGGACCACCGGAACCATAACGAAGGGGACAAGGTAAATGGGATTCAGCACAATGGGAATACCGAAAAGAAGAATCTCGTTGATATTAAAAACCGCGGGTACCAGTGAAATCGCCGCTATTCGCTTCATCCCGCTTTTTTCCCGGCCGATTAAAAGCGCCGCCAGGAGGGACAGGGTATTCCCCGCGCCGCCCATGGATACATAGGTATCAAAAAATGTTTTGGTAAAAATAAAAGCCGGCGGCGCGCCTTTGGCTATAACCATTTCATTGATCATTTCAGCGGGAAGGTATATCTCGCTCATCACCGGCTCCAGGGCGTTGGCCCCGTGTATGCCGAAAAACCAAAGCACCTGCCGCGTAACCGTATACAGAAGCGCCGTCCCCAGGTTGTTTCCCAGTCCCTTGAAGGGAAGGGAAATATAATTATAAATAAGGGCGTGAATATCCTGCACCCCGATTGAACCCATAAAAACCTTAAAAAACGCGAATACTCCCAGCGTAAGAAGTGCGGGTATCATGGCGGCAAGCACATGGGACATGGCTGTCCCGGCGTCTTCGGAATAAAAACGTATGTGCAATTTTTTTATCCGGTAAAAAACCAGAAAAAGCTCCGCCGAAACAAAGCTGATTATGATGGCGAGAAATATTCCGTTGACGCTCATCCAATTGTAGGGAATGGCGAAATCATTTATCGACGGCTCCACTATCGCAAGGAGGGAGCAAAATGACAGAAGCCCCGCGATAACCGGATGCACCGCGCTCAGGGGATTTTTCAGGTTGTACCGTTCCGCGATACTGTACCCGATGGAAAAGGTCATTACCGGGGAGAGAACCGCCAAAGTCCCGTCCCAGACATAGCCGCCGAACCTGCGCCAGCCCGCCCCGAAAACTCCTTCCATAAAATTTTGATAACCCTTGATGGGAAAATTGTTGATCAGCACCGCCGCCGCACCGGCGATAACCACCGGCAGGGTCAGGGTAAGCGCGTTTCTGACGATGCTTAATTTTTCAGAATTGGCGATTTTGATCCAAAACAGCAGGGCCTGTTTGTTTTTTCCCATTACTATATTGTACTAAATTGAGAGGGAAACCGTCTATACGGAGCCTGTCCCAACTGTGTGCTAACGTTCCCGGCATAGCCGGGGGCGCGGTTTTGGGACAGGCTTGAGCCAAAAGCTCTTGCGGTTTTTCAGGCTTTCAGCCTTGCAAAACTGCGAATTTCAAGGACGCTTTCCCAAAACTGAAGTTTTGGGAAAGCGTCTACAGAATGCGTAATTGCAGTCTTGACGAGTCCGCAAAGGGAGCTTAGACTCCTTTCTTAGAGGTTTACTTGGAGGAAGGCATAACCATTGTGCTTGACAGCGGGGAACTGTTGTCGGGTATCTGCGGGGTGAATGACGGAAACCTGAAGGTTATTGAAGGCTCCCTGGGGGGGCGGATAGCCGCCAGGGGGAATGAGATCCGTTTTGAAGGGGCCGAGGCCGGTGTCCGGTGTTTTAAGACCATGATTGACAGCCTTATCGCGGCGGTTCAGGAAGGGGAAATCCCTTCGCCTGAGTACGTCGAGGCGCTGGCGGCAGCCCTGATCCCCGGCGGGAATGAACCGGTCTTCCGGCCGGCTGAGGGCGCGTCCCAGGGAGGCGGTCCCTTCCGCGACGCGATGATACAGATACCACACGGTTTTCACCGGGTCTATCCCCGAAGCAAAAACCAGGCGGCCTATATTCAGGGCATGCGTTCCCGCGACATTAGTTTTTGCGTGGGCCCGGCGGGGACGGGAAAAACCTACCTCGCAATCGCCGAGGCCCTGCGGCTGGTACTCTCCAAAAAGGCGCGGAAACTGGTGCTCACCCGGCCGGTGGTGGAGGCCGGCGAAAATCTGGGCTTTCTGCCCGGAGACTTAACGCAGAAAATCAATCCTTACTTACGGCCCCTCTACGACGCAATGGAATCCCTCATTCCTTTTGAAGTGATCCGCCGCATGGAGGAAACCAGGGCGATAGAAATCGCCCCGCTGGCCTATATGCGGGGCCGGAGCCTTAACGACTGTGTGGTGATTCTGGACGAGGCCCAAAACACCACTAAAGAGCAGATGAAGATGTTCCTGACGAGAATCGGCCAGGGCGCGCGGGCGGTGGTCACCGGGGACGCCACCCAGATAGACCTGCCCCGCAAAACGGATTCGGGGCTGCTCCACGCCGTGGAGATTCTCAGGACGGTGGAGGGGATTTATTTCGCCTTTCTCCATACCGCCGATGTGGTGCGGAATCCCCTCATCAAAAAAATAATACAGGCGTATGATGACCAGGAAATTTAACCTCTTTATCAGGGACATTCGGAATTCCCTGAGCGGAGTTTTTAACCTTACCCGATCCCGTGTGGCCCCCGGCTTGGTCAGCCTTTGTTCCTTTGTGATTTCGGTTCTGGTAGTGCTGAGCAATATGGGCGGCGCGGGAGTGGGGGACATCCGGAATTTTGAAACCGGCAAGGTTGCCGACCGGGATGTGATCGCCGGATATCCGGTATCGTATATTGACGAGGAAGCGACCCGCATCCGCATGGAAGACCAGGAGCGGCTGGTTCCCGCGGTCTTCCGCTATTCCAGAGAGGCGGGAATGGAGGCGCGGGATTCCTGGAACGCCTTCTGCGATTTTGCCGACAAGCTGGCCGGAAATTCCGCCGCCGCTTCTTTCCGTCTTGCGATTCAGGCCGAGTATCCGGCGTTCTTTTCAAACGAGACCATTGCCGCGTATGTTGCCGCCCCCGAACGGGCCGCCTTTAGGGGTTTCGGCCTTGAAGCGCTGGACGCTGTTTTGACGAGGGGAATTTTTTCCCTCAACAACGCGGAAATAAAAAATTACAATTCTGACGCGGTGGAACTGCTTAACCCTTCGGGTTTCGGAACCGGATGGGAACAGATGCCTTACAGCAACATTGTCACCAGCGACAATGTGCGGGAAGCCCTTGAACAGACGGTAAAAGACGCGGATATGCCCGTGTCTTTCAGGATGATAGGCGCCGATCTGCTGCGTCCGTTTATTAAAGAAAATGTTTTTTTCTCCCCTCCTGATTCCCACAGGCGTGCAGCGGAAGCCAGGGAACGGGTCGCGCCGGTTATTAAGTATATAAAAAAAGGAATGAAGATAATCAGAAAAGGGTTTGTCATAACCGCGGATGAAATGCAGGCCCTGCAGGCCCTGCACCTTTCCCAGTCCGAGAAAGATCCCCGTAATGTCATCGGCCTTGTGCTGCTTGTCTCCCTTATCTATGTACTTTTTATTTTTTTACGGGGACGCCTTGTGCTGGGCAGGGAACTGAACGACAGCGAGAGCTATCTCCTTTCCGCCCTTGCGTGCCTCTACCTGACCGGCGCGGTCTTGGTAAAAAACATCTCGCCCGGCGGTATCGAAGGTGTTCCCGCGGCCATTGTTTTTCCCACCGCGCTCCTGGTGATGATCCCTGCCGTGTTTATGGGCTCGCGCCTGGCTCTGGTTATGGCCCTGGCCTTTCCGCTGGGGGCATATCTTTCCGGTTCCTTTGACACCACTTCCTACATTTTCGCCCTGATTTCCGGCGTGGCGGCCTCGACCGTTCTCAAAGACGCTGAAAAACGGATGGACCTTATCAAGGCGGGACTCATTATCGCCGCGGCCAACTGTCTGGCGGTTATTGTAATTCTGCTTATGCGCGGCGCCGGCCCCGCCGATTATCCGGTTATGCTGTTCTGGGCCGCCCTGAACGGCATTATTTCGGGGATGCTGGTCCTCGGCATCCTGCCGCCGCTGGAAAACGCCCTGAACGCCGTCACCCCTTTCAGACTTATGGAGCTTTCGGATCTGAACGCCCCGATTTTGCGGAAACTCTTTACCACCGCGCCGGGCACTTACAGTCATTCAATAATGGTGGCAAACCTTGCCGAGCAGGCGTGCCAGGACATCGGCGCGGACCCGCTCCTTGCGCGGGTGGGGGCCTATTACCACGACATCGGCAAAATGGAAAATCCCAGTTACTTTGTGGAAAATCAAACCGATCATAACAAACACGACGACATCGCCCCGCGGCTTTCGGCTACGGTGATCCGCAGTCATGTAAAGCTGGGCGTTGAAAAGGCCCGAAGCCTCGGCCTTCCCAAAGACGTGATCAGTATTATCGCCGAACATCACGGCAATTCGCTCATCTCATGGTTTTATAACAAAGCTGTTCAGAAGGAGGACCAGGTTAATGCCGAGGACTTCAGCTACCCCGGCACTCCTCCACGCTCAAGGGAATCCGCGGTGGTGATGCTGGCCGATGTGACCGAGGCGGCGGTGCGGACATTGAGCAAGCCTACCGCGGCGAAAATGGAAAAATTCGTCCAGCAGTTGTTCAGCGCCAAAGTCGAGCACGGCCAGCTTGCCGAGTCGGAGCTGACGTTCCGCGATTTGGAAACCATCAAGAACGCATTTGTCAGAGTGCTGGCAGGCTACTATCATTCCCGAATAGAATACCCGGAACAGAAACCGGATCAGAAAAAAGAAAGGAACGGGAAAGAATCCAGGGAAGAAGAATGAACCGTGTGGCTCTTAGCGTCGAGGAAGTGCCGCTGCCGGCCTGGAGCGGCGGCGTCGAGCGTTACGCGCTAAAGGCGCTTGACGCAATCGGGCGGGACAACTGGAACCTTTCGATTATGCTCTGCGGCGATAAAACCATACAAGCCCTCAATGCCCGTTACTGCGGCAAAGACGAAGCCACCGACGTGCTCTCTTTTGAACTGGGAGCCGAGGAAAGCGGCGAAGACGGCGGCAGGCGCTATCTGCCGGGGGATATTGTCATTTCCCTTGACACCCTGCGGGAAAACGCGCTCTATTTTCAAACCAGCGAGGATGAGGAGTTACGCCGTCTGCTCATTCATGGTATCCTGCATTTAGACGGCATGGATCACCGGACCAACGATGATACCGAGCCTATGATTATTTTACAGGAGCGTATATTGGCAACACTTAAGGAGGAGCGCATTTTGCCCGATGCGGCGCTCCCGGCGGAGGACTTACCACAGGGAGGGGACGGATGAAAGGCCCCTTTTCCGGCATTTTTAATCCCAAGGCGATCAGGGAACTTGAGGAAGATCAGCAGCAAATGATCCGGGGAGTGGTGGAGCTTTCGGACACCACGGTCAAGGAAGTGATGGTTCCCCGGACAAGCACGGTTTTTCTTTCCGCCACCGCTTCCAAAGACGAATTGCTCTCGCTGATAGCGGACAGCGAACATTCCCGCTTTCCGGTATACAAGGAGACCATCGACAACGTGATAGGGATTCTCTACGTTAAAGACGTGCTCAAGGCCCTGGTCCGCGACACGCCGTTTGATATTAAAGCCCTGGTCCGCAAGCCTTTTTTTGTTCCGGTTTCAAAGCACATCGACGATCTCCTGCGGGAACTTCGCCGCCGCCGCGTGCACATCGCCGTGGTGGTGGATGAATACGGCGGGGTATCGGGCATCGTTTGCATGGAAGATATTATCGAGGAAATTGTCGGCGACATTCAGGATGAATTCGATCATGAAACCGAAGACATAGTTCAATTGGGAGAGGGCATCTGGCTCTGCGACGCCGGGGTAAACCTGAAAGACCTTGCCGAGGAAACGGGCCTGACTCTTCCCGCCGAAGACTTTGACACCCTGGGCGGCTTTGTGTTTGACCTCTTCGGCAAGATACCGGTAAAATATGAAAAGACCGAATATCAGGGCACTGATTTTATTATTCAGGACATGGACGGCCACAAGATCAATTCGGTGAAAATAGCGCTGCGTAAAGAAGACTAGCAGCCTGTTGCATAGGAGGGAGGGTGAAATTACGTGTCTTGTTTCTGATCTTCGCGTTATGCCTCGCCTCCGGTTTTGAGCTTGCGGCGCAGAGCGCCCCCCGGGGAGGGACGGCGGAGGCGGCAGCCTACTATGAATGGGGCAGGGAATACATGTCCCTTGAGGACTGGTACTCCGCCTCGGAATCCTTTATCGAGTGTATCAGACTCAACCCGGCCCACGCCGAAGGGACCGCGGCCCTTGCCGAGTGTTATTATGAGTTAGGTGAATTTGATCAGGCCCTGCTTTGGGCGCGCAAGGCCCGCTCCCTTGCCCGTTCCAACATGGCGGCGGCGAACCTTGAGGCTTTTATCCTCATCGCCCTGGGCCGCCTGGACGCGGCGGCGGCGGTCATTTCCGATGTGCTTGCCAGGGAACCTTACAACCGCGAAGCCCTCTTTACATCAGGCGAGCTGGACATTGCCAGAGGCAGGCCGTCGGAGGCGCTGCTCCGTTACAGAGAGGCGGTCCGCCGCTACCCTGACGACCGGCGGCTCCTCCTTTCACTGGCCCTCGTCTCAGGCTCCCTGGGCGATACCGACACGGCGATCTCCTTCATAGACCGGGCCCTTGCCCGCCACCCCGACGATTACCGGGTTTTTTATTATGCCGCTTACGTCAACGCGCAGGGGGCGAGGCTCCCCCAGGCGATCAGATACGCGGAACAGGCCCTGTACTTCAAACCCGGCTACGGCCCGGCCCGCTCCCTTTTGGCAAGCCTCCGCTACCGGAGCGGCCAGTACGAGGAAGCGGCCCGCCTTGCCGACGAGTCCATCGCCGCCGACCGGGACGACGTCAGCGCCTGGTATCTCAAGGGCCTTTCCCTTATCAGGCTTGGCCGCAACGCTGACGCCCTTACCGTGCTTACCAGCGCCATAGGCGTTGCCTCCGATGACGAATTCGTCCGCGCTGCCCTTGAGGAAACCCTTATCGCCAGTACCGCCCTTGAGGATCCCCGCCGGAGCCGCTGGGCTGCCTGGCACTTTGACCGGGCCAGAGATTACCGCTCCCGCAACCTCGTTGAACAGGCCCTCTTTGAATACCGCCGGGGCCTGCGCCTTAACCCCTACGCCCGTGACCGCCGGGAATACGCGGAACTGCTCCGGCTGCAGGGCTACCCCGCCCGCTATCTTGAGGAACTCCGTTTCCTGCAAGACCAGGGGCTTGCCGACCGGGCGCTCAACGACGCGGTAGAGGCCTACAACTCGCTCCTCTCCGGCGCGCTTTTCCGGCGCTGGCAGGTAGACCCGGTGGAACTCTCCCGGCGGCACTGGAACATCGCCGTCTTTTCCCTGGCCGGGCAGTCCAGTTTCCGCCATGCTGACGCGGGGGTAATCGCCGCCTCGTATATAAGGGAACTGCTGATCCATGACCGCGCTGTTTCTCCGATGAATCTGGAATTACGGCAGCCCTCTTTTTCGCTGGCCTTCAGAGCCGCCAGGGAAGCGGGGGCGGATTATTTTCTCATTATTTCGGCGGCGGAAAACGAGCGGGACATTTCCCTCACCGGCGAATTATTTGTCGCCCGTACCGGCGCCGCGGCGGGAACGTTTTCCACTTTCCGTACCGGTGCGGACCGGCTGCGCAACGCCGGCCGGGGCATTACAGACCAGCTTGCCGCCTCGCTTCCCTTTAGGGCCGGACTCCTCAGCCGCCGGCAGGGCCAGGGGCTTATCGACAAGGGCAGAGTAGACGGGGTAAAAGCCGGCGACGTGTTCGACGTAGTGAAAAAAGGCCGTCCCCAAATCGCCAACGAAGGCATCGCCCTGCTCTACACCGCCGACGACCTCGTGGGAACAATCACCATCGACAGCGCCGACGAGGAAGTATCCGCGGGCGCTTTAACCCGCAACGGTTTTTTTGACCGCATTGAAGCCGGTGACGAGATCATCCTGCAAGCCGAAAAAGACAACCCGTCCGACGGCGCAACGGCGGAGACGGCGGCCAACCCCGAACTGCGGAGCCTGCTGCGGACTTTGCGGTAAGGTGAGTTAAGAGGGGGAAAACCGCAGCGCCGCTTCCAGTACGCCACCGGCTACCGCCAGGGCCTTGTCGGAAACGGTAAAACAATTGGAACGCTCACAGCGGGGATCGATGTCCCCGGCCTTCGTCCCCTTTGTAACGGCGATACCCGCGGGGAGAAGGCCCCGCACTATGCCCTCTATTTTCGCAAGGAGGGGGACGATGCCGTCCGCCGTGTGTACCCGGGCAACTTCTTCACCTGTGCGCGCCTTGTCTCCAATTTCAGCTAACGGCTCAAAGATACCATCGGCGGGGGAACAGAGCAGCCGTTCAACGGTGTAGCCCGCGACGTCGCCGGGGATGCCGGTATTGGGCAGGGCGCTGCCTTCGGTTAGTACCCGCCCCAGAGTATGGCCCCGCCTGGTTTCAATAACGGCGTGACAATCAATTCCCGCGGTAAAACCCGGCCCCACGCCGATCACCGCCGGCGCGTCATTGATGCCGGTCCCCAGATTTTTTTTTGCCATGATGGCGTCCACCAGAACAGTGGGCCGAAGCCGCCTGAGAACGGCGGCCTCCGGATCAACAATCACGGCGATCTGTTTCCGTACAAAAGCAGCGCGCATCCCGCCCTCGTTCTTTACCAGAACCGCGGTAAGGTCCTCCACCTGCGTCCTGCCCTCATACACCGCCTGGGAAAAAGAGACCGTTCTCCGCACCGCCAAAGGAGCGGGGATTTCGGTCATGGCAACATCAAAGCCCGCGTGACAAAGCCGCAAAGCGACTCCCGAAGCCAGGTCCCCCGCGCCTTTAATAAGCACAATCACCGCATGTCCTCCCATTAAGCGTTAAGCAATAAACCACGAACATCGCCATAAGAATATGATTATGGCCGTTCTCCTGACTATAGCAGTATACAATAAAACGGTCAAAATTCGCAGGATGAGCCTCCGTGGAGCAAGCTCTGCGGTATTTTAAGCGTTGCTTTAGCTCGATCGGAGGCTCGTTCGATTTGTCACAGCCGCCTTATCAGATGAAGCCGATTTTTTACCAGAAATTACCAGCTTTATTATTAAAAGATAATGGTTGTGGTTTTACACAAGAAAATTTTAATTCATTTGAGGCTTTCCCAAAACTTCAGTTTTGGGAAAGCAGCCTTGAAATTCGCAGTTTTGCAAGGCTGAAAGCCTGAAAAACTGCACGGGCCTGTCCCAAAACCGTGCGCGTGAGCGCACAGTCAATTATTTTTGGGACAGGCTCATTTAACATAGGATTAGCGCATGTTTAACCGTTTTTTAATACCCATGGCCCTTAATATACCTATGCTTACCCGAAACACATTTACTTTGAAGCTGGACAATTTGACCGTCCGGCACGGGCCGGCTTGTCCGCGCTGCCTTGACGCGGAGGCGGCCGGGACGTACATGGAGCGGAACCGCTGTCCCTTCTGCAAGACCGTCTGGGCCCTGCGCAGCGTTTCCCTCAATCTCGTGAAAGGGGAGATTCTGGGAGTGGTGGGCGAATCGGGGTCCGGTAAAACCACCCTGATGAGGGCCCTGTACCTGGACAGCGAACCCACGGCGGGGGCCTATTATCTGGAATGTTACGGCGGGGGCGAAAAAAATATTTTTTCCGCGAGCCTTCAGCAGAAGCAGGACATCAGAAACCGGCTCCTGGGCATGGTGTATCAGAACCCCCACCTGGGCCTGCGGATGTTTTTCTCCACCGGGGCCAACGTGGCGGAAAAACTCATTGCCGCGGGGAACCGCAACGTGGCCGCCATGATGAAAAGGACAGCGGAACTGTTAGAGCACATTGAGATACCGGTGAGCCGGGTCAGGGAACCGCCCCGGAATTTTTCAGGGGGCATGCAGCAACGGGTGCAGATCGCCAAGGCGGCGGCAAATAACCCGCCGGTGCTGCTGCTGGACGAGGTAACCACCGGGCTTGATCTTTCCGTTCAGGCCCGTGTGCTGGATCTGGTGAAAAAGATACAGCGGGAATTCGAGGTAACCATGATCGTGGTAAGCCACGACCTGGCGGTGGTGCGGATGCTGGCGGGCCGCACGGCGGTCATGCTCAACGGCCGGATCGTTGAGGAAGGGCTCACGGATCAGATTCTGGAAGACCCCCGGCACAGCTATACCCAGACGCTGGTCAATTCGCTTTTGTAGGAATTTGTTATGCGAAAATGTATTTTTAACGCCGCAGTGGTAACCCCCGATGAGGTACTGCCCCATCACGCGCTTATCATTGATGAGGATCGTATCCTCTCTATCCTCCCCATGGATAAGATGCGGCTCAACGATAAGGACGGGGAAGAGACTCGCCTTTTTGACGCCCAGGGCGGCTACGTCATGCCGGGCTTCATCGACATTCATTCGGATTATATCGAAAGCATTCTGCAGCCCCGGCCCACCTGCCTTATGGATTTTGAGACGGGCCTTAGGGAAGCGGAGAAACAGCTTTTGGGGCACGGTGTTACGACCGTCTACCATTCCCTTTCCCTGATGAACGGCGGCGGCGTGGCGGACGTGGAGAACCGGCCCAGTTTCCGTACCAAAGAAAATGTTGAGCGGCTGGCGGGGCTTATCAAGGATTTTCACGAAGGCTGCCATCTGATACGCCACCGTTTCCACGCCCGCTATGAGATCGACAATATCGGCATTTACGATTATCTCTCGGAACTTTTGAAAAGCGGGACGGTGCATGAGCTTTCGTTTATGGATCACACCCCGGGGCAGGGACAGTACCGGAACCTGGAAATATACGCCCGCTCCTACACCACCTGGGCCGCCGCTTGCAGCGATAAAACCCTGGACGAAGTCTTGGCGGACAGCAGGAACAAGCCGGTGGCTTCCCCGGAGATGCTCAAGGCCCTGGCCGCCCTGGCCCATGAACGGAACATCCCCCTGGCATCCCACGACGACGACACGCTGGAAAAACTCAAGCTAATGAAAAACGAATTCGGCATACAAATCTCGGAGTTCCCCATTGAACTTGATGTGGCGAAGAAGGCCCATGATGAAGGAATCCTTGTGGTGGTTGGAGCGCCCAATGTCATGCTCGGCGGCAGCCACTCAGGAAACCTTTCCGCGCTGGAAGCGATTCAGGAGGGCTACGCGGACATCCTCTGCTCGGATTATTACCCCGCGTCGCTCCTACATTCGGCCTTCATACTTGAGAAGAAGGGGATCCTCTCCCTGCCCGCCGCGATACGGATGCTCACCCTCAACCCCGCCAAAGCCATGGGGATAGACGGGGACTACGGTACGGTGGAGGCAGGAAAAAAAGCCGACCTACTGGTAGTTAACAGAATCCACCTTCACCCTATAGTATATATGTGCTTTATCGACGGACAGGCTGCCCTGCAATTCGAGTACCGGAGGGGAGACTAAAGACCATGTTATGCGTTAAGAACCTGGCAAAGCATTTTTTCATCCACATCCGCGGCAATGTGGTAATCCCCGGTTTTGCCGGGGTCTCCTTTGAAGCGCCGGCGGGTTCCCTCCTGGCCGTTACCGGCCCTTCCGGGACGGGGAAAAGCTCCCTCCTCAAGTGCGTCTACCGTACCTACATCCCCAGCGCCGGGGAGATTCTCTACACCGCCAAAGACGGCTCCCGGATTGATCTTGCCGTGGCGGACGACTGGGATATCCTCAGCCTGCGGCGCGCTGAGATCGGCTATGTGTCCCAGTTCTTCCGGGTCATGCCCCGTGTCTCCGCCCTGGAGACTCTGATCGAACCGCTGATAAGCCGGGGCGCCGGCCGGGAAGAAGCCCTGGATAAAGCCCGGCACCTGCTTTCCCAGGCGGGGATAGGCGAAGCCCTCTGGGAAATGTACCCGGCCACTTTTTCGGGCGGGGAAAAACAACGGCTCAACATACTCCACGCGATCATCACCAAGCCCCGGCTCCTCCTTTTGGATGAACCCACCGCTTCCCTGGATAAGGGTTACAAGAACCGGATCATGGAGATGATCCTCGGCCTCAAGGCGGAAGGCACGGCTATGGTGGGGGTGTTTCATGACCGGGACGCGCTGCTTGCCCTCTCGGATCGCCGCTACGATCTGCTCCGCGGTGCGTACTGTGATCCTGGCGAAAGAGAGACGGAACTATGAAAGCGGATCTTCACCTCCACAGCGCATGGTCGGACGGTTCCCTCAGCGTCTCCCGCCTGATCCGCCTTGCCAAAGCGCTGGGCCTGAACGCCGTTGCCGTTACCGATCACGACACCATGGCGGGCCAGGAAGAGGCCATTGAGGAGGGGAAAAAAGAGGGCCTGGTGGTTATTCCCGGAGTGGAGATTTCCGCCTTCAATCCCGAAACCGGCCGCAAGGCGCACATTCTGGGCTATCAGGTGCGGGACATGGAGGGCCTTACCCAAGCCTGCCTTCCCTGGCTCCGGGCCAGGCACGAAAAAAACATGGAGTCCCTTGACCTGATCATCAAAGCGGGCTATCCCCTTTGCCGGGAAGAGGTTACCGAATACGCCGCTCTGGACGGAACCGTTTACCGTCAGCACATCATGCACGCGCTGGCGGACCGGGGCTATAGTTCCGCGATTTACGGCCCCCTCTACACCCGGCTCTTCGGCCCCGGCGGACTTGCGCTGGTTACGGCCCGTTACATGAACGCCGAAGAAGCGGCGCGTCTTATTCGGGACTGCGGAGGCCTGGCCGTTCTTGCCCATCCCTTCCAGTACGACACGATGGGCTTCCTCCCCCGTCTGGTTGAACTGGGCCTTTCCGGCATCGAATACAAACACCCCACCCAAACCCCTGAACGGCAGCGGACGGTACAGGAGGCGGCCCGGCGCTACGGCCTCTTTCTTTCCGGGGGCAGCGATTTCCACGGCCTCTATTCGGAGCGCCCCGTCCCTCCGGGCGCCATGGACGCGGAACTTCCTGCGGAGATCGTGTTCTAATCCGGCGGTTCGGCGGGACAAGGATTTCGTAACCGGATTTTTTACCAAAATTTTACTTTTCTTTATTCTGATTCTTACAATCAACCGGCATCATTACACCAGCTTTAATACAGAGGGAGGACTTGATGAAAATTGCGTATTTTACCGACACCTACGCCCCGGAACTAAACGGGGTAAGCAATACCCTGTCCAGGCTTGGCGCCTACCTTGACGAAAACCGTATCCACCATACGGTTTTTGCCCCGGCCTACGAACATGAAGAGACGCTTCCCCAAGGGGAAAACTTCCATTCCGCTTACCGGAACCTGTACCGATTCAAAGGACTGAAAACACGCTTCTCCCCGGAAAGCCGTCTGGCCTTTCCCGCCTTCTGGGAGATCGATGAAATCTGCGATCACTTTAAGCCGGATCTGGTTCATGTAAGTACTGAACTGGGAATCGGCTTTCGGGGTATGCGCTACGCCGTTACCCGTAATCTTCCCCTGGTAATGAGCTATCATACCAACTACGGCAAATATCTGCGTTATTTTGATCTTGAACCCTTCAAACCGCTGTTGGAAAAGTACCTCTCCTGGTTTTACCGTTTTGCCCGCCGCATTCTGGTCCCCTCCCGGCATACCATGGAAGACCTTTTCCAAAGGCAATACCGGAACTTAGGCCTTTGGTCACGGGGAATAGACGCGGCGTTCTTTAATCCAGGATACCGGAACGAAGAACTGCGGAACCGGATAGGGAAAAACAAATTTATATACCTTTATGTAGGCCGGCTATCCCCGGAAAAAGGCCTGGATATGCTGCTTTACGCCGCCGCTGAACTTGAACGCCGTCTTCCCGGGAAAACAGTTTTTGTGTTTACCGGGGACGGCCCGTACGCGGAAACGATTCGGAA
>JAITIC010000232.1 GCA_031279635.1 Treponema sp. | reverse complement strand
TGAGTTTTTTGCGGGGTTACGGATGATATTCAGCCGGTATCTGTTTCAAACGTGGGAGGACTTTATCGGCTTCGTGACCATGGAAGATGAGCCCGATGGCTAAATGTAAAACTGCTGCCTCTTTCCCTTCTCGCCTTGAATTTTAATGGGATTTGGGTTAATTTGGAAATCACTGTATAGGATGTAATGACGGAGGTTCGTATGAACGCGGTTTTGGAAGAACTGGGGAAAATCGGCATTGTGCCGGTGATCAAAATTGACGATGTGGAAAAAGCGGTTCCCCTGGCCCGGGCCCTGATTGCCGGAGGGATTCCCTGCGCGGAAATAACGTTCAGGACCGCCCAGGGGGAAGAGGCGATACGGCGGATTTCAAAGGAAGTGCCGGGGATTCTGCCGGGCGCGGGCACGGTACTCAGCGTCGATCAGGTTGACCGGGCCGTCAAGGCCGGGGCGAAGTTTATCGTCAGCCCGGGGCTTAACCCCAAAGTAGTGTCGTACTGCGTGTCTAAGGGGATCCCCGTCACGCCCGGCTGCTCCAACCCTTCGGACATTGAACAGGCCCTGGAGTTCGGCCTTGAGGTGGTGAAGTTCTTCCCCGCCGAGCAGGCAGGCGGGCTGGATTACATCAAGGCCATCGCCGCCCCCTACCCTACCCTCAAGTTCATGCCCACAGGCGGGATCAACGCGGGAAACATCGCAAAGTACATCGCTTACGAAAAAATCCACGCCTGCGGCGGCTCCTGGATGGTGAGTGCGGACCTTATCAACTCGGGCGACTTCGCGAAAATCAGCGCGCTGTCGCGGGAAGCGGTGCTGAACCTTTTGGGCCTGGAAGTGGCCCATATCGGCGTCAATGCCGGAGGGGAAGAAGCGGCAAGCAAGGCCGCCGCCCTTTTCAACACCCTGTTCGGCTTCATCGTGAAAGACGGAAACTCTTCGGTCTTTGCCGGGAACAATATCGAAATCGTAAAGAAGGCCGCGCCGGGGACCCACGGCCACGTTGCTATCGGGACCAACAGCATTCACCGGGCGGCGGCATATCTTGAGCGGAACGGCGTCGCCCTTGATCACGCAAGCGCCAAAAAAGACGCTAAAGGCAATCTGGTGGCGCTGTACTGCAAGGAAGAGATACTCGGCTTCGCCCTGCATCTGGTTCAGAAAAAGTAATTGAGGGGGATGTGATGGAAAAAGTGGTTACGTTTGGTGAAATAATGCTGCGTCTGGCGCCTGATGGCTATTACCGTTTTGTGCAGGCCCAGTCCTACGGCGCGACCTACGGCGGCGGCGAGGCGAATGTGGCGGTATCGCTGGCAAACTTCGGCATTGACGCCGCTTTTGTTACCCGGCTCCCGAAGCACGACATCGGCCAAGCCGCGGTAAACAAGCTGCGGCAGTTCGGGGTGGACGTTTCCAAAATCGCGCGGGGTGGTGACCGGGTGGGCATTTACTTTCTGGAGAAGGGCGCGTCGCAGCGGCCCTCGAAGGTGATCTATGACCGGGCTAATTCGGCGATTGCTACGGCTTCTCCGGGGGACTTTAACTGGAACGGTATTTTTGAGGGTGTGTCCTGGTTTCATTTTACCGGCATCACCCCCGCCCTTTCGGATAGCGCGGCGGCAATTACGCTGGAAGCGGCGAAGGCCGCCAAAGCAAAAGGCCTTACCGTTTCCTGCGATCTCAATTACCGCAAGAATCTCTGGCCGAGGGAAAAGGCCGGCGAGGTGATGGCCCGCCTCATGCCCTTTGTGGATATCTGCATCGCCAACGAGGAAGACGCCGCGGACGTATTCGACATTCACGCGAAAAACATCGACGTAACATCGGGCAGCATCAGAGGCGAGAGCTATGGGGAAGTGGCGAAAGCCCTGACGGAACGCTTTCACTTCAGGAAAGTCGCCATTACCCTGCGGGAATCGATCAGCGCCAGCGACAACAACTGGGCCGCCATGTATTACGAGAACGGAAATTGTTATTTTTCACGGAAATACGCGGTACGCATCGTGGACCGGGTGGGCGGCGGTGACAGCTTCGGCGCGGGCCTTATCTACGCTAACCTCAAGGGCTTTGGCCCCCAAGAGACCGTGGAATTCGCCGTGGCGGCAAGCTGCCTCAAACATTCCATTGAGGGCGACTTTAACCATGTTTCGGTAGAGGATGTGCAAAAACTCGCCGGCGGCGACGCCTCGGGCCGCGTGCAGCGTTAGCTGTCATTTAAGCATATTTGACAAAAAGGGAATTACAGGAACACCATGCCGATCAAAATACCCAGAGACTTACCCGCATACGACGCCTTAAGCCAGGAGCGGGTTTTTGTAATGACCGACGAGCGGGCCGAGCATCAGGACATCAGGCCCCTCAATGTCGCCATTGTCAACCTTATGCCCACTACCGTGGATACGGAGATTCAGCTTTTACGTTTGCTGGGCAACAGCCCCCTGCAGGTGAATATCACCTTTTTACGCATGGGCAGCCACGAGTCAAAAAACGCGCCGCCGGGGCACCTGGAAAAGTTTTACATCAGCGCCAAAGAGATCATCGCGATGAATATCCGCTTTGACGGGCTTATCATCACCGGCGCGCCGGTGGAGACCCTTCCTTTTGAGGAAGTGGACTACTGGGACGAACTCGCCGCGGTTATCGACTATTCGGAAAAAAACGTGTTTTCCACCATGCATATCTGCTGGGGGGCGCAGGCGGGCCTGTACCGGCGCTACGGCATCCCCAAAAAGCCGCTTGAGAAAAAGCTCTTCGGTATTTTTCCCCATGAGGTACACGAACAGTACCATGTCCTGTTCCGGGGTTTTGACGACGAATTCCTCGCCCCCCAGTCCCGGCATACCGCAAGCGACCGGGACCGCATCGCCGCCGACGGCCGGCTTACGATTCAGTCCGAAACCGGTGAAACCGGGGTATTTATCGTTACCGCCCGTGAAGGCAGGGAGGTGTATGTGACCGGCCATCTGGAATACGATCCCCTCACCCTTGACCGCGAATACCACCGCGATCTTGCCAAAGGGCTTCCCATTGAGATCCCCAAAAACTATTACCCCGGTAACAACCCTGACAAAACGCCGGTAGTCCGCTGGCGCGCCCACGCGAATCTGTTTTTCGACAACTGGCTCAACTACGTGTATCAGGAAACCCCCTTTGATTTGGAAACGATGGACTAAACCGCATACATGAGGCCGTATCAAAACGGCAGCCTTATTGATACGGCTCAATTTTGGGGACTGAGGCCTTTGCGTGTTCTTTCCTTTTGGAGGTGCCCCAAAAGGCTTAAAACTCGAATTTAGGCCGAGTACAAAGCGCAAGGGATTGAAGTGGAAATCCCGCAGGCTTTACCGCAGGTGAAGCCGAGGAATTGGAACGGAAAGCCTGGTTTCCAGCGCAAAGCGCCGGAAATGAGCCTATAACAGGAGGATAAAAATTTCCATGCGTTTATCCTGTGCGCTTGCCGTATTTCAAAATCAAATCGTCCGCGTGGGCAAGGGCCGCATCCCCGGAGTCGCCGGCCAGCATGCGGGCTATCTCCTTTCTCCGCCCTTCGGCGCTTAAAGGGCCAACGCCGGTAAAAGTCCTGCCCCCCTCGGTCCTCTTTTCAACCTTGAAATGATTATCCGCGCGAACCGCTATGCTTGCAAGATGGGTAACGGAGAAAATCTGCTTCAGCTCCCCGATTTTGCTGAGGTATTCCCCCACGGCCAGGGCCACTTCCCCGCCGATTCCGGTGTCGATTTCGTCAAACACCAGAGTTTCAATGCTGTCGGCCGGACCGGCCCCCCTGGCGGACAGAACCGTTTTAATGGCCAGCATCACGCGGGAAAGCTCGCCGCCCGAGGCTATGCGGGCGAGGTCTTTCAGCGGCTCCCCGGTATTAGCCGAAATGAGGAACTCCACATCCTCCGCGCCCCAGGGGCCGCAGACAAGGCTCACCTGAGCGCCCCCGGCCTGACCCGTCTGCGCGGCATCGCGGTTTTTGGGGAGGATATTCGCCGCGAACCGGGCGTTGGGCATGCCCAACCGGGTAAGTATTCCGGTGATCCGCTCGCCCAGTGTCGCCGAAGCGGCGGTCCGCTTTTGCCGCAGGGATGCGGCTCTGGCGGCAATCTCTTTTTCCAGGGCGGCGATTTCCGCTTTGAGCTTTTCCCGGTTTTCCCCCGCGCCGGAAAGGGCCTCGATTTCGGCTTCCGCCCGGGCCTTGTACGCCAGAATCAGCTCCTCGTCGCTGGGGGCCGCTTTTTCGCCGTTACCGGCGGAGGTCTTTGCGTCCGCAAAAGCGGCGCCGTATTTTTTTTTCAGTTTGTACAGCAGGGCAAGGCGCTCGTCCACTTCTTCAAGCCGCTTGGGATCAAACGTTAAATTGTCCCGGTAGCCGCGGAATTCCCCGGCAATGTCCTCGGTCTCATAGTACATATCCTCAAGCCGTTTCTGAATCTTTCCCAGGCTCGAGTCGATCCCCGCGGCGTTGTCCAGTGCCCCCCTTGCCCGGCGGACAAGGCCCAGCGCCGAGTACTCGCCGTCAAACAAGGATTCAGCGGCGGTATTTACAAAACCGGCGAGTTTCTCAAAATCCGAAAGCCGTTGCGCCTCGTTTTCCAGCTCACGAATTTCCCCGACTCGCGGGGCGGCCTTAAAAATCTCCTCCACCGCGTAATTGAGGAGTTCCAGCCGCTCTTCACGGTCCCGCTCGGAACTGAGCGAGGCTTCCAGCGTTTTACGCTTTTCGGTAAGTTCGGTGAACACCGCGTTATACGCAACGGCCTCTTCCTCAAGGCCGGCGAAACGGTCAAGGCAGCGGCGGTGGCTTTCCTTGCGAAGCAGGGACTCGTGGTTGTGCTGGCCGTGAAGATCAAAAAGCAGGCCCATAAAACCGGTCAGGTCCGACCGCGTTACCGGCACGTTCTGAATATAGATCGAACCCCGGCCCCCGGCCTTGATGTTCCGGCGGATAATAACCGTGTCTTCGTCACTTTCAATATCCCGGCTTTGCAGCCATTCGGCGACTTCGCGGTTATTTTTTTGTACCGACACCACCGCGGAAACGCTGGCCTCTTCCGCGCCGGTGCGGATCACGTCGGGTTCGGCCTTGCCGCCCATGAGAAAACTCAAAGAACCCACGATGATTGATTTTCCCGCGCCGGTTTCGCCAGTGAGGACGTTAAAGCCGCCGCGGAAAGAAAGCGAGATTGAATCGATAAGGGCGTAATTCCTGATGGACAGTTCCTCAAGCACGGCCGCCTCCCTCACCAGCGCCGCTTCCCGACCAGCCCAGCTTGCCGCGGAGCGCCGAATAATAAGAACGCCGGTCCGATGAAATCAGCAGAACATGCCGCGGCGCCTGCTGCACGATGATCCGGTCCTCCGGCTCCAGGTCGAAAGTGTCCTGCCCATCCACGGTAAGCAGCACGCCGCTGCGCTGCTTACCGGCAACGGTGATGATCAGCGCGGGACTTGCGGGCAGCACCAGCGGCCGGTTGGAAAGGGTAAAGGGACATATCGGGCTTATGATCAGGGCCTCCATTTCGGGGTCCAGGATGGGGCCTCCGGCGGCCATGGAATAGGCGGTAGAACCCGTGGGCGTGGCGATGATAAGGCCGTCAGAACGGTAAAAACCCAGCTCGGTATAGCCGCCGGGCACAATCTCAGAATGTACTTCCAGTTTGATAAGTTTGGCAATTCCCGAAGCGGAAATAACCGCATCGTTAAGAAATGTATTTTTCACGACTGCCGCACCGCGCCGCGCCACCCTAAGATCAAGCATGCAGCGCCGGGAAAGACATGCCGTCCCGCCCAGCCACTGCTCAAAAACTGCTGGCCATTCGTCAGGCCGCACACCGGCGATAAAACCCAGCGTGCCCAGGTTCACCGGCAGAATGGGCGTCCCTGAAGCGGCCAGTCTGCGGGCGGTATAAAGCACCGTTCCGTCACCGCCCAGACTGAAAGCGATATCCCACTCCCCTTGCGGGGAGCGGTCCGGCCTGCCCTCAAAAGAAAAAACCGTTACCGAAATACCGCGGCTTTCCAGTTCCCGCCGTATCTCTTCCGCCACGGGGCCGGAATTTTTTTTGTGGAGATTGACGAATAACACCGCCCGCTTAACCGGGGCGCGTATTTCGGCCATGCCGGATCCTCGCCCTTAGGGAAGGGTCATAATGAGTTTTGATACCCGTTCCACCTCCTGGGAACGGAGCCTAGGGTACAGGGGAAAAAGCACGGTCCGCAGCGAAAGGGAATAGGCCGCGGGACAGCGCCGCGAATCGCATTTTCCCGTTCCGGCGGGGGTGCGCTCAAAGGCGCTCTCAACGGCAATATCTTTTTTTCGCGCATAGGCCACCACGTCTTTAAGGCCGGTCTCAAGCGCCAGGGGAAAGGCGTAATTGTTGTACTCCCCTCCTTCCAGGGAGATAAAACGCTTGTGCTTGGTGCGGAGGCTCGCCTGGGCGTAAATTCCGGCGATTTCTTTCCGCCGTTCCATGTTACGCGCCGTTTCCTTGAACTGGACCGTGGCCATTGCGGCGTTAATATCAGGCAGGCAGTACTCGTCGGGAATATCCGCATAATTCCGCAGCACCGAGCCGTCCGTCCGGTTCGCGGCAAAGAGCAGCGCGCCGCCGCCTGAGGTGAGCATATCCCGCTCTTCAAGGCCCAGGATCGTGAAAACGCCATGTATCCGGTCTTTTACAGGGGCACTTCCTTCTTTTTGTTCGGTTTGCCCGGCCCCTTTCCTGCCCCCGGTCCCTGTAAAAAATGTCCCATAACTTTGGGAAATATCCTCAATGATCGGCAGGCCCAGTTCCGCTATGGAGGCGGTGTCCGGCACAAAGCCCAGCGTGTGATGCAGCAGAATACAGCGCACCTGGACATCGCCTTTTTCCGCAAGGGCTTTTTCAACAGCCTCGCTGTCCACGCAGGGAAACGACAAGGAAACATCGCAGTAAAGCGGCGTTAGGCGCAAATCCTCAATAACATGGGAATAATAAGATGGAGACAGAGCCGAAAGGAGTACACCCTCCCCGTCCGCAAGGTTCAGTGCCTTGAGCGCCAGACCCAGGGCGATAGCCGGACTACGCGGGGCAAGGGCGTAATCAAAACGGAGGTACTCTTTCGCGGTTTGAATCAAAAGACGGGACCGTTCTCCCGGCCCGATTTTATCCTCTACCATTGCCGTCAGAACCGCATCCATCTCCTTCCGCCTGATGGTCGGAGAATAGACTTCAATTTTCATGTATTACCTGTTGTAACAATTGCCTACCTTCGAAGCTCGGCAATTTTTTGCAGTTCTTTGGGATTAAAGAGATCCCTAATATCGAGAATAATCAGATAGCCCTGTTCCTGACGGACTACCCCCTGAATATACTCCGCGCCGATCCCCGAAAGCATCTGGGGCGGCGGCTGGATCTGTTCCCCCTCTATCGTAACCACACGGGAGATCCGATCGATAATAATCCCCAGCTTCATTCCGTCAATATCAAGAATAATAAAACCGGAGAGTAATTCGTCTTCCTCGGAAGTGAACAGTTTTTTGAGATGGAAGCGTTTGTGCAGATTGATAATCGGTATTATCTCGCTTCTCAGGTTGAAAATGCCCTCCACATAGGCAGGGGCATTGGGAATTGCCCGAATTCCCTGAACCCGGACAATTTCCTTTACATCCATGATGTCAATACCGTACAGCTCCTGCCCGAGCTGAAAAGTGACCAGTTGATTAGAATCAGCCATAAGATCTCCCCCTGAACGCCGTTAACGCATATCCTTATCTTCGAGTATATCACCCTCAGGGGTTTATTTCAAGTTACTCCCGCACCCATATCTGTCTGATACCCATCGCGCCAAGCCTGACCGCCGCAGCGTATACGTCCGCTGCGGGAATGCCCGTTACCAGTACGCGGTAAATAGACCCGCTCTGTTCCTGAACCACGCTAAAACCCGCCGCCTTCAATGCCTGATAACACCGCGCCGAGCTTTCAATCGAAGAATAAGCCCCCACTTGCAGGCGGTACACTTTCCTGCTGTTCCGGTCCGGCAAACCGGGGATGATCTGCAATTCGCCCGGCGAGACCGGCGGCGGGTTTGCCTGCCTTACCGGCGGCTGCGTATACTGGCGGGGTTGGTACACCGGGGCTGACTGGTAGAACTCGTACACCGGAGATGCTTGCGTTGCGGGTGAAGCGGCCGGATAGACTGGCGCAGGTACAAACGTCTGCACGAGGGGCGCGGCTTGGGCCGCCGGAACCGGCGCGCCCGCCGTTTCCCGAATATCCCTCGCCTCACGCGTTTCCCGCGCTTCGCGGGCCTCTCTCGCTTCGCGGGCTTCCCGCGCTTCACGGGCCTCCCTCGCCTCACGGGCTTCCCTGGATTCGCGGGCCTCACGCACCTCGCGGGACTCTCTCGCTTCGCGGGCCTCCCGCGCTTCACGAGCTTCCCTGGATTCACGGGCTTCGCGGGCATCCATGGACATCGTTGTCAGCCAGGCCAGAAACTCGGTGTCAGAACCATCCCTCGCGTATTCGCGTGCCCCAACAGTCTCCCTTTCTTCGGCTTTGGGCAAATAATTGTACACAGTAACGGTAACAGACTGCGGCTGCCCGGCCCCGTCGCCTGCCCCATCGTCCGCGGGAGCCTCTTCGGCCACTTCCGTGGGCGGCTCCTCATAAGGCAGATCGGCCACCGGTTCCGGCTCAGGAGCGGCGGCCACCGCCGGACGCGAGCGCGTAGGAGTGGGTACCGACACGATAACCGTTTCGCCGGCGTTCATTTCCAGCGCCGCCAGCGCCCCGGCGGAAAGATCGACAATCCTGCTTGACGAGGCGGGAATACGGCCGGTTACGGTCACGTCTATCTTCTTTCCGGTAGCCACGTTCGTAACCTGCGCCTTGGAACCGATGGGAAGACTGGGATGGGCAATGCTTAAACCATCAGACTTCATTTCCTGACTGGCATTTCCACGCTGGCTGAACCCCCCCAGCGAGGCCTGGGCCATACACAGAGTATTTAACAGCAATCCGCCTACAAAGACCAGAACAATCCGTTTCATCCGCACTCCTCTTCCCCCGGTGATTTCCTCCATGAAACCGCTTATAGAAATAATAACAATACTCCCTTCAATAACTCAAGACCAGCAAAACCCCTCCGCCCCATCTATTATAACGCATTCCGAGAGAAACCGCAATGCGCCAATTATGGAATCCCTAGAGGCTTTTCCAAAACTTCAGTTTTGGAAAAGCAACCTTGAAATCCGCGGTTTCGCAAGGCTGAAAGCCTGAAAAACTGCACGGGCCTGTCCCAAAACCGTGCCCCCGGCTATGCCGGGAACGTGAGCGCACCGTCAATTAGTTTTGGGACAGACTCCTACTATAATTATTGACAAATCGACAGAAAAATCAATTTTATTTGAGGCTGTTCCAAAACTTCAGTTTTGGAACAGCAACCTTAAAATCCGCAGTTTCGCAGGGCTGAAAGCCTGAGAAACTGCAAGAGCCTGGTCCAAAACCGTGCCCCCGGCTATGCCGGGAACGTGAGCGCACCGTCAATTAGTTTTGGGACAGGCTCATTTATCAAAATTCGGGAAAAAAAGCGCCATAATGAGCCTCCGCGGAGCAAGCTCCGCGGTATCTTAAGCGCTGCATTAGCTCGATCGGAGGCTCGTTCGATAGGAAGTTTATTATACACTCCTATATTTGTAGTGAGATAATATTAATCACTGACCATACGGACGGGGGGAAGAGGAAATTCCGGCCCCTTCGGCCTATTGGTGTGGTTCATTTTAATTTCCACCGCTTCGGAATCGTATTCAAGATCGCTGTTGGGTGTATTTTCACGTGAAGGGGGCGATGTTATTTTGCAGCGGAGAACCGTCCCCGGTGGCGGCGTGTGCCCCCCTGCATACTTTACGAGGAGTTTCAGATAATTTTCGGAAGTACCCCGACAATAACCGGTTTTTTCCGTTCCGCCCTCCTCAATGAGGACTTCGATCTCACGGCCCTGCCACTGCCGCACATAGCCCTGGCGGCCCCGGCGGGCCAGTTCCAGCAGGGTCTCCATGCGGCGGGAGGCGTCCCGCTCGCTTACCGTTTCACGGAAAAAAAGGGCCGGGGTGCCGGGCCGTTTTGAATAGGGGAACGCATGTATCCAGGCAAAGCCGGTGTTCCGGCACAGGGCGAGGGTTTTTTCAAATTCCGCCCCGGTTTCGCCGGGGAAGCCGGTGATAATGTCACAGGCAAGAAAAGGATTGTCCTTGACCGAGCGGAGCAGCGCGGCGGCCCGCTCCACCGTTTCGGGACCGTAGTTCCGTCCCATTTTTTTGAGAATAACGGCGCTGCCCGACTGGACGGAGAGATGAAAATGGGGCCGTATCCGCCGGTGGGCCAGCGCCCCGACAAATGGCCCGGTTACCGCTTCGGGATCCAGAGAGGAAAGCCGCAGGGCGATACGTTGGGTGCCTTCCAGCAGGTACGCCAAGAGTTCACCCAAGCCGCAGGCCTTTTGATCGCCGCCGGATTTTCCGCCGCAGGCGGCCGCCGCGCCGCAATCCCGGTACTGGGTAATATTTACTCCGGTGAGCACTACTTCGGCGTACCCTTTCGCCTCCAGCTCCCGCAGTTCCGCGAGGGCCTGTTCCGCGCCGAGGCTGACGCCGGGCCCGCGCGCCAGGCGTATCCGGCAGTAAGTGCAGTGATTGTCGCAGCCATCCTGGATTTTCAGAAACCCCCGCGTATGACAGGAAAAATCCTCCGGGGTAAAGCGGAAGGCGCTTTCAGGCGGACATTCCCCGGCGCGGCCTTCCCCTGCATAAAGCGCCTGCAGCCCTTCGGCCCATGAACCGACCAGCGCGCGGAGATCTCCGGCCGTGGCCGGACCGCCTGCGTCCTCCCCCGCCCTCCCCTCGCGCGAAGCGGCCTTCCGGATAAACCGGGGCATATCCAGCAAGACGCCTTTGGCGGCGGCGCTTTTTCCCCCGCCCTTAAGTACAAAAAGACGGCGGTCCGGTGGACGAGAAGAGGCGTCGCGGGGAACCGGAGCGCACTCAGCCTCCAGCTTTTCAAGGGCCTCGCTCTCAAGCTGGGCGTAACAGCCGGCAACAATAACAAGGGAACGGGGATGATCGCGGAGGGCCTTACGGATAAGCCGCCGCGCCTTCTGATCAGCTTTGGATGTTACGGTACATGTGTTGATGATGAGTATGTCCGGCGGAACGGCGGCGGTCTCGTCCCAGGGAAGCAGGGAAAAGCCTTCCCGCCTAAACGCGTCGGCCACCGCTTCGCTTTCGACCTGATTCAGCTTGCAGCCCAGCGTATATACCGCTACGGAAAACACGGGATTACTGCCTGTTCAGGGCCTGCCTGACCCGATCCAGACCCCGGCGCGCGTCGGAAAGCCGGCTGTCGAGGGAAAGCGCCCGCTCGTAGGCCGCCGCCGCCTCGGAGAGGTCCCCCGCGCCCTCCCTGGCGTAAGCGAGCCTGCTCCACCACACGGCGTTTCCCGGCATCCAGCGGACCGCCGTGGAAAGGGCGATATCGGCGTGGTGGAACTTGCCCATGCGGATATAAATCTCCCCAATAAAATAATACACCGTGTCGATCCGCCCCCCTTCGGGAGCCTGGCTCGCGTATTCCTGAAAATAGCGCAGGGCCTCGGCGTTCTCACCCCGGTAGTAGCATATCTCCCCCAGTACCTCGGTGATCCGTACATCGTAGCGGTTCAAAGCCCGTCCGGCCTGCGCGTAGCGCAACGCTTCCTCGTAACGGCCCAGCCTGATAAGGCTCCAGCAAATCACCACGTGGGATTCCATCTTGGAGGCGTCGGCGGCTATCTCTTCCCGGCAAATCTGAACCGCCCGCTCGAAATTGCCCGCCTGGTATTCGACAAGGGCGTCGGGCCGGTTCTGGGCGCGGACGGCGAATACCGGCAGCAGAAGCAGGAAGAGCGCGGCAAAACAGGATATGGAGTGTTTCGGCGGCGGTCTGTTCATACGGCGGATTTTTTTTCGGTCATGGTACAGAGGCCGTTGAACACGCAGCCGGTTTCCATGAATATTTCCGGGGCGGTCACATTCCCTATCAGTTTGCCCGTAACGGTAACCTCGACCTTTTCGGCGGCGGTCACGTCCCCCTTCACCTGCCCCCGGATGACCAGCCGCGAAGTGTTGATATTGGCGTTCACCACCGCTTCCTCGTCAATCACCAAAAGCCCCTGCGCGCTGATTTCGCCGGAAACTTTCCCCCGGATCAGAAAGGGCTTTTCAAAATACAGGCTTCCGGAAAAATCAATATCCGCCGACAGGATCGTGTCAAAATCCTCGTCATCCAGCATATCGTTGTGCACATCGGTCATCGCAGCCTCCCGGAAGAACCCCGCTGCCTCCAGCTTTGACGGAGATCAGAAATTATGGTAATTAGTGTCTGTCCACAAAGTCGGTTACTTTGCGGACAGACCTTGCATTTGCTCCCGTTTTGTACCAAAACGGTGCGCAAAATGCCTGTTTTAAGGTAGTCTGTCCATAATGTG
>JAITIC010000225.1 GCA_031279635.1 Treponema sp. | reverse complement strand
AATTGAGGCTGTTCCAAAACTTCAGTTTTGGAACAGCAAGCCTGGATTTAAGGGAAAAAGCGGGCCGGACTTTAGTCCGATTTGACCGCTTTTTCCAAGAGCCTGTTTCAAAACCAACCGGGTTGTGGAACAGGCTCAATTCACGATTGAATTAATCAGCGCTTCCCTAAAGCCCGGTTTCTATCTTCTTAAGGCGCTGTTGGAGAATGGCTATCAGGCGGCGGGTAAAACGGAAGTGGCCCATATCTATACCAATATGGAAACCAGGGCGGAATACACTTTTGGGAGCGGCGATTTAACAAAGATTATCCCCATATGCGGTACCGCCCAGGCAATCACCCACGGCGTTGCTCAAAAAAGGTGTGCCTTTTCATTTACCGGGATGAAGAACCGGAGTGCGTTTCCCGAAACTGATCGGCATGAACTGATGAAGCTGCCCGCTCCTACGAGGCGGCACAGTTCAAATAGGCAAAGAGCGTTCCCTATCAGTATGCCGGGAAAGAAGCGCTCATCCGGGCCACTTCCCGTACCGTTGAGATCCTGTGCGAGGGTGAACGGATCGCCTGTCATATACGGGCCGGGGATTCCCGGCGCTTCGTCACCGACCCTGCCCATATGCCCCAGAACCACCGGATAGTTTCACAATGGTTCCCTAAACGGTTTCTCCCCTGGGCGGCCGCGGGGACATGACCCGAAGATATATTGCCGCCTTGCTTGAACGAACCGGCCACCCGCTTAAAAAGAACCGCCTTGGCATCCGCCGCTTTTTCCCCCGTCCCATCCGGATAGCATTTTGCGAAAGCGGTGAGGGGGCATTGGGAGGCAGAAATCAAGCTATACTGACACCTTGATTATACTGGGGATGACCGGAACACGACGATGAGGAAGAACGGGACACAAAACCTGCAAACCATGAAGCGGGTAGCGCTGATCATTCTTTCGCTGACACAGACGGCGTTTGATCACAAGAGTTTGAAGGGGATCCGGTTCATGCTGACGCTGAGTTTTGAGCGGCACATTGAGGCCATTTTCAAGTTGCTCAACGCCCAGGCCATTCGGAAGCTTCTCCTGCCCAATTCACCCTAATTCTATGCGTTTATCCTGGACAAAAGAGGATGTCCCCCCGCCACATCGTGAATAATCATAGACAACCCCTCGTGGGATGCGCCTCATTCACGGGCAATTTACGCCATGCCTTCAGAGTGGACTTTACCCTGTTTGACAAGAAATGTAAACTTGATGAACCATGGCTTATGAACTGGTGATCGCCGACCCGGCGAAAAACATCACTGTTTTTGTGCTTACCCCGGTTCCCCCGGATGAACGGGCGCAGGCCGCCAGGGACATTCTGGCCGACTCCTCCCTCGGTGCAGAACAGGTGGGCTTTGTCGTTCCGCCCTCCCGCGGCGTCACTTTATGGCGCCTGGAAATGATGGGCGGCGAATTCTGCGGCAACGCGGCCCGCAGCTTCGGCCTCTACGTGGCCCGCCGGACCGGCCTTTCCGGCGAAGTCTGTCTGGAGGTCGAAGTCAGCGGCATGAATCGTCCCGTCAGCGTCCGGGTGGATGTGGAACGCGGCCTGGCCGAAGCCTCCATGCCGCCGGCTTTGGCCCAGGGGACCATCGCCTGCGAAGGCGCCGGCCTGCCGGTCTACGTGTTTGAAGGCATTACCCACGTGATAGCCCAGGACATACAGGCCTCGGAACCGGCCTTTCAGTCGATTAGGGCGCTTTTCGAAAGGTCCGCCGGAGACGGCGCCCGCTGCGATGCCCTTGGGGTGATGTTCTGGGATAGCGCCGCCCGGGTTATGACCCCCGCTGTATACGTCTACGCCACGGACAGCCTGGTTTTTGAGTCCAGTTGCGGTTCCGGCTCCGCCGCCCTGGGGCTCTACCTGACCCGGGACATGGACAGCGGCGAGAAGCTCCTGACACTGCAACAACCGGGGGGCATCATAGAGGTCCGGGTAGAAAAGCGGCCGGGGGCGGCGGCTGCCGTTGCTATCGGGGGGCCGGTAACGCTTTTTTACCCGGATGCGGCGCCGCAATAAAGCCGCTTGCACGGCGAAGGGCCGCATCGTTCCTGCCTTTTTTACCGATTTTTGTCACTTCCACTAAAGCAAAAGAGTGTTCCTCCCCTGTACAGGGAGCATGAGGCAAACACGGAAACTCGCTCAAGGCGTCTGGCATGAAATACGCTCCCGGATCAACAACCGGGAACCGTTGTTCCGCCGCTCCAAAGCCACAGCCCTCTTTGACAAGGTGTTATGCGCAATTGGGCTTCAATTTGTTGCGAAATATAAATCAGGTAAAAATGACACACGTGAGCCTGTTCCAAAACCCCTAAATGAATAACTGGAGGTACTTCAGGGCAGCCAGGCATACTACCGCAGCCATTAACACGAACGATACTTTCTTGTATAGCGGAATTTTTTTTGAAGTGCGAATTTTATGGCGAAAAAACCTCGTAAGGAGTCAGGCAGCCTAAAACTTTGCGTGGTCGATTGTTGATTTTATCAACGATTTTGTCAAGCTGTTTTTGCGTAAGGGTATCAAACGGTATTTTTTTAGGCAGGCACTGCCGTATCAGTCCGTTGGTGTGTTCGTTGAGCCCCCGTTCCCATGAGTGATACGGATGGGCGAAATAGACGTCCAGCCCAACAGCTTGCGACAGGCTCTTATGCGCCGCGAATTCCTTCCCGTTGTCCAGCCTCAGGGTGTTCCGCATCGGCGCGGGTATTGGCTTGAAGGCGCGGATGACGGCTCTGTTCAAGGAACGGGTACTGGTGGTCGCCGAGCCGTTTATGACCCCGATAGACATACTGTGATGAACAGCAGCGGGAAGCTGCGGGGATGGTATGAGTGGCTGTGCGAGGGGAAGAAGCCGGGGCTGGTGAGTAGGTGAGTACCGGGTTACGGCGGCGGGTATTTGCGGAGATCTATCAGATGTTGAAGAAGGGGGAGTACCACTATGGACGGGAACCGGAGAAACACAAGATGAAGATGGCGCAATACCGGCGATTTTTGGAGAAACAAAAAATAATGTAATTTTGCAAAAAAACGCTTGACTTTTATCATAGACGCCTCAAGCTATAGCGGTGTTCCCCCGGGCCAGGAGCCGGTGGGACTTTGCGTCATGTGCGTTTACTTAAATTTGGAATTCCCGGCCTTAGCTCCTTAGCCGTTCTGCTCCGCTTCTCCCGGCGGGAACAGATAGAGGTCCGGCAGCTTGAAGGTGCGGTCCAGGGAATACGAAGAAATCGTCTGGATTTTGCTGACCGCGGGAATTTTGAAAAAGTGGGTAAGGGGATCGTAATCCGGCCCTTCGATTTTGAGCGAATAGGCAAAGGTTTGGTGGATATCCGCGGCCTCGGCGGGGATGGGGGCGGGCCAGAACGTATAGGTACCCGGCGTGTTGGAGATCAGGGTGTAGGGGTTTTGCCAGTTGGGGTTCCGCATGGCTACGAGTTCCCCCTCGCGGCGGAGCGTCACGGTGACTCCCGATACGGGAGCAAAATTAACGCCGTCAAAAAGCCGCCCGATAATCGTGGGAATGTCAAAGGACGGCTCGGATTTTTCCACGCCCGGAGTGCTTGAACCATCGTGGGGCGCGGTGGGCCTCTGGAAATGATTCACCAGGCGCAGCCCCTTATACACCAGCGTCGCTATATCGGCCTCTATCTGCTGCCACTGCATTCCGTCCCGCTCAATGCGGGTAATGCCGCGGTTGGAAACTATATAGTGGGGTTCCAGGCGGTTAAGGGCGTAACAAATCGTATCCATCCGGCATTGATCGCAGAAGCAGAACCCGCCCGGATTGCCTTCCTTCTCTATGTCGTTAAAAATCGTCTGCACCACGCTGAACACAATGTCTTCAGTAGTATTGTGAATATCCATATTCGGGCCTCCCTTGCTTAACGGTCCCTGCTATAATTGTAGCCATATATTATTATTATACAGTATAGCACATAATTCCGGCAGCGTCTTTACCTTTTCTTCAAAAGAGGGATTAACAAAGACGCGGATAGTATACAGGCTTTTTACAAATGAATGGAGCGTTCCGGACTTGAAGGCGCTGGAACTTTCGGCAAAATAGCGCTCCTCATCCTGCACAAAGAGGTCCGTTTCAAAGGAAACCGGCTCGGGCAGGTCGATAATGAGGTCTTCCGCCCCGAGGGAAATGCCCGCCGCGCGGAATGCCGCTGCAAGCTGTTCCTCGTAGCGGGAACGGCTGCGTATGTCCCGCAGGCAGGCGTGGTCCGCCTCGACAAAGGGAATTTCCGCGGCGACGGCATAAGGCCGTCCTTCGTATACGGCCCCGACGAGGCCGCCCCCGGTTTTGTCCCCGGCGCGGGCGCGAAGCAGGGCAAAAAGGCTCTGATCATCCAGATTGTAGAGTTCTTCACCGGCCAGCAGTCCCGATTCAAGGCACTTGAGGAGCGCTTTCTTGATCATCGCCGTGACCGAGCGCACCTGCCGGTGCCAGTAAATCGTCCGGTACATGAGATATTTGGAAAAAAGTACCGCCTCTACATTGGGAATCAGCCGCGAATCGATGTCCGCGCCCCGCTCCACATGGGGATACAACCGCGAAAGGATGAAATCCACGTCCTGCGCACCGTAAGGAACGCCGCAGTAGCGGGCGTCCCGGTTCAAATAGTCCAGCTTGTCGGGGTCAAGGCAGCCGGAGAGGAGTTTCCGGTAAAAGAGGAGTTCCCCGCTCCCCTTCCCGCCGCCGAGTTCCCTGTCCACAATGGCCGCGGTAAGCTCCGGGTCCGCGCCGCCGGATCCCACAAGGCTCTTCACCGGCTCGCTCATAATAATTGCCCCGGTAAGGGCCTCGTGGGAGCGAAGGGGCAGTTCCTTGAGGGAGTGCGTATAGGGAAAATGTCCCGCGTCGTGGAGGAGGCAGGCGCAGAGAAAAGAGCGGACCCCTTCGGGACTGAGCCATTCGGAAGCGCCCCGCTCGACGAGGTTTTGGAGGAGCCGCCTGCCCAGATGGTAGACGCCTATGGAGTGGCTTGCCCTGGTGTGGGTCGCGCCGGGATAGGCCAGATACACCGGCCCAAGCTGCATAATGCGGTGGAGCCGCATAAAAGGAGCGGACGCGGTCAGCGCCGCCAGCGCGGGGGTGAGGTAGATGTGACCCCAGAGTACATCCCGTACCGGGTCGGTAAATCCTTCGGTTAAAGCGGACTGAATCGTTTTTTTCATTAAACTTCCACTATAAAATATAGAACAATACGGGGAAATATGCTAGAATACACTGCGGAGGCTGAAAATAAATACAAAATGTTCCGTGGCCGGGATTATCGCACTGGTTCTTTTTTTTATCCGGGGGCCGGTCTTTGCCCAGGATACCCAGGAGGAGGCTTCCGGTATGTCCCGCGGTTCGATCCCGGAGATTCTGCTGCGGCCCCAGCGGGGGGAGGCCCCCCGCTATCCTTACGATACGGTAATCGGGCCACTGGGACAGGGCGAGGCTCCCAGGGAAGGCTATCTCTTTGCCCGGCAGGTCGCCTCCGCCCTGGTCGCGGGGAACGCCGCCGCCCCCAGTCTTGCCGCCATGAACAGGGCCTCGCTTGAGAGCCTTCTGTCGGTGTTGAACGGCATTAGTCCCCGGACTTACCGGATCGGCGGCGGCCGGGAGGAAGCGGACGGCGCGGTTTCCTTTGTGGTTCGCTTTGTCGGGCGGGAACAGGGGATAACCGGGGAGTTGTACATCAGGCTGCAGGAGCAGACGGCCGCGCCCGCAGCTGCTGAGACGGACAGTACCGCTGAAGCGGCGGAAGCCCCGGCGCAGGAAAGCGCGCCGCCGCCCGCGGAACCGGCGAGGCCCGTAAGGATCTGGGTTTTTGAGGATCTGCTGCTGGACGAACCGAGGAGCCGGCAGTCCGAGGACACAGAGACCCAACGTCGTTTCGATTTTTCACCCTATGAAAGGTTTTTTTAAGCAGGAACTATGGCGACGCCGATAAAACGGATTGAAAAAGAGTTTCTCTTCAAGGTGCTGTATGACGAGTGGATTCCTATTATATACCACAGGGACCGCAGCGAGTATGTGCTCATCCTGGACAAACCGGTCAAGAACGAGGTTATACTCCGGGTGGACCGGCCGATCAGCAGACTGAAAGTCAGAAACAAACTCGACCTCATGTTTGAATACATGGGACAGACGATTACGTTTGCCGTAGAGGTGTCTTTGATAAAAGACGAAATCATCATCTGCGATGTGCCGGAATTCCTCTATAAAAACCTCAACCGCTCTTATTCGCGGATCATGGTTCCCGGAGAGCTGCAGGTGCAGTTTACCTTTTTGGGAGACCGGTACAATCTTTCCTTTCCCAAAATCATGGAATTCGAATCCGAGGCAATCGGCAATTTTTTCAGCAAGCTCGATCTCAAAAACCTTTCAGGGCTTATTGACGAGATGGCCGACTGGATCAAGGGCTACGCCAGCGGCTACAAGCTGGTTATCTTTAAGGATGTCCAGCCTTCCGACATCGAGGAACGGATTTTGGCGGAGATGGGCAAGACTCTGTTTCTTCCCTCCACGCTGGGCTATCTGCCCCCGGTCGATCCCTATCCCCGTAAGCGCCTGATCACCAAAGAAATGTTCAAGCGGTATCTGGAAAGCACCGGGGTGGATCTGGCTTATATAGACGAGGCCCTCACCCGCTTTATCAAGGCCAAACACGATGCCGGTATAACTTCGGATGCGTGGGTTCCTATTCTGTTTCAGGAATACGTGATCGGGTATATCCACATCTGGCTCAACAACAACGAGAAGCCTCTTTTTAATTACGAGGTGATCGATACGCTGTATCAGTTTGGGAAAATACTCGCCTATTCGCTCAAGATAAACGGCTACTTTGAACAGGGGAAGGTGCAAAACAATCCTTTTGAGGGGAAGGTAATCGACATCAGCGTTTCAGGCCTCTTGTTCGCCTATCCCCATTCAAAAACTGCCGCGTCGCTGCTGGCGGACACCGAGTTGTCGGTAAAACTTATCAGCCCCCTGCGGTCCGTTAACACGGAGGCCAAAATCGTGCGGCGCTACAAGGACAGTTCAACGGGTTATTTCGGCTGCCGTTTCCTCAATATGGCCCCCGAGGACGTACGCTTTCTTTTTGAATTCCTGTACGGCAAACCTTTTACCGATGAAGACGCGGCCTTTCTTTACGGCCAGGTATAAATACGTTACACTATTGAAAAGGAGTAAATAATGAAAAAGCATTTACAGAAACTGTTGTTACTCGTTCTCGTCGGAGGTGCCGCGGCGATGCTGCCTGCCCAAACATCCGCTAAAGTTACGATTTACGGATTGAAAGGACCTTCCGGTGTGGGTATGATCCGGCTGTTTGAAGCGCCTCCCCGCGCGGCCGGTTTTGAGATAAGCGTGGAGGCTCTCGCCCAGGCGGATCTTATGGCGGCGAAGTTTATCTCAGGTGAAGCGAAGATCGGTATTTTGCCCCCCAATGTGGCGGCGAAAATCGCCTCGTCCGGGAAAAAGATTCAGATTGCGGCGATTACGGGGACGGGCATGCTCAGCCTGCTTTCGGCCGATCCTTCGGTGCGGCGCATTGAAGACCTGAAAGGCAAAACCGTGGAAGTTGCCGGCCAGGGCGCCACGCCCGATTATGTATTCAGAAAGATACTGTTGTCCAAAGGGATAAATCCCGACAGTGACTTGAGGCTTGGCTACGCCCTGGCATACCCGGAAATAGCCCAGGCCCTTATCGCGGGCCGGGTCAGCCTGGCCCTGCTGCCGGAACCTTTCGCAACTATGGCGCGTAATGGGAACAGTAATATCAAGCTTGTGGGTGACATTCAGGATGAGTGGATCAGGCTGCACGGCAGCGCGAATAACGGCGGCGGGGCGAATTATCCAATGACGGCCCTGGTGGTGGACGGCGCTTTTGCGGCGGCCAATGGCGGACTGGTCAAAGCGGTTTTGGAAAGCCTTGAAGCCTCGGTTAAGTGGGTCACGGCGAATCCCGCCGCCGCGGGGGCATTGGTTGAAAAGCACGATCTGGGCCTGCGCGCCCCGGTAGTGGCCGCCGCCATCCCCCGCAGCAACTACGTTTTTATCCCCGCGTCCGCGGCGCGGCCGGGCATTGAGGCCCTGTTCAGGGCTTTTCTGGAATTTGCCCCCGCCTCCATAGGCGAGGCGCTGCCGAAGGATGATTTTTACTATATTCCAAAATAGGCTGATGGCGAATAACAACGCAAAGACCGCCGGGACCGGGCCAGCCCCCCCCGGACGGACTTCCGCTTTCGGGGCGCCGCGCTGGATAGCGGCCCGCTGGACAGTGGGAGGAATCCTCCTCCTGCTGCTTTTCTGGGAATGCGCCGCACGGCTTAGGGGAAGCGAGATCTTGCTGCCAGGCCCCCTGCCGGTACTGCGGCGCTTTATCCGGCTCATCGGCACAGAGCGCTTCCTCCTATCCCTGGCCGAAAGCGGCCTGCGGGTATTTCTGGGAATGGCAATATCCGTTCCGCTTGGGATCATGGCGGGCGTGGCCGCGGGGATCGACCGGCGCGCCGGAGCTTTGCTTAAGCCGCTCTTTCAGGTGATTTCCGCCACCCCGGTGATGTCGGTGATTCTCATCGCCTTCCTCTGGTTCGGGCAGGAACGGACGCCGGTATTCACCGCGTTTCTCATGCTCTTCCCCGTTACCGCCGCCGCCGTCATCGCGGGCGTCTCGTCCCTGGACCCCAAACTGAAAGAACTTTTTGCCGCGTACCGCCTGTCCCGCAAAGAGTGCTTTTGGTCGCTGTACCTGCCCGGCATCGCCCCATTTATCCTGGGGAGTCTGCGTAGCGGCCTTTCCCTGTGCTGGAAAGTGGTAGTTGCCGCGGAGGTCCTGATCCAGCCCCGCCGCGCCCTGGGCACGGGTATGCAGGCCGCCAAATCGCAGCTTGAAACCGCGGAACTGTTTGCCTGGACCGCCGGCACGGTGATTGCCGCCGCGCTGAGCCAGGCCCTGCTCGGTCTTATGCTCAAACAACTGCAAAGGCGGCGCAGGCGTTGATGACAACGATTTCATTCCGTAGCGTGGATTTTGGCTTTGCCGCAGACGCGCCCGTTTTCAAAAACCTCTCGCTGGAAATGGGCGGCGAAAGCCCGATATTGATCCTCGGCCCCTCAGGCTGTGGTAAAACCACGCTGCTCAGGCTTATCGCCGGTCTGCTTAAGCCCCTATCGGGGGGGATTCTCATCAGCGCCGATTCGCCGCTTCCGGCAAGCGTGGTCTTTCAGGAGCCGCGCCTTCTGCCCTGGAAGACGGCGCTTGAAAACGTCAGCCTGCCCCTTTTGGAACTGATGGGAAAAAAAGCCGCCGAAACGCGCGCCCGCGATTTTCTCCGCAGGGTCTCTCTGGAAGACAGGGCCGCCGCTCTGCCCCATGAACTTTCAGGCGGCCAGCGCCAGCGGGTGAACCTGGCGCGCGCCTTCGCTTTTCCGGGACAGGCCCTCCTTATGGACGAACCGTTCCAGTCCCTGGACATTCCCCTCCGCGTCGCCCTAATGGACCTTACCCGCGGCCTTGCGGCGGATTTCCCCCGCCTTACCGTTATGGTAACCCACGATCCCCGCGAAGCGGTCTACCTGGGTGAACGGATTCTCGTCCTGGGAAAAAGCCCCGAAGGCATTATTCACGACGGCCCGGTGCGTCTTGACCGCGAGGACCGGAGCTACGGTTCCGCCGCGCAGGGAAAACTTGAACAGCAATTGCTGGCCCTGCTTGAATAGGCCCGGGCCGCGGTGAATATCAATATTCCGTTACCGTCCTGATTTCCCGTATCTCAAGGTCTGTCATTTGCCGATAGACTTTTTTTTCAAAAAAATACCGGTTTGTGATAATTTTCGTTAAGGCCGCAGAACAGCGGAATGTTATCAGTAATAGCTGATCCTATAGTCCCCCCAAACGGCAAAACCGAGATGGCGGTAAACCGAAAGGGCGGCGGGATTTGACTTTTTGACAAAAAGGCTGATCCCCTTTCCCTGGGCGATGAGGGAACGGACAAATTCGGCGGCCATGCGGCGGGCAATGCCCAAGCCCCGGAAATCGGGGTGCACGTAGACGCCGCCGACCTGAAAGCGGGTAAAAGACAAACTGCTGGTGTTGATCTTCCCCACAAGGCGGCCGCCGAGTTCCGCGGCGAGAATCTGTTCGTTTGAAAGAATGCGCTCGATGTTCAGCCGGCTGACCGCGGGATTAAAAACCGCGTTTTTGGGCAGCACCTCCTCCTGCTCGTAAGCGGCCTGTAGGGCGGCGAGGATATCCGCGTCGGTGAACAACGGCTTGCGGAGTATCAGATCCGCGGGGCCGGCGGAAAAACACTCTTCGTTAGGAGACCGGTCTATGCACATAAGATCGTAATCAATGTTTTCCGATGCCTTCCGGCCGAATTTTTCCAGCGCCTGTTCCAAAAGTACCGCGTCTTCTTTCAGGCCCTGTAGCGAATGGATCTGAACGGCCTTGAAAAAACCGCGGAGAAAACGCGGCTGGGGTATTTCTTCCTGGCCGCGGAATACCGGCAGCAGTGTCCGTTTTGACTGAATGATCATGCCGCAAATATCGTGTTTGTCCCGCAGAGTCCACACCTGCTCCTTTGCGGGATTACGCTTCAGAAATCTGCTGCAGGCGGTGACACACCAGGGTTCCTGACCGCGAAGCAGCTTTTCAGGCTCGTCCGCATCCCGTTTTTTCATTTTCCGCCAGCGAAGACTCTCACTCATAGGGCAGTCTGCCCTCGGCGGGGATTCTGCCGATCATCGCGGAAAAACCCGCCGCAAAAGATTCAGGAGCGTAGCTGTACACCGCCAGCGCCCCGTTTACCCAAGGGACGCTTTCAAGGTATACGGGATTCAATACCGAAAGGACAATCACCTGTTTTTTGAGCGGCTCAAGGCTTCGCAGCAGGCGCAGGTCGGCGGCGTCGGAAAGGCAGAAGATGACCGTGTCGGCGTTACGTGCATACGCGAGCAGCGCGGCGGGACCGTCAGTTTCGGTATACCGGCAGGAATCGGCGGCGGGGAAAGCCGCCTTTCCCGCTTTGAAAAAATCATTGTAGCGACCCGCCAGCAGCACCCGCCCGGCGGACTCCGGTTTCAGCGGAAAAACCGAATCAGGCGGCAGGGGCTTTACCTGGGTAACACTCCGCGCGGCGAGATTCACAAAGAAGGCGGCCCCTTCCGGATCGGGCAGTTCTGCCGCAACCTTGCGCGGATCAGGAATATAGGGAACGCCCCCCTCCCCTTTGAGGTAACACAGTTTGACAAGCAGGGTTCTGCGGGCCGCGTCACGCACCCTCGCGCGGAAATCCTCATCCTCTTTCATGGAACTGAGCAAAAAAGTCCACAGCGGCTCGTACAGGTTCGGCGTATTTGAAAACATGATAATGTCGTTACCCGCAATCAGGGCCTGCTTGGCGGTACGGGAAAGACTCCCCGCCCATCCGGTTGCGCCGTTCATCATAAGATCATCGGTAATGATAATCCCCCGGTAGCCGATTTTGTCCCGCAGCACGTCTTTCAAAAACCAGGGCGAAAGCGAAGCCGGCATCGACGCGGCGCCGGTATTGGGAAAGGCAAGATGGCCGCTCATCACCGCGGGCAGTCCCTCGACAGCCAGCATGCGGTAGGGCACCAATTCCCGATTCCAGAGGGTCTCGAAAGAGGCCGCAATCTCAGGCAGCACCCCGTGGGAATCCAGGTCGGTGTCGCCGTGGCCGGGATAATGCTTTGCCGTAGGAATCACCCCGGCGGCCTGCTGGCCCTTCATAAAAGCCACCCCCAGAATCCCAACCTTCACCGGATCGCTTCCAAAAGCCCTTGGGCCGATAAGCACCGAAGCGCGGTTGGTAAAAAGGTCCACCGTGGGGGCAAAGTTCATATTGATGCCCAATACCGCAAGCTCCTTTGCGATGTAGTACCCCGCAAGGTATGCATCCTGCGGATAGCCCGAAGCGCCGATAGCCATATTGCCGGGCGTTTCGCTGGTGCTTCCCTTTACATGACGGATCCAGCCCCCCTCCTGATCGGTGGCCACAAGGAGGGGAATATTAAACGGCCCGGCGAGACTCACCTCCTGCAAAGCGCCCACCGTTCCGGCAAGCTGCAGCGTGTCTTCGGTATTCCAGCCGAATATTTTCACCCCGCCGATGTTCCGCTCCCGAATCCATTGCAGAATAAGCGGCGACGGCTCCGCCCCCCCCCAGCCAAGCATAAATGTCTGGGCCAGGGCCTGTTCGTCGCTCATGGCGCTCTCTATGGCTGCGGCAAGTTCCTCCGGCGTGCCGGGATCGGCAAAACTTAACGGAAAAATCGAAACGGGACAAGTGAAAAAAAAGAGAAAAAAAGAAAGAAGCGCGCAAGCCGGACGAAGAACAAACTTTTTTAGAATCAAGCAACAGTCTCCTCAAAAGGCAGCTTTTCAAGTTTTTGCGATTTGAATTCTTACACTCTGTAAACACACCCTAAATTGAGCCTGTTCCAAAACTAATTGACTATGCGCTCACGTTCCCGGCATAGCCGGAGGCACGGTTTTGGAACAGGCTCAATTATAATTAGTGTCTGTCCACAAAGTCGGTTACTTTGCGGACAGACCTTGCATTTGCTCCCGTTTTGTACCAAAACGGTGCGCAAAATGCCTGTTTTAAGGTAGTCTGTCCATAATGTG
>JAITIC010000224.1 GCA_031279635.1 Treponema sp. | reverse complement strand
GTAGACACATTATGGACAGACTACCTTAAAACAGGCATTTTGCGCACCGTTTTGGTACAAAACGGGAGCAAATGCAAGGTCTGTCCATAAAGTAACCGACTTTATGGACAGACACTAATTACCGATAAGTATTAAAGAAGATCGATTCCACGGAGTAACAATGGAAAGTCAGTTTCAGCCCACGCTCGTTAAATATGTCAAGGATTCCTGTTTTGTGGTGGAAGGGAAAACCAACACCGACCGGTTTTTCATCATCCAGGCGGGAAAGGTGCGGATTGTCCGGGAAGTGGACCAGTTCATGAAGAGGGAAGGCGGCATGGCCGGTCCCGGGGATATTATCGGCGCGGTGTCGGCCATGGCCGGCTACAGCTATATTGAGACCGCGACGGCTTTTACCGACGTCACCATGCTGGCGGTGGAGCGGAAGCACTACGGAAACATTATCCGTAACAATATCCCCATTGCCATGAAAATCATCCAGCAGTTCTCCCGGCGGCTGCGCAGTCTGGACGAGATGCTTTCGCAGCGGGCCAACGGCAAGGCCGCCGCCAGCAACGCCAGCCACCTTTTGCAGGTAGCCGAGTATTACGCCAACCAGCGCAGGTTTAACCAGGCCTTTTACGCCTGGCAGCAGTACACCGCCCTCTGCCCCGGCGCGGCGAATTTGGGGGAAGTCAAGCAAAATATGATGAAAATCGCCCCCAAGGTCAAAATGCTGAAGCCGGCGTACCCGCCGGGCACAATGGAGCGCTCTTACCCCCAAGACTGCATCCTCTTCGCCGAGGGTGAAAAGGGCGAGGACTTTTTTATTATTCAAAAAGGATCGGTAAAGATATGCAAGATTGTGAACAACCAGGAAGTGATACTGGCGGTACTTAAAAAAGGGGACATTTTCGGCGAAATGGCCCTGCTGGAGGACAAGCCTCGCGCGGCCACCGCCGAAGTTCTGGAAGATTGCGTGCTGCTGGCGGTAAACCGGGCCAACTTCACGGGGCTTATCAACAGCCACCCGGAAATGGTTTCGCGGCTGACCACCCTGATGGCGGAGCGGATCTGGCTCATGTACAAACAGCTTGCCAATAGTTTTATCGAGAATCCCCTGGGCCGCGTGTACGATGCGCTGCTCATCCAGCTTGAGAAAAACCGGGTGCCCCTGAACACCAACCAGCCCTACCTCTGCAATTTCGGCGTGAAGGAACTGGCCGGCATGGCCGGACTCTCTCCTGATGAGGGCACAGAGCTGTTCAAAAAAATCCTCATATCCAAGCGGATCACGGTCAGCAACGAAAAAATCTACGTCAGCGACCCTTCCGACGTGCTCAGGCAGACCGAGTATTACCGCCGTGCGATGCGTATGGGCAATGTTCGGGGCGACCTGGGCTAGCAGCCTGTTGCGCCTGGGGATTTAATGCGCGAAGCGCAAACCGCCAGGCGGTCCATGAACAGGCCTAGTTCATGGTCATGAAGAGGCTTTCAGCCCGCCTGATTGAGAATCTTTATGCGCAGCTCGTCAAGCTGCTTTTGCTCCACCCCGCCGGGGCTGTCGTCCATGGGGCTGACGGCGAAGGAATTTTTCGGGAAGGCGATCACTTCCTTGATTGAAGTCTGGCCGGCCATGAGCATCACGAGGCGGTCAAGGCCCGGCGCTATGCCGCCGTGGGGAGGCGCGCCGTATTTGAAAGCGCCGGTGAGAAAGCCGAAGCGTCTTTCCGCCTCATCAGGATCAAAGCCCACGATATTGAATATCCTCTTTTGCAATTCGCTGTCATGGATACGGATCGAGCCTGAGGCAAGTTCGTAACCGTTGAGCACCAAATCGTAGAGATCGCCTTTGACCGCGCCCGGATCTTTTTCCAGCATCGCGTGGTATTGCTCCTGCGGCTGGGTGAACATGTGATGGGCCGCCTCCCAGCGGTTTTCATCCCCGTTAAATTCAAACATGGGGAAGTCCACGATCCAGGCAAACTCAAAGCGGGCGGGATCGCAGAGCTTCAGGTCTTTGCCGAGTTTGCTTCTTACCGCGCCGAGGGCGGTATTGGCGACGCTGCGTTTCGGATCCGCCGTAATAAGAATGAGATCCCCCGCTTCCGCGCCGAGGCCGCTTAAGATCTGCGCGGCGTTATTCGTGAAGAACTTTGCCACCCCGCCCTCGACGTTCCCGCCTGAGGCGGCCTTCATCCAGGCAAGACCCCTGGCCTTGTAGATCTTCGCGTGGGCTTCCAATTCCTCAATTTGCCTGCGGGAATAATCGGCCCTGCCTTTAACCACCAGGGCTTTCACGCCGCCGCCCGCCGCACTGAGGCCTTTGGCCGCCGCCTGCCGCTTTGCTTCCCCATCCGCGGCTAAGGCGTCCTTGAAAGCCTGAAAACCGCCCGCTTCCACAAAGGGGGCGAAGTCCCGCAGGGGCATGTCAAAGCGCAGGTCCGGTTTGTCCGTACCATAACGCTCCATGGTTTCCTCGTAAGTGAGGCGCGTGAATTGGGCGGGAAGGTCTACGCCCAGTGTTTTCTTGAACACGTGGCCGAACAGCCCCTCGGTCATGGACAGCACGTCGTCCCTGTCCACAAAGGACATCTCGATATCGATCTGGGTGAACTCAGGCTGCCGGTCCCCTCTGGCGTCCTCGTCGCGGTAACAGCGGGCAATTTGAAAATATTTGTCAAAGCCCGCCACCATGAGGAGCTGCTTGTAAAGCTGCGGCGACTGGGGCAGGGCGTAAAATTTCCCCGGATACAGGCGCGAGGGCACGAGGTAATCCCGCGCGCCTTCGGGAGTGGATTTGATAAAAGTGGGAGTTTCGATTTCAAGAAAGCCCCGGCCTGTCATCCATTCGCGCACCGCGAACGTTACCTCGCTGCGCAGCCTGATGTGGTTCTGCATGACGGCGGAGCGGAGGTCCAGGTAACGGTACTTGAGGCGCAGATCCTCGTTGGCGTTGCTCTCCTCGTCGATCTGGAAGGGCGGCGTCTCGGAGCGGTTCAGCACCAGAATCCGGGAGGCAAGCACCTCTATACCGCCGGTGGCCATCGAAGGGTTCACCATGTCGGGGGGACGGGGACGCACCGTCCCTTCCACAGCTATGCAGAACTCGTTGCGCAACTCCGCGCAGGCCGCCGCCAGCTCCGCCGCGCGGCCCCTGTCCGCCTCGGCCTCGGTATCCACCACCACCTGCGTAACGCCGTAACGGTCCCGCAGGTTGATAAAAAAAATGCCCCCGTGATCCCGCTTGCGGTGGACCCACCCGTTTAATATGACCGCGCGGCCCGCGTCTTCTTTGCGCAAAGAACCGCAGTCAACGGTTCGTTTCATCAGCTTCATAAAAAAATAGTATTCTTTTTTTTCATTTTTGCCTATAATGCGGGGTATGCGATTTGAGTTAACCGGGGCGCTCATCGATGAGATCCTTTTTTTCATGGAAGACCAGAACGGCGAATTCCTCTTTGATACCGGGGAAGGAATGGTGATCGGCGCTGGTGACGAAGAATTTGACGAAGAAGCGGAAGAGGGGCGCTATCTTTCGCTTCCCGAATGGGGGCCGCCCGATGGCTTCAGGCTCATGGAGCGTTTCACCGCGGGGCTGCGCAATCCCCCGGTCAGGGAGGAGCTTTCCGCGGCCCTTGACCGGGGCAGGGGGGTTTTCCGGATATTTAAGGACACAATAGCCCGGCATCCTGAAACCGAAAAGCGCTGGTTCGCCTTTAAGGAACAGGAAATGAAGCGGGAAGTGATCCGCTGGTACAACGCCCTGCGGGAACGCTGGGGCATGGAACTCGTCGGCAGCGAGCCTGAGGATACCTCCTGCCTCGTGCTTGAGGATTTCCGTTTCCGCGAAGGAGAATCGTCGGACAGGGAAGAGGCCGAAGCACTGCACCGCGTCTGCGCCGGGGCGTACCGCGGGGAAGCGCCCGGTGGATTTGAGGAAGCGGGAGACGACTCCGCTCACGCGCGGAATGCGGGCGCCGATACCCGCGCCGCCGCCGAAACGCTTGCCGCCATGAACCGGTGGGTTTTCCCCGGCGATCTCTGCATAGCGGCGGAAACCGCCGGCGGCGAATTCGCCGGGTATATTTCCGCCGCCTTTACCGCCCCTTCCCGCCTGCATATTTGCGCCCTGGAAGTCAAGGGCGAATATCAGGGGCTGGGCATCGGCGCCTCCCTGCTTGAGCGCCTGCTGGAAAAAGCCGACGCCGGGAATATCTCCCGCGTAAGTATTGATCTGCCCGGCGGCATGGAACACTTTTCGCGGGCGCTGATCCGGGAATCATTTAAGCCCTGCGTGCAGCGGTATTGCAGGATTAAGGGCTGATTAGGGAAGAGGAAGAATTTAACCGCGAAGGGGTGCAAAGGAAAGGAAAAAAGATGATTGTCACCATCCGCGTCCCCGTCATCAAGGCGGGGCGCGTTGTTTAGCGGTTATCCCTCTTTCCTTTTTTCTTCCCCTTTACGGCCCTTCGATACGAATAAACTCCCAGAGCGCCTTGCCGTTTTTTTTACCCCTGAAAAGCGGGTGTTCCGTGTAGCCGGCCTCACAGAGGGTTTGCAGGGCAACATCGTAGTGGCCGTCCAGGTCTTCGGCGCGGTGGGCGTCGGCGGTAATGAGCGCGGGTACTCGCCGTTCCCTGAATAGGCGCAAAAAGGACGGCGAGGGGTAGGTATCGCGGGTAATGCGCCGGTTGAGGCCCCCGGTGTTAAGCTCCACCGTAAGGCCGGCTGCGGCGGCCAGGCGGGCGGTTTCGGCGGCGCGCCCGCGGCAGGCTTCGCTTTCAATAGCGAACCAGCGGCCGTCCTGGTTGTTCTTTTTAACGAGGTCGATATGGCCCAGAATATCGAAGCCCCCCAGGGCTATCATCTCAGCGGCTGCGTCCCAATAGGCGTGCATCATCGCTTCCCCGTCCCCGCCAAAGCCCTCCCTTACGCCCCGCTCCAGCTCTTCGGCCGGGCCGTCCACGGTAAAAAGCTCCGCGCCGTTAGCCGGCGTGATGTAGTGAACTGAGCCGATGATGTAGTCCAGAGGCAGCGCCTGAATATCCAGGTCACGAGGGGACCGCAGGCCCTTGATGTAATCAACCTCAAGGCCCAGGTACACCGCCAACTTTCCCTCCCAGCGGAGGCGGGCGGAGTGTACCTCGCCGATATAGGCGTCCAGCCGTTCATCGCTGATATGCCAGCCCGTCTTAATGCCGGTTTTTTTGAACAGCGGCCCGTGGGCGCTGAACCCGATGGCGCAAAGACCCTTGTCAAAGGCGGCGAGGCACATGGTTTCCACATCGTCCCTGCCGTCGCAGAACAGGGTGTGGGTATGCAGGGAGGAAAGGGGCGGCTTGCCGTACCGGGATGCTGGGGGAGGCATTTGCTTACATAGCTCCGGAGCTTGTTTGAATTCTTCCAGAATGAGCCTCCGCGGGGCAAGCCCCGCGGTATCTTAAGCGTTGCATTAGTTCGATCGGAGGCTCGTTCGATAGGAAGTTTATAATACCGTCTGGTTTAATACCAATTTCCTGTAAGCGGTGCTTTATCTGAGCCGCGGC
>JAITIC010000219.1 GCA_031279635.1 Treponema sp. | reverse complement strand
CACATTATGGACAGACTACCTTAAAACAGGCATTTTGCGCACCGTTTTGGTACAAAACGGGAGCAAATGCAAGGTCTGTCCGCAAAGTAACCGACTTTGTGGACAGACACTATTTAGAGAATCTTGTTGACAATGGGAGACTTTCTCCTTTTTAATAGTTACAATTACTATATAGAGTCTGTCCATAATGTAGACACATTATGGACAGACTTCCTTAAAAAACGCATTTTCGCAGCCGTTAGGCGAGAAAATGCAAGGTCTGTCCGCAAAGCAACCGACTTTGTGGACAGACACTATATAGAAAGGAGTGGTTATGGTACAGCGTAATCCCTGCATCGCGAATATAAAGACAGCTTATCTCTTTCCCGAAATCGCCAGGCGGCGGCGGGAATACGCGGCGGCCCATCCGGGGGTGAAGATTATCAGTTTGGGCGTTGGGAACACCACCGAGCCGGTTTTCCCCCATACGGGCGGCGGACTGTCCGCGGGGGCCGCGGCGCTGGCCGCTTCGGAAACCTATACGGGCTACGGCGACGAGCAGGGCCTGACCGCGTTGCGGGAAAAAATCGCCGCGGTACTGTACAAAGGCATGGTTGCCGCCGACGAGGTGTTTATCTCCGACGGGGCCAAGTGCGATATTGGCCGGCTGCAGCTTCTTTTCGGCGCGGGGACTCAGGCGGCAGTGCAGGACCCCTCGTACCCGGTCTATGTGGACGGCTCGGTGCTGATAGGGGCCGCGGGCGGGGCAATGCAGGGCGGCGCGGTCTACCGGGGCCTCACCTATCTTCCCTGCGTTGAGGAAAACAACTACTTCCCCGACCTTGACATGATTCCCCCCAACGGCCTTGTCTACTTCTGTTCCCCCAATAACCCTACGGGCGTGGTGTCGGACCGGAAACAGCTTGCAGCCCTCGTAGAGGCCGTCCGCGGCAAAGGTTCAATAATCATCTTTGACGCCGCTTACTGCGAATATATCCGAGACCCCGCTCTCCCCAGGAGTATTTATGAAATCGAAGGGGCGAAGTCATGTGCCATTGAGGTGAACTCGTTTTCCAAGTCGGCGGGCTTTACCGGCGTGCGCCTCGGCTGGTCCGTGGTTCCCAAAGACATCACCTACACGTCGGGGGAAAGTGTCAACACCGACTGGAACAGGATATGTACCACGATTTTCAACGGCGCGTCCAACATCGCCCAAGCGGGAGGGCTGGCCGCCCTTGACAATGAGGGCCTCAAAGAAACACGCGCCCTTACCGACTTCTATCTTGGTAACGCGAAACTCATCAGGGACGCCCTGGAGCATCTTGAGATAAGCTGCGTGGGGGGCGACAATTCCCCGTATATCTGGGCGCATTTCCCCGGCAGGGATAGTTGGGATGTCTTTTCGGAGATACTTGAAAAATGCCAGGTAGTATGCACTCCCGGCGCGGGCTTCGGTCCCACCGGACAGAATTTTATCCGCTTTTCCGCCTTCGGCCACCGCGCCGACGTGGAGGAAGCCTGTATACGGCTGGGCAATTTGAAATAGGGGCGCAAAAAATTAACCTGTAATTTTATTCTTCCAGAGAATGTTACGCGATATTTTCAGCTTTCCGGTTTTCAGGAGATGGCGGATAGACTGACCGGCTTGTTCCTGAGACCAGCGGGTCTTTTCCGCCCGGGCTAAAATGCCGGCGGCCTCGTTTATCGTGTAACATCTTTTGTTTTTCCTGAAAAATTCCATCAGGGCGGGTTCTTCCCGCAGATGGGAACTTGCCTGATTTTCACAGACATCACAGCACAGCGATTCGGGGCTTTCGTTTTCACCCTCGTAATCAAGCATTTTAAGGAGCGTCTTTCTCCGGCATCCGCCGGTGTCCCCGGCGTAATCCAGCAAACCCGTAATACGCCTCCGATCCGCCCCGGTTTTAGCCCGCCTGAGGCTTGCCTCGTCATCAGGCCCCCAAAGGAGTACGGCCTTTGACTGGCCGCCGTCCCGCCCGGCCCGGCCCGCTTCCTGCAAATACGCTTCCACCGAAGGCGGGCAATCCCGGTGTATAACGGTGCGTATATCCGCCTTGTCTACCCCCATCCCGAAAGCGCAGGTTGCGACTAATACCGCCTCACCGTTATGCAAAAACCATTTTTCCACATCGGTTTTTTCTTCCCTGCTTAAACCGGCGTGGTAGAATTTTATTCCGTTGTACCAGGCTTTTCCCATTTCCCGCAGTTCGTTTCCGAGGTATCTGGCAAGCTTCTCCGTACCCGGCCTGGAAGAGCAGAACACAATCGCGGGACGTTCGTTTGTTAGGAGCAAATCTCTGACCGCCATGTCCCGGACTATGCAGCCCTTCGCCGTGTAAGTAATATTGGGCCGGTCAGGATTGCCGATGATCTCACCAGCCCCGGTATCGCCAAAAATATATTTTCTGATTTTTTCCAGCACGGGCGCGCCGGCGGTAGCGGTGAACGCGGTCACCAGGGGGGATTTAACAGCTTTTATAATAGTGCCGATTTCAAGATAACTCGGCCTGAAACTTTCCCCCCATTCGCTGACGCAGTGGGCCTCGTCTATCACCGTATGGATAATTTGTATATGCTCAAACCGGCTCATCACCTGGGGGGTAAGCAGCACCTCCGGATTGGCGATGATGAATTTGCTTTGTCCCTGCCGCAGTTTTTCCCAGATTGCGTCCCGCTCCTCTTTGGTCTGTCCCCCCCGGAGTATCACCGGCGAAAATCCCCGTTCCCGCAGGCGGCGTTCCTGGTCGGTCATTAAAGACAGGATGGGGTAGATCACCAGGGTCGGCCCGTCCATAAGCATGGCGGGCAGTTGAAAACAGAGGGATTTTCCCGCCCCGGTAGGCAGAATCACAATCTGCCGCCCCAGACATTCCCGGTCGGAGAGGGCTTCCGCATCCGCCGCCGCGCTTTCTCCCGCCGTTTCTTCCGAAGCGGCCCTGCCCTCCCCGTCCGGCCAATGAAGCGGAATCCCCGCAGCCTGTGCCGCTTCAAGAATATTCGCCACTACCAGCCGCTGATAGGGAAACAGGTAACAAAGGCCGAACAGGCGGCTTACCGCCCCGCTTAAGGGGTCCGCTTTTTCGGGGGCCGGTTCCTGTAATTCGATGCCGTTCATTTTTGCCTCCAATGTATATATGGGGCGAACTTGCGGTTTTGCTTTAGTGAAAATGGGGGAAATAATTCTTTGCCGGCTTACGTTTCTTCCAGTCCCAGTTCCTCGTTGGTATCGGAGCCGGACCCGGTTACTTCTTCCGGGCCGGCAACGGCAGCTTTTTCCTTTTTGGGTTTGTTCTTTGATATTGACCGGGGCCGGTGATGGATACGGGCAACGTAGGAGACAAGGGACATATAGACGAGTACGACAACGGTTACGGCGATAACCTGCCAGGACGTGATTACCTGTAACAGCAGGGCAAGCATTTCTTTTGAGAACATACGGTTTAATTATCGGCTTGCGGGAGGAATTATTAACCGCCTGCCATATCCCCCAGGCTGCGGATGATACGGGAAGGCCGCAGGGCCCGCGCCAGGGGGTTGTCCTGCCGAAGCCGCAGGGAACGGCCGTCACCGGCGAAGAGGACGCACTGAAAGCCGGCCCGGGCTGCGCCGTACATGTCCGAGAACATGTCGTTACCCAGGAAGGAACTTTCGGCGGCGGCGATGCCGCGTGAGGCAAGACGCCGGGCCGCCGCGTCAAAGAGCCGGGGGGAGGGTTTGGCCTCGCCCATCACAAAAGACCAGATAATCAATTCCGGATCAAAGCCGAGTTTTTCAGGCGGCGCGTCGAAAAAAGCCTCAAACAGAAGAGGGGTGAAAAACTGGGCGTTGGAGATAAGGCCCAAAACGCGCCCGGAATCCCGCAGGGCGGCAATGGTTTCCGCCGCACCGGGCATGGGCCAGACGGGATTCACCGCCAACTCGTAGCGAAGGGCAAGTTCGCGGCTTGCCTCGCCGCCGGCGTCCAGGCCGCGCCCGCGCAGAAAGTCCGCCCAGATTGCCTCGACCCGCACTTCAGGCCAGGCGGTTTCGGCGGAAAAGGAACGGTGGATTTCAGAAACTTTTCGCCGGAAAAAAGAACGAAGGTCGTTTCCGGTAAGACGGGGATCGCATCTCCGGGCCAACGCCTCAAGCGGGGAATCCGCCTTCCCGCCAGGATCGCCCCCATCCCCGGCCAGGCCAATGTCCCCGGCAGCGGAGCAGAACAGCGTCCCATACACGTCGAAAAGCACGGCCCGGCTTTCGGCGGCCTGCGGCGGCCCGGCCACGAGCAGGGCCTCCCAATCCGGCGGCAGGGGCGGGACCTCAGGCTCAAGCGGGACGGCAGATTCCCTGATTAACGCGGCAAGGCGGCGGCGTTCCGCTTCATCCATTTCTTCATCCATCGCTGATGCCTACCAGCGACAGACGCAGGGGATCCAGATACAACTCAAGGAGCGCCGGTTTTGAAATACGCTGGACCATCTGACGCTCCATAACCGACTGATAGATGTTCAGCAATACCCCCGTAATCCGCTCCCCGCCGTACTGTTCGGCGATTACCCGGCGGTTGGCCTCAATAAGTTCCGTATCATCCTGCCGGTCCCCCAGTGTTTCCAGCAGGGGATTGAGGCCGGCGACCCGCCGCCGCACGCGGGCTTCGGCGCAGCAGACGCGGATAAACGCTTCCTGCAATTCCTCGTCAAGCCGGCCAAAGTCGATGGTTTCCCGGCGCGAGATGTCTTCGGCCAAAGTCCGCATGGCCTCCCCGGGCGCTTCGAGGCCGAACGATTGATAAATCCGCCGCAGGGCGTTTTCCATTTTTTGATTAAGAACGCGGGCCGGATCGGCCCCCGCGCCGCAAAGGTACTCCAGCGGAGCTTCCAGCGATGAATACAGACCGTCAAAGCGGACCCCGGCCCGCTCAAAATCGGCGCACACATACTCGATGCGCCTGCCGAACAGAGGCCGCCCGGCGGTCCAGGGCTCCAGAAAGGAAAAACCAAAGCCCTCTTTCACCGAGGTACTCAGGGCGCTTACCGCGCCGCCCAAAAGGCCGGAAAGGCTGTGCTGCAGGCCCAGCTCGAATTCCACGGGCAGGCCCAGCTCCGAGGCAACCGCAACCCAGCGCCGGTACGATGCGGCGTCTTTTTCCGAAGGCGGCAGGGTAAACGCCACGCTTGTCCCTTTGGGGATAAAAAGGGAAAGCAACAGCGCTTCGCCGATGTTCTTCCGCCTGATGGCCCGTACCGGATAGAGGTAGCGCGTCCGTTCAAGGCCGGGAGCCGCCCGCAGGGAAGACACCTCGTTGGGAATCAGGTGCAGCCCCGCGGCCTCAAGCCCGGCCCGCCGCAGACACTCATAATCCCGGCTGTTGATCACCCCGTAATGGCAATTTTCCGGGTATTCCACATCCCCCGTATACACATCGGGCCTGAAATCCTCGGCCAAATCGTGGTTTTGCAGGAACAGCCGCAGTCCCCGGCCGGCCAACAGTTTGAGCGCGGGGATAAGCAGGGAATTTTTCTGTATCAGCGGATTATGCATGTGGACGATATCGGCGGCCGCCCCCCAACGCGCTTCCATGGCCCGCAGAATCCCTTCCGCGAGCAGTACTGCCCCCGCCCTCACTTCCTCCGCCTGAAGCTCCGTCCCCGGCCGGTTATAGGCCAACTCAGGCACAAGGGCAAACGGAAAACCGGTGTCCGCTGCCGGAGTTTCACCCGCGATAATCAGCGGCTCCACCCCGGCTTTCACCAGCGCGCGCGCCTGGTTCAGCAGCACCGACGTAACCCCGCCCTGCCTGAGATGGTAGTGTACCAGGGCTATCCGCACCGGCAACTCCTTTTGTAGGGAACAAGCGAAAAAGGATAAGCAAGAATCCTATCCCAAAAATTGTGCTGTTCGCCCTTCTGCCTTATTGAAAAACTCACTACGGATTGGCGCCTTAAAAGTTGGTGAGGTAACAAATCCCGATAAGCAAAACTGCCCACAGGGATTCGGCGTCGCGAGGGCCGGTATGGCTTAAGTCCTTCAGGGAATTGAGACGGCCTCCGTACCACCAGAACAGCCCCATCTGGGTGTCGATGCGGAACGTGTATTCGGTAAAATCATCTTTGGCGCTTTGCGCGCCGAAAAGCAAATAGGCGAGTTCGCCCAGAATCGCGCCGAATTCTTCAAGGGCCTGCCGGAAATTGCCCTGCTCTATGTCGGCCATAAAGCCCGGTATTTCGTCCTGCAGTTGTTCCTTGCGGGCCTCGTCCACCTTCTCAACCCAGGTCTTTTGTATCAGCAAATCAAGATTATTCTGAAAATGGCGCAAAAAGGCGGTCATCTCCCGGTCGGTTTTGTTAAGGGCCAACAGCCGCTGATAGTCGGCGCTAATCCCAAGGGCTTTGGCAAAATCCGCGGCGGCTTTTAAGTCGGGCCCCTGTCCCGGCGCGAAACCGCCCAGGGGAAACAGGCTTTCCGCAGTTTTGCGGTACTCGCCGGGTATGGCAAGATTTATACATGGAGGACAACGGTACATACAGTTAGGATGATAAGAAATGAAAAAATAGTCAATGTCCCGTGATGCCTAATAATTAATCTAGTCGAAACGGGCCGTCTGTCAATAACAAAAACCTGGCCGAAATCCGCGTGGCCCGACCATCCTCCTGACAGGAGATTTTTTCACCATACTTTTTCCCCGTTTGTTTCCAAGCGCTGCCCCGCCGCCTCGTTCAGCCTCCGGTTAAAACCGGTCAAGCAATTCCCCGCGCCCTTTTTTCGACGCCCGTTGATACTCCTCAAAACAGGCTTTGATGATTTCCCGTCTGCTATGCATATCCGGCCTTATTTGTCCGCCCTTACAGTGGGACTATTTTATATTTGGGCTGGATTTTTAGTATTTTAAGGCTGCTGGATTATCACAATAGTGTCAGTCACTCTTGTGTTGTCAATTTGGGAGGAAATTCAAATCGATCTCATTGGATCATTTTCAATTCAAAAATTGCTCTCAACCGCGCATTTTTAACTGACCATAGGGAAAACATGGACAAAAGCAGGGGGTTCGGGTCAAAAGTCCGTGTCGTCAAGGGCTGTAAAAGAAGCCCCTACAGGAGAGCAGTATTGTCAAGAGGACCAGACCCGATCCAGATGAGCCTCTGCGGGGTATTAAACCAGACTTTCGAAAAACGAACACGACGGCGCCCGGTTTTGTGAGCATGAACATGCGATTGGGGAAACGACCAGATGGGGCGGGTTCTTTTTCTTGAGTCTTGTCCACAGAAAGGGGAACCGCCGGCATAGCCGATACCTCTCTGGCTACGCCGGCGGCGGTAGATTTGTCGTTACCTCCTTCAAGTTTTCTCCGCGTGGTCAAACTGACCATTTTTTTTTTACTTTAGTTACTCTAGTCCGGGCCGCGTGAACGGAATACACCCAAAAATCAAAAAATGCCAATTTGAAAGAATTTTCGTTTCGAAAGAAGAAAAAACCACCGGGTTGATTGGACTAAACACACTGATATGAGTGATTACAGAAACGAGCCGCCGCGGAGCAAGCTTGGCAAACGCAGCTTGCCTTGGGGTATTAAACCGGACTTTCGAATAAAAAACCAAGCGCGGACGGTGCGGACAGAACGGACAAACATGTGGATTTGCAAGCGAAATTCCGTGTATTTCCGTGCTTATTTTTCTTTGGAATTATCCTGAGTTTTGGCCTAATCATCCTGCTGCCATAGCCGTTATGCCAAGCCTGCCTGTGGAGGGCAGTCCGCCTGCGGCGGCAGATCAGGGACCGAAGGGACCGGCGGTTAGCGCCCGTTCAATTTCGTCAATGACCGTGTCGGGGGTGGAAGCGCCGGCGCAGATGCCTACTGTCTGAAAGGCGGCGAAGCCGGGGGGAATATCGGCGGCGGATTCGGAGAGGGCGCAGGGCTTGCCGTGCTCTTGGGCGATGGTAAGCAGGCGGCGGGTGTTGGCGGATTCTTTTCCGCCGGCGATGATGACGGCGTCAACTTTGTCAAGGAGTTCCCGTAAAGCGTCCTGGCGTTCACGGGTAGCGGCGCAGATTGTCTCGATAATTTCCAGCCCGGAGAAATATTTTTTGATCCCCTCCCCTATCGCCCGGTATTCTTCTTCCGAGATGGTGGTTTGTCCGATAAGCGCAGGTTTAGCCCCGGTTTCAGCGGGAAACGGCCCCGCAGTGCTCAGCCCGGCGGCGGCTTTTTCCGCTTCGGCGGCATTGCCTACCACAACGCAAAAGGTCCGCGCCCCACCGCCCGATGCGGCGTAACCTCTGACGCCGATGATTTCGGCATGACCGGCCTCCCCGGCTAAAAAAAGCCGGTACCCGGCCGCGGCAAGGGCCTTGGCTTTAAGCTGGCAGGCCTTGACTTTGGGGCAGGTGGCGTCAATGATCCGCCCTCCTCTCCCCCGCAGTTCGGCTTCCGCCTGGGGGCTGATCCCGTGGGCGCGGATAATGAAGGATTCGCCGTTTATATTCCGGGGAAGACGGTTTTCATCAATAATTTCCACCCCCCGGCTTTTCAGCGTTTCCAGCACACGGGGATTGTGGACCAGCGGCCCAAGGGTAAAGACCCTGCCGCTCTTTTCCGCTTCCGCACAGGCAAGCTCCACCGCCCGCCTTACCCCCATACAGAAACCCAGTACCCCGGCGCGGATCACTTTCACGGGAAGATCCTGATGGAATCAAACCACGGATTACACTGACCACACCAAAAAAAAGAATATTGCAAACAGGCTCCTTTTCTTTGTCCGTGACCGTCCGGGTCGCGCTTAAAAATCTTCATTTTCCAAAGCGTTGCATAACAAGAGGTCATAAGAGAGATATAGCACAGATTGAGAGAGAAAAGGAATAGAGCGTACAGTATGAAATTATATATAGCAGACGTGGGTGTTAAACCAGACTTTCGAATGAAGCACGGGAAATTGCCCAAACCTACTTCATACACAAAGATAAAAGTTTGCGTCCGGCAGGACTCGAACCTGCTACCTACGGATTCGAAGTCCGTTACTCTATCCAGATGAGCTACGAACGCCAGATAGCCTGCGGGTGGATGACGGGGTTTGAACCCGCGACGGCCAGATCCACAATCTGGAACTCTACCACTGAGCTACATCCACCATATACATAAGTTTTTTATAATATGCTCAAAACAGCGGACTTTGTCAAGGCTCCGCGCGCGCCTATTCCCTTCAGCAATTCCGATTTCAAAACAACCACAGACCAAGCGGACAGACACGGACAAAAGAAGCATGAAGGCGCACGCAAAGGCGCCCTGTGTGCCCTGTGCGCCAACAGCAGTGGCTGTGCAGGCATATCTGCCGGAAAGCCGGGCTTATCATGGAAAAACCGGTATGGCTGGAAAACAAAAAGGTGGCCGTCGTTGACGGACGGCAGAGGTCAAATGCGGGGTCGCACGGCAGTACTCTATGCCGCATTACCGCCTGGGTTTGTTTACCCTTGAGGCGCCTGTCACGCGCCTGTAAAAATTCGAAACGGAAACGGCTGCCGCGGCTGTGTTTCTTCAATATATCGGTTTTGTCCGTTCTGTCCGCGATGGTCTGTGCTTGAATTCGGAATTCATGTATTCCCTTTTTATACGCTTTGTGCTATAAGATAGCCGGGTTTGGAGGTCCTAATGAAGGTAGGGATAGATACCTTTGCCTGCGACAGTGGCATGTCAGGAGTAGGGACTTATTTAGCCCAGTTTCTAAAGCGGATTCCTCCGTCGGGCGCGCTGTTTGAGCTTTTTGGATGGGAGTTTGACCGTTTCGCCTACAGCGAAAACGCGCCGGGCCTCGAATTTATCCCCCAGTGTTTTGTGAACGGCAGAACCGCCAACGCGCTCTGGCACCTCCATAAATACCCGAAATTCGCCAGGGTGCGGTCTTATGACGCCTGTTTTTTCCCGGCGGCCCACAAGCGCCCCCCTTACAAGTCCCCGTGTCCCACCATCGGGGTTGTGCATGACATGACCGTATACTGGGGGACCAGGCGGACGAGGGAGCATCTGGGGGCGGTGCTGCGGGTGGTTTTCCCCAATTCGCTCCGCCACATGGACCGGATCATCGCGGTCAGCGAGTGGGTCAAGGGGGAACTGGTGGAGCGGGCCAAGGTCAATGAATCCCATATAGAAGTGGTGCCCAATGGCGTCGATCATTCGGCCTTTTATCCCCGTCCTCAAAACGAGGAAAGCGTAGTCCTGATCCAGCCCTTCAGTTTCCAGCGGCCCTATGTGCTCTGCGTTTCCCGCATTGATCATCCGGTCAAAAACCATGTCCGGCTCATTGAGGCGTTCGGCCTTTTCAAGGAACGGACGAAGTACCCCCACCGGCTGGTGCTGGCCGGGGGCGACAGCAACAACGCCGACAGGGTAAAGGCCGCAGCCGCAGCCTCCGCATGGCGGGGCGATATTTTTTTCACCGGCCACTTTCCCTTCAAGAGCCTGCCGGAACTCTACGCCGGCGCGGAGTTTGTAATCCTTCCTTCAATGTACGAAGGCTTCGGCATGGGCGTTGTGGAAGCGATGGCTTCGGGTGTGCCGGTGGCCTGCGCCAGGGCCGCATCCCTTCCGGAAACCGCGGAACACGCGGCCCTGTATTTTGACCCCCACTCTTCCGAAGACATGGCGGACCGCATGGTCACCCTTGCCACTAACCGCGATGTCTACAACAAATGCCGCCTCCTCGGTCTTAAGCGCTCCCAGGCTTTTTCCTGGGATCGTTGCGCGAAGCGGACATTGCAGATCATTGAGGAAATGGCCGGGCAATGAGGCTTTTTACAATCCGAGTTTTTGCCGCAGTTTATTTTCCATACGGATAAGGCTTTCTATTTCAAGACGGGCGTTCTCGTTCAGAATGTTTTTGTCTTTACTCCGGGTCAGTATGCCCATGGGAATTCCCGTGAGGCTGCAATGGTATTTGGCGTTTACCGGATAGGCCCTGGCCTCGCTCACCGCCGCCACTGTAAGGAAGTCGCTGACTTCCCGCGCAAGTTCCGGCTGCTCCCTGAAATGGACGTACAGCCATTTGTAAATATCAATATGAAAATTCGCCATGACGCCGTTATACCCGTCATAACCCGCGATAAGGGAATCCAGCAGGGTAGCGGTATTGGCGTTAAAAAGGGCAAGTTCCGTATTTCCGGCCGCGGCAATCCGTTCCTTCTGTATATCAAGGGCACAGCTTACATCTTTGAGGAACAACAAATTTTTCTTTTCCGCGCAGTCTTTCAGAAAATCCGGAGAAACCAGTCTGAGGTAGGGATAGGGGCACTCGTACATACCGAAGGCCACGCCTGAAAGCTGCCGCTGAATATCGTGATAATTATGCCGCAGAACATCTTCCCCCTCGTCCTGTTTGGCAAGCCGGTTGCTTACAAGAACCACCGCATCAACGCCGATCCCGGCCATGCGGCCCAGCTCTTCGATCTGCTTTGCCTTGTCGTCCGAGGTATGCCCGGAAGCGATGATCTTTACCCTGCCGTCTGCCGCGTCTTTTACCGACCTGGCAATGTCAAGCTTCTCTTCTTCCGAAAGGAAAAACATCTCACTTGACTGGCAGACCACGAAAATGCCGTCACAGCCTTTTGTGATATACCATTCCGTAAGCGCCCTTACGGCTTTAAAATCGATCCTGTTGTCGTCCGTAAAAGGCGTGATCATGGTGGGCCAGCATCCGTAAAATTGTTTGTGCATCTTGAGCGCTCCTTAATATAGCGGCTTTTATAACAAGCCGATAGCTTTTGGCAGAAAGAGTACCGTATCGGGGAAACAGGTGATAATAAAAAGCACAAGGATCATGACGATAATCTGCGGTGAAATTTCCCGAATTATATCCTTTAAGGGTGTTCCCGAAATGCCGGAGGTGATAAAGAGCAGCATCCCGAAAGGCGGGGTACAAAGCCCTACCATCATATTAAAGGTTACCATTACCCCAAAGTGAATTAGATCGATACCCATGGTTTTGGCCACGGGAATCAGGATGGGTACGAAAACAAGCTGAATGGTACTGGTATCAATAAACATCCCCAAAATGAGGATAAACAGATTGGTGAGGAAGAGGAAGGAATATTTATTCTCTGATATGCCTATGAGCCATGTTCCCAGGCTGGAAGTAATCTGTTCTCTGGCAACGATATAAGAGATAATCGACGCGGCGCCTATCATAATACTGGTGGCCCCGATATCCCTGACTGAATCCACAATTATCTTCCAAAGACTTTTAAGCCCTAATGCCCTGTAAGCAAATACGGAAATAAGGATGGCATAGAAACCGGCGACAGCCCCCGCTTCGGTGGGGGTCATTACCCCGGTGTAAATCCCCAAGAGAAGAATAACGGGAGTCAGAAGCGCCGGCAGTGATTTGAGAGTGGTAATAAGAAAAGACTTGAGGCGGATCTTTTCCCCCCGGGGATAATTCCGCTTTTTGGCAATAAATCCCACATAGCACATCAGTATAATGGCAAGAATTATAGCGGGGACCATACCGCCCAGGAAGAGCGCGCCTACGGAAGTTCCTGAAAGCATGGCGTAGATCACCAAGGGAATACTGGGAGGGAAAGTAGGCCCCAAGGTTGCTGAAGATGCGGTAAGGGAACAGGCGAACGCCGGTTCGTACCCCGCATCGGTCATGGCCTCAATTTCAATTTTACCAAGCCCCGCGGCATCGGCAATGGCTGAACCGGTCATGCCGGCAAAAATCAAAGAGCCTAATACATTGACATGACCCAAGGCGCCGCGCATACGGCCACAGAAGGCATGGGCAAAACTGTAGATCATGTCAGTTACCTTTCCGGTGTTCATAACGTTGGCGGTAAAGATAAAAAGAGGTACTGCGATAATTACATAATTGGTATAATAAGTATTCATTATCTGATTGGAAACCAGACTGAGATCGCCGCCCTTGATCAGAAAATAGGCCGCCGCGGCGGAGATCATTCCCAGAGCGATAGGCATACGCAGTATAAAAATCAGTATAAAAACAGCGATACACGCTATTAAGGCCAAATTCATTTTGCCCCCTCTGCCATCCGGCGATCCCCGCTGTCGGGGATCATACCCTTAAGGACTTTAATGTCCTCAATAATTTCACTGATGCTATAACCCGTGATGGAAACAAGAAAGTAGGCGAAAGGAATAAAAATTACGGTATAGGAAATTCTAAAAACCGCTGTTTTTTGAAAACCCAGAAAAAGGGAATATTTCCAGGAAGCCCAGACCAGGCTGATGAAGGTTCCGGCGATAATAATATTTCCCAGCATACGGACAAGCGCCGCCGGCTTGGGCGCCAGGCGGTCATAGATCATGGTGAATTTTACATGGGATTTCCGCCGCATGGTATAACAGGCGCCGAAGATCACGGTCCACACAAATCCGATGACGATAATTTCCATAGACCATGTCAGGGGATGACGGATCACATATCTAAAGAAGACCTGTAGAATAAAGGTCAGAAACATGACGGTGAACGAAACAACCGGCAGGTAGAGTTCGATTATATCACGCAAAAACAGCAAAACTTTTTTCATGGTTCCCCCTTATAATAATAAAGTTCCGGAACAATGCCTAAAAACACGTTCCGGAACAATGAACCCGCACGGCAGGAGCCGCCTTAATTCGCCATGTCCTGTACTTTTTTGAAAAGATCCAGGTCCCAGGTTTTGGCGTAATCGGACTTGAGATACAGATCAAGCACATGACTTGAGAAGGCTTTCAGATCCGCGTCATAGACTTTGAGGCCCTCATCCTTGAAGAACTGCACAAGTTCCGCTTCGGCTTTCAGGTTGGTCTCGTCGCAGTATTTAATACCGGCCCTGATGCCTTCCATTACCCAATCCTTTTGCTGCTGAGTAAGCGACTGCCATTTTGCCTCGTTGATTGCCGGCCAAACGCTGTCCACCACGTGGTTGGTAATAGTGATGGATTTCGTTACCTCGTAGAATTTGGCGTTCTTGTTTGTGGGGAGCGGATTGTCCTGACCGTCAATGGTTTTGGTTTGCAGGGCCATATACAGTTCAGAGAAGGAAATGGGAGTGGGGTTGGCGCCAAGGGCTTTGCCCAGGAATATCCATGCGTCGGAATTGGGCATCCGCAGATTGATCCCCCTGAGATCCGCCGGCGTCCGAATCGGCTTGTCGTCCACCAGATTGATCTGGCGGGTTCCCAGGTATTCCGCGCCCAGGGGCCTCAGTCCCTGTTCTTTGGCGACCCTGTCAAACACCTGTTGGCCGATGGGGCCGTTCAGCACTTTGGTCATGTGATCATAGCTTTGGAAAATGTATCCCGCGGTGAACATGGAAATCCAGGGGGACCCGTCGGTGAGCCAGGGAGCCGCCACGGCGGAAATATCGGCCTGGCCGGATTTTACCGCGGAAACTTCCTGTTCCTGCTTGAAGAGGGAAGCCGAGTCATAGGTAAGCACCTTGATCTGGCCGTTGGAAACCCGCTCCACGGTTTCCTTGAACACCATCATGGCGCCCGCATGAGCGTCGGTGGGAACCGCGGTCATAGAATACACCAATTCAACGGGCTTGGCCGCCGCCTTGGAGTCCGAAGAACCGCCGGCAAAAAGCAAACCCGCGGCCGTGAACAGAGCTGTTGCAAAAAACAACCTTTTCATACTACTTTCCTCCATAAGTAAAAAAATTAGGCTCTCTTCATTTAAGATTACTCAATAAATGTCAGGGCCTTTTTTCCCTGTACCGTTCCCTATCGGCTCGTATCCGCCGATGCCGCCATTTTTCCCCCGGATGCGGATTTCCTTTTTTTTTGTTCATACCGGGCGACATTTTTTCGCGCGGCGGAGAGGTGTCCGCGGATAGCTTCCTCCGCGCCGTCCGGGTCCCGGTTTCGGATTGCCTCCAATACTTCATTATGTTCCATAATGGTATTTTTTATGGATAAAGGATTGGGAAAACCTTTTATCATATAGTCCTTTAACAGCAAGGTCATTACCTCAACAAACATTCCCAGAAGCTCATTACCACCTGAATAGGCAATGGTTCTATGGAATTCCGAGTCAAGGACGATCCGTTTGTCCGTCGGAAGCGGTATTTCCCGCATTTGCTCAAGGATATGTTCCAGACGTTTTACATCTTTAGGCCGTGCATGGAGCGCCGAAAGCCGGGCACTGGCGGTTTCCAGAATAAGCCTCATATTATGAAGATGGTCATTGCTGATATTATCCATCTGAATTATCCGGCTTACCGCGCTGGATACAGTGTCGGCATTGGGTTTTGATATATACGAACCTTCACCGTTCCGGAGCTGAACAAGCCCTCGTTCCTTTAAGATCTTCAGGGCTTCTCTGACAACTGTTCTGCTTACCTTAAAACGTTTTGAAAGCTCCTGTTCAGAAGGTAATTTTTCGATCCTCGTATCCTGCCGTATAATAGCCTGTTCAAGGGTATCGGCTATCTGCTCATAGAGATTTATTTTATTTACGGTATAGTTGATCTTATCCACAATCCTCCAGCTCTCTTTTCAAACAGGCTATATACCTGTCATATAGCTTATTTCTACCACATATATTGTCGGCTGTCAAGAAAAATTTTAGAAAAATGAAAGATTTTTGTTGACATATTCGTTTAAATAGTAATATACTTGGTATACTGTCATACAGGTAATGATCGTCATTATCTGCATATTTTCATTGAAGAGGAGAGAAGTATATGAAAAAAGCAAGTCTTCTTTTATTGGCGGCGCTGTTCCTGGCGCCGGCGGTATTCGCTAAAGGCGCCGCTGAACAGCAAAAGACAGTGCTGCGCTGGGGTTCCGTCCACGCGGAGACCACGATTACGACTCAGATGATGCGCAGGATCATCCAGGAGGTCAACTCGAAAACCGAAGGCCGGGTGGAAATTCAGGGCTATCCCAACAGCGCCCTGGGCGGTTCACGGGATTTGGTGGAAGGGGTTCAGGCCGGCATCATGGAAATGATATCGGAAGGCCCGGCCCAGTTCGCGAGCTGGATACCCATGGCAAGTATAGCGGAAGCACCCTATATCTACCGGGACATCCCCCACATGAACAAGGCCCTGAACGGCCCTTTCGGCGATAAACTCAATGAGGAATTCTTAAAAAAGAACGTCCGCCTCCTGGGTTCTTTTTATTACGGAACCCGCCAGCTTACCACGACCAGGACGGAGATCCGTTCCGCAAGGGACATGCAGGGCCTCAAGATCAGGGTTCCGGAGGTAAAAGCCTATGTGGAAATGATCAACAGTTGGGGAGCCCGGCCCACGCCCATTCCCTTCGGCGATCTCTACATGTCCCTGCAGACCAATGTGGCGGACGGGCAGGAAAACCCCCTGCCCACCTTTGACGGCCAGAAATTCTACGAAATCCAGAAGTACCTCATCCTCACGGATCACATTATCTGTCCCAATATGATCTTTATCAACGAGGATGTGTGGAAAAAAATATCTCCTGCGGATCAGCAAATAATCCAGACCGCGGTGAACAATGGCATTGCCTGGAATGACGAGGAGGTCAAGAGATCCGAAGAACAGCTCAAAAAAGACCTTGCCGCCAGGGGCGTTACCGTCATAACCCCGGATGTGGAATCCTTCCGGGCGGTTACCGGGCCCTGGCTTGTCTCGCGGATGGAAGCCGACTGGGGCAAGGGGACATGGGAATTTATCCAGAATGTGAAATAGGAAGGACATCTCAAAAAAAACATGCGGCGGACAAAACCGGTATTGAGGGTTTGTCCGCCGTTTGTCAAACCGGGAACCTTCGTTATATTGCGGGCTGGAGAACAAGCCTGAAGGAGAAAATATGCCGGCACCCTTAATTTTTAACCGGATAAAACAAGGGGCAGAAAAAGTTATTGACTGGATCGCGGTCCTTTTTTTTGTCGTCGTCTTCTTTGTCGCCCTGGCGCAGATCATCATGCGCTGGATATTCAGGAATCCTATAGTGTGGTCCGAGGAACTAATCAGGCTGATGTATGTCTGGATCTGCTATATAGGCTGGACCATGGCCTCCAGAAACAAGAGCCACATCTGCATTACCGCCCTTATTTCAAGGCTCCCGCCCCTGGGGCAAAAGATCATGCAAACCTTTAACTGCATCCTGGTAATCATTTTCTCGGTGTTTATGGTCTGGTTCGGCATTAAGATGACAGAAGTCGGGGGCCGGGGCATGGCGGTTACCCTGCCCATCAATTTCGCCCTGGTGTATGTCAGTGCCCCCATAGCAAACTTCATTATTCTTTTGTATCAGGTATTGGACCTTGTCAATATCTGGAAAAAAATTCCCGCCGAACCTCAAGGAGCCTTATCATGACCCTGGCATTTACCCTGTTTGTCATACTTCTCTTTACCGGACTGCCCCTTTACGCAAACCTTGGCCTCTGCTCAATGATCTACGTGGTCCTGGGAGGTTTTACCCCCATCACGGTGCTTCAGCGGGTTACTATGGCGGCCAATTCCTTTACCCTGCTGGCGGCGCCCTTCTTCATCATCATGGGCAACATCATGAACAATTCCGGCGTTACCAAGCGAATATTTGATTTTGCCAGCGTACTGGTGGGGAGGCTCCCCGGCGGCCTGGGGCACGCCAATGTGGTGGGCAGCCTTATGTTCGCCGGCATGAGCGGAACCGCGGTGGCCGATGCGGGGGGGCTGGGTAACATCGAAATAAAGGCCATGCGGGATGCCGGATATGACGCCGGCTTTAGCTGCGCCGTTACCGCCGCATCCTCGGTGTTAGGGCCGATAGTTCCCCCGTCCCTGCCGATGGTTATCCTCGCGGTGGCCGCGGAGGCCTCCATCGGCCGCCTCTTTCTGGGGGGCATCATACCCGGACTGCTCATGACCGTAACTATGATGATCATGGTCGCGATATACGCGCGCAAACGGAACTATCCGCGGGCTTCAAGGCCGACATTGAAGATCCTGTGGACTGCCTTTAGGGAAGCCTTTTGGGCTTTGCTCTCGCCGGTTATTCTTTTTGCGGGTATCTTTTCCGGCGTCTTTACCCCCACTGAAGCCGCCGTTATCGCGGCTTTTTATTCCCTCATCCTGGGGCTCTTTGTATACCGGGAATTTACCTTCAGGGATATTCCAAAGGTGATTTTTTCAACCTGTGAAACTACCGGGGTTGTCCTTGCTCTGGTCATGACCTCTTCGATTTTCGGCTGGATACTGTCGGTGTCCCAGGTTCCCCAGGCTATGTCCGAAGCCCTCCTTTCCATAGCCCATACCAAAATAATGCTGTTGTTGATCATCAACGTGTTCCTGCTTTTTGTCGGTATGTTTATGGAAGGAACCGCGGCGATTCTGATCCTGACGCCGATTTTGATTCCCATCATGATGAACATGGGCTTGGACATTACCCAGGCCTGCCTTATCATGATCATGAATTTGATGATAGGGGTCATTACTCCCCCGGTGGGCGTCGTGTTATATGTGGTCGCCAACGTTTCAAAAGTTCCTTTTGAACGGGTTACCAGGGCGACCATACCCTTCCTGATTCCCCTGCTTGTTGTTCTGATCCTGGTAACCTTTGTTCCCTGGTTTACTACCTTTATACCCAATCTTGTGTTCGGCAACTGAAAAGAGCAAAGGGTATGCGCTATGTTTCGCATACCGGCTTCGTACGCGCTTCCGGTTGACGTGCCGGCCGCGCCGGCTTTTTATAGGAGTATGATATGAATGCGACAAAAGAAAAGATGAGAAATCTTGAATTTACAACCGGCACCCATGTGCTTCTGGCGGATCCCTGTATCTCTGAACTTTGCGGTTCCATCGGTTTTGATTTTTTGTGGATAGATACGGAACATACCCCCACGGATTATCATATACTGGTACAACACCTTATCGCCGCCAGGGCTTCGGGCTGTGACACCCTGGTCAGGATTCCCTGGAATGATCCCGTACTGGCAAAGCGGGTTCTTGAAATGGGCCCTTCGGGGATTATCTTTCCCATGATTAATACGCCTGAAGAACTGGACAGGGCCATGAAGTCTACACTCTATCCGCCCTTGGGGAACCGGGGATTTGGCCCGCTGCGGGCGGTTAATTACGCGCTGGATGATCAGGAAGTTTATATCAACAAGACAAGCCTTGGGATGATCCGCTGCGTCCAGATAGAAAGCAAAACGGCGGTGGACAATCTGGATGAAATGGCGAAAAATCCCTGGGTTGATTGTTTTATTTTCGGCCCCTGCGATTTGTCCGGTTCTATCGGGGAGCTGTTTAAGATATATGAAAAGCCGACGGGGAATCTTATCGACATGGCTGTAGCCAAAATCAGAAAAGCGGGAAAATCGGCGGGCATCTCACTGGTTACCGAAGATCCGGAACAGATACGGTATTGGTATAACAAAGGGATCAACGTTATTTCCTGCGGCGCCGATACCGCATATATAGGCAACGGCGGCAAAAGGACTTTGAAAATACTGAAGGATATGACGGCGCAAAAGCCGGATGCGGGACGGAACAAATGATCTGCGCTTCTGTTACGGATTTGCTTGTCTCGGATAATATGATAAAGAGCCGCTGGGAAAAGGCTTTCCGGTGGCTTAAAAACGAGGGGTGGAAAAATATCCCCCAGGGACAAACTGAAATTGACGGGTCTGAAATCTATGTCTTCCGTTCCGGTTACCGGAGCAAGGTTTACTCCGATTGCCGCTTTGAAACCCACAGGCGTTACGCAGATATACAGCTTGTTATCAGCGGAACGGAACTGCTTGAGGTTCGCGGACGGGAGGGTATGCGGGTATGTGAAGCGTATTCCGCTGAAAAGGACATCGAATTTCTTGACGGGGATTCCCGCGGGGCTAACACCGTGATCCTCTCCTATCCCCTGGCGGCGGTACTTTTTCCCGATGACGCGCACAAGCCCTCTATCGCCCCGGATGACATACCCGGCGAAATAGAAAAGATCGTGGTGAAAGTCTTGCTGGAATGAACCCGGCAAAGGCTAAGCCTTCGCCTTCGCCTTCCCCTTCTTCACCTTCGCCTTCCTCAAAATCGATCCGTCAAAGAGCCGGCTGAACACTTCCTGTGCGCTTTCCACAAAATCAACGGCTATGGCGTCCCTGACGTCTCTGTCCAGCTCCGCCCAGTCTTCCTCGTTGTCTTTGGGGAGGAGCACTTGTTCCATGCCGTTTCGGACGGCGGCAAGGAGTTTTTCCTTGAGGCCGCCGATGGGGAGGACCCTGCCGGTGAGGGTGAGTTCGCCGGTCATGGCTACGCCGGGGCGGGGGGGCTTTTGGCAGAGGGTGGAGAGCAGGGAAGCCGCCAGGGTGACGCCGGCGGAGGGGCCGTCTTTGGGAATGGCCCCTTCGGGGACGTGGATGTGAAAATCGGTTTTGCCCACATCGTTCACCAGGAACTCGTAACGATCCTGGGCGCTGCGTAAATACGAAAGGGCGATACGGGCGCTTTCCTTCATCACGTCCCCCAGGTTGCCGGTGATGACAAGCTCGCCCGATCCCTCAAAGCGGGTGGTTTCCACCGGCAGCATGGTGCCGCCGGTTTCCGTCCATGCAAGGCCGTAAGTAACGCCGATCCGGGCTTCCTTGAATACCACGTCGTTTTTGTATTTTCGCCTGCCCAGTAGTTTTTCCAAATCCGCCGGGCGGACCTTTTTCCTGAAAGAGCTTACCGGTTTATCCGGCGTTTTGCCGTATCCTTTTTTTACCGCCCCGCGGGCAATGCGCCTGATGCAGCGGGCAATTTCCCTCTGGAGGCTCCGCACCCCGGACTCCATGGTCCAGTAGCGGATAATGTCCCGCAGGGTCTCGTCCGCGAAAAGTATCTTAGCCCGCTCAAGGCCGTTTTCGCGTAACTCCCTGGGCGCCAGAAATTGTTTGGCGATGGTGAGTTTCTCGTTCTCGCCGTAACCGGGTATCTCGATAATTTCCATACGATCCAGCAGAGGGTAGGGGATGGTATGCAGCGAGTTGGCGGTGGTAATAAAAAGAACCTTGGAAAGATCGTAGGGAACTTCCATGTAGTGATCGGTGAAGTTCGAGTTTTGTTCCGGGTCCAGTACTTCAAGCAGGGCGCTGGCCGGATCCCCCCGGAAATCGCTTGAGAGCTTGTCAATTTCGTCTAACAGAAACACGGGGTTGACCGTTCCCGCTTTCCGCATGGACTGGATGATCCTTCCCGGCAGCGCGCCGACGTAGGTTTTTCGGTGCCCCCGGATTTCCGCCTCGTCGCGCACCCCGCCCAGAGAGATGCGCACAAAGCGCCGCCCCAGGGCGCGGGCCACCGATTTTCCGAGGCTCGTCTTTCCGGTGCCGGGGGGGCCGACAAAACAGAGAATAGGGCCTTTTATGGCGGTCCGCTCCGGGCTGTTCAGCGCCGGCGCGACGGGTAATGAAGAGGGCATATCGGACATAGCGGGCGCGCCTGCCACCGCCGGATTTTCAAGGTGAAGGGATTCCGTGTTATACGCCACGGCGGCAGGCTCAGACGCCGGCTTGTCCGTTTCGGGCCTGTTATCCGCGGCCGGAAAGTCCGCCGCCACTTCCCCCGCGTTACCGGTCACCGGACTGCATACAGGCGCGTCTTCAGGAGCGGGCACTTCGGCGAGCAGCTGCCTTACCGCGATGAATTCCAGTATCCGGTCTTTGGCCTTCCGCATGTCAAAATGATCCTCATTGAGAATATTTTCCGCTTCGTCAAGGTCCACTGAGTCGGGGCTGTAGTCGCTCCAGGGAAGGTCCGATATCCATTCCAGATAGGTCCGCAGCACACCCGCCTCGGGGGAGAAAGACTGGAGTTTGCGGAGGCGGGCGATTTCTTTACCGGCCTTGGCCATTACTTCCGGAGGCGGGTTTTTACCGGCGATGGTTTTTTCAAGTTCGGTGAATTCATCCTCGTTTTTATCCTTGCCCAGCTCTTTGTTTATCTCTTTAAGCTGTTCGTGGAGGATGAATTCACGCCGGTTTTTTTCCATCCGGCTTTTGATCTTGCCGGAGATGTTTTTCTGGATGCCGAAAATTTCGTTTTCCCGTTCCAGTGTTTCAAGGATCAGCTCAAGCCGCTCCCGCGTGCCGGCCGCGCCCAAAAGCTCAATTTTTTTTTCAGTCTTGACGGCGATTGAGTTGCAGATAAGGTTTGACAGGCGCTCGGGATTCTCGGTCTGTTCTACCGCCGAAAAGGTGTCCGCGCCGATTTTTTTTGAAAGCTCCGCGTATTGGCCGAATGATCTCTGAACAATCCTCATGAGGGCGACTTCGTCGGGATTGGGGGGATCCGAAAAGTTTTCACTTTCGACAGGCTCCACCCGCACAAGGGAAAAATCACCCCTGGATTCGCGGGCCAGAATCGTTCCCCGGTATTCGCCCTGCAGTACCACCCGGTAGGTGTTGCCCGGAACTTTCAGGTGCTGGACAATGCGCATAACCGTTCCCACCGGCCAGGGTTCGTCGTCCGCCGGCGAAGGCGGTTCCCGTTTTTTCAGGCAGGCGGCAAACAACCGCGTATCCCTCCGCAGAGCCTCCTCAATGGCGGCTATGCCGGGCCGGTAGGTAATAAAAATGGGCACCACAGTCTGGGGAAAGAGCACCAGTTCCCGCAGGGGGAGGAAGGGAAAATCCTCAGCCGGGGCTTTTGTAAGACGGCCTTTGGAAGAAGCGAAATCCCATAAGGGCGTCTTCTTTTTTAATCCCGGCATAAATTTGAAAACGCCGGGTTTTTTTAAGCCGTCACTGCTTTTCAAGAAGGGAACCTCCACTTGAGGTTCACGCGCTTTTTTGGAGCGGCTGAATCAGGGGAGTTTCGGATTTTTCCACGACTTCCCGGGTGATGATCACCTGTTTGCCCCCCTTTATTGAAGGTATTTCAAACATAATATCGGTCATGAGTTTTTCCACGATTGCCCGCAGTCCCCGCGCGCCGGTTTTCTGTTTGATGGCCATGTCCGCGATGGCGTCAATCGCCCCGTCGGTAAATTCAAGTTTGACATCGTCGATAGCCAGGGAAGCCTGGTACTGCCTGACAATGGCGTTCCGCGGTTCGGTGATGATCCGCCTGAGTTCTTCCCGCTTGAGTTCCTCAAGGCTCACCGTAATCGGCAGCCTCCCGATGAATTCGGGGATCATGCCGAAATGAATAAGGTCGTCCGGATGCAGGGCTTCGTACAGTTCCCTGAGGCTTCTTTCGCCGCCTTTGACATCCGCGCCGAAACCCATGGGATGCTGCACTACCCGCTGCGCGATGAATTTGTCAAGGCCCACAAAAGCCCCGCCGCAGATAAAAAGAATGTCGGTGGTGTCGATGCGGATCATCTCCTGGTTGGGGTGCTTGCGTCCGCCCTGGGGAGGCACCGAAGCGATGGTCCCCTCAATGATTTTGAGGAGGGCCTGCTGAACCCCTTCGCCGGACACGTCGCGGGTTATCGAAACATTTTCCCCCTTGCGGGCAACCTTGTCGATTTCGTCGATATATACAATGCCCCGCTCGGCGGCGGCGATATTGCCGCCCGCGTTCTGGATCAGCTTGAGGAGGATGTTCTCCACATCCTCGCCCACATAGCCCGCCTCGGTAAGGGTCGTGGCGTCCACAATGGCGAAGGGCACTTTGAGTTTTTTCGCAAGTATCTTAGCGAGCAGGGTTTTGCCCGTTCCCGTCGGCCCGATGAGAAGCACGTTGGATTTTTCAATCTCCACGTCGTCGTTTTCCCTGGAAGGATTGGCGATCCGCTTGTAGTGGTTGTACACCGCCACCGACAGGGCCTTTTTGGCCGGGTCCTGGCCGATGATAAACTGATCCAGATAGTTTTTGATTTCCTTGGGCGTCGGAATATCACCGGTAAACTGGGTGGAAAGCTCGCTTTCTTCCTCGGAGAGGATCTTGCGGCAGACTTCCACGCACTCGTCACAGATAAACACATCGTTGGGGCCGGCAATGAGCCTGCGGGCCATGTCCGCGCTTTTTCCGCAGAACGAGCAGACACGCTCAAAACCGACGGGACCGTTTTTAAGCCGCGCCATTTTTTTCCCTCGTTAATATCGAATCCGCCACCCCATAGGCGACGGCATCTTCCGCCGGCATGTAGAGATCGCGCTCCATGTCCGCGGCAACTTTTTCGGCACTCTTGCCGGTATGCTTGGCAAAGTAATCAATGGTCATTTTTTTCATGCGGATTATTTCTTTTGATTGAATCCCGATGTCCCTGGCCTGCCCCTGGGCGCTGCCCCAGGGCTGGTGAATGAGCACCCGCGAAGAGGGGAGCACCATCCGCTTGCCCGGCGCGCCGCAGGTCAGAATGAGGGCGGCCATGCTGGCGGCCTGCCCCAGGCAGATGGTCTGCACATCGGACTTTACATACTGGATGGTATCGTAAATGGCAAACCCCGCAGTAACCGAGCCGCCGGGGGAGTTGATGTAAAGATTGATGTCTTTGTCAATGTCCTGCCCGTCCAAAAAGAGGAGCTGGGCCACCACGAGGTCCGCTGCGAGATCGTTGATTTCGCCGTCCAGAAACACGATCCGGTCTTTGAGGAGCCGGGAATAAATGTCATAGGAACGTTCCCCCATCCCGGTTTGTTCCACCACAATGGGGACCAGGCTGTTCATTTTTTCATTCATATATATAATTTACCTACTATCCTTCATAAGGTCTAGATAATTCTCTCTTTTCCCCGGTTTTGCGGTGTTTTCCGCCAGCAGCATATCGAACAGCTTCCGTTCCTTGACTTCCTCTTTGAGACTTTCTTCGCCGCTGTTCTCCTGGTAGTATTTTTTCAACTCCTCAACGGTGATTCCGGTGTCGGCGGCCATGGTTTCCAGTTCTTTTTCCATGGCCTCATCACTCAATTCGATATTCCGCTCTTTCATAAGGGTTTCCACGATCAGGCGGGAATGGAGGTCCCTTTCCGCCGCGGAGCGCCACTTTTCCACCATATTGTCGGCCGAATCTTCCGACGCGGTCATCATTTTTAAAACAGTATCGGCATCGGTGTTAAGACGGCGGGCAAGGTTCCGCAGGCGGCCGTCAACCTCCATCCGGATCATGGATTCGGGAATAACCGCCGGGGTATTTTCCATGAGTTTTTCCATCAGGCTGTTGATTTTGATCTCCCTGAGCCGGTGTTCAAGGTTTTTATTCAGCCGCTCCCTGACGCTGTTTTTAAGATCGTCAAGAGTATTGAACTTTTCATCCACATCCTGGGCCAAATCGTCGTCCAAATCGGGGAGCTTTTTCTCTTTGAGCGCGGTAAGCGTAAGGCGTATTTTTTTTGTCTGCCCCGCCAGCGCGGGATACTCAAAATCCGCGGGGAACGTTTTGGTAAAGTCTTTGGTACCGCCCTTTTGCATCCCGCTTATTTCATCGTCAAATTTATAGATATTGTAGCCGGAACCAAGGGTAAAGACAAAATCCTCCCTCTCGGAATTGGGCAGAATCTGGCCTTCTTCCCCGATTTCACAGTAATTCACCGTGACCACGTCGCCCGCGCGGGCCTCCGCCCCGTCGTCCCGGTCCAGCACAATGGCGTTCCGTTCCCGCACCTCTTCCAACTCCCGGCCGATATCTTCGTCCGTAAGCTCCGCGTAGAGGAACTCAAACTCAAGGCCCTTCCATTGGCCGAGGCTGACCTGGGGGAATACGTCGTACACCACGGAGAAAGCCATGTCCTGTTCAAAATCAAGCGCCGGTTCCTCCTGCACCTTGGGGGTGGAGTAAGGGAGGGGCAGGTCCTCCTTGGGCAGGTTTTCATCTTTTAGAACCTCGGTAACCGCCCATTCGATGATATGGACCAGAGCCTCGCTCTTGAGACTCTTCCCGAATTTCCGCTCCAGCACTTCCTGGGGAACTTTTCCTTTGCGAAAACCCGGCAGTTGGAGCTTTTTGGTATAATCCTTAAGCATATCCTGGTACTGGGAACGGACCTCATCTTTGGGGATGGTAATACTCAGCTTTACATTTGATTTTTCAAGGCGGGTAATTTCTTTTGTTACAGCCACACTATTCCTCTTTATGTTTGATATGCCCGAAATTTGCGAGAGAAGGGAATCGAACCCTTATGCCTGCGGCACCAGAACCTAAATCTGGCGTGTCTACCAATTTCACCACCCTCGCCAAATCTTGGGCTATTTAGCGTAAATAACCCAAGGCCCGTTAACCGGAGTATCACAGTATTGTCAAATTCCTGTTCCACTATACCATGCCGGGAAAAAATATACAAGGCGGCGAATTGCGCCACATTAAATCTCGCCATAGAGCCTGTCCCAAAACTAATTGACTGTACGCTAAGGTTCCCGGCATAGCCGGGGGCGCGGTTTTGGGACAGGCTTGAGCCGCAGGCGGTATTAATTTTTCCCGCTGATCATGGTATGATCCTGAGCGGGTATGTTATTCTCAACGAAAAAAACAGCTCCCGGCGGCGGACCTCCCGAAACCGGCCTTCCGGAGCGGCTCGCCGGGGCTTTGAGGCCAGGCGCCGCCTTTTCAGGGGAGATGATAGGTGTTCCCCTCTTTTCCCTGCTGGTTCTGACGGCCCTTGCCTTGCTGCTCAGTAAAACGCCGGTGAGGACCTTGTTCTTTTTTTTCGCGGGCCCTTTCCGTAACCTCTACAGTTTCGGTAATATGCTGAACAGCGCTGTTCCGCTGATCCTCGGCGCTTTGGGAGTTTCCGTCGCCATGAAGGCCGGGAGCCTCAATCTGGGGGGGGAGGGGCAAATCTACGGGGGAGCCTTTACCGCCACCATCGCGGCGCTTTCCCTGGAGGGGGCGGGACCGGCGGGCGGCTTAATCGCCCTCTTGGCGGGGGCTTTTTTCGCGGCGGCGGCGGCGGCCCTGTCCGGCTTTTGCAAGGCGCGCTGGAACACCAGCGAGCTTATCACCAGTTTTCTGCTTTCCAATGCCCTCGTGCTCATCGTTAATTACCTCGTGAACGGCCCTTTTCTTGATCCTGAAACCAGCCTCCAGTCGACGAGGAAAATCGCCGCCGCTTTCAGGCTGCCGTTGATCCTGCCCCCGTCAAATCTGAGCGTCGCCCTGTTTGCCGCCCTCGCGGCTGCCGCCGCGGTACAGATTTTTCTTGCCAAAACAAAACGGGGCTATGAACTGAGAATGACCGGGGCCAATGAGATTTTTGCCCGCTACGGGGGGATTAACACTAAAGTGAATACGGTGCTGGCGATGTTTTTAAGCGGCGCTTTTTACGGGCTTGCCGGGGGCCTTGCGGTATTCGGCACGTATTACGGGACGGTAAAGGAATTTTCCACCGGCATGGGCTGGAACAGCCTCGCGGTCGCGCTTGTCGCGCGGTTTTATCCGCCGGCGGTAATTCCCGCCGCGGTGTTTTTTGCCTGGATTATGTCGGGGGCGCGGCTGGCCATGCAGAATTCGGACGTTACTTTTGAAGTCGCTTCCATCGCGCAGTCGGTGATTTTTTTCCTGGCGACCAGCGTGAGTCTGCGGGGGATTTTCAGGCGGGACAGGGCAGGCAAGAGAGGAGGGCGGTGAAAGCGCTTGAGCCGGCGCTGCACAGCGCTGTTACCATCATGACGCCGCTCCTCTTTGCCGCCACGGGCGGACTCTTTTGCGAGCTTGCCGGCATGCTCAATATCGCCCTAGAGGGCCTGCTCCTTGCCGGGGCTTTTTTTTCGGCGGCTGCCTTCTACTACACCGGCAGCCTCGCGGCCTCTCTTGCGGCGGCGGCGGCCGCTTCGCTTGTCCTTTCTTTTCTGCTTGCGGCAAGCGCCCTGAAGCTCAGGTCAAATGTGTTTATCGCGGGCCTTGCGGCAAACCTCCTTGCGGGGGGTCTCATCGCCGTTCTTTCCCATTATCTTTTTAATACCAAAGGCGTGGTACTGTTACCTGACATTCCCTCCCTGCCGCCGCTTGATATTCCCCTGATAAAAAATATTCCCGTTATCGGGGCGCTGTTTTCAGGCCATAGTTTTTTTGTGTATCTGAGCTGGATTCTGCTGTTGGCCGCCCGCCTTGTGCTGCTGAGGACGCCTTTCGGCCTCAGGCTGCGTTCCTGCGGCAAACACGCCGAGGCCCTCGATTCCCTGGGGCTGAAACCTGAAACCTACCGCTTCGCCGCCTTTCTGATTTCCGGTTTCTGCTGCGGCATCGGCGGCGCCTTCCTCAGCCTCAACCTGGGGGCCTTTGTGCCGAACATGTCTTCGGGCAAAGGCTGGATAGCCCTGGTGGTGATCTTCCTGGGGGGGCGCAAACCACTGGGTCTTTTCGCCGCCGTGTTTGTGTTTGGTCTTGCCGAGGCCTTTTCAAATTACGCCCAGGGGCGTCTCAATGTTCCCGCCGATTTTATTCTCGCCCTTCCCTATCTTTTCACCCTGTTCGCCATGATCGCCGTGTCGGTATTTTATACCTTGACGAAACGCTAATTAGAGTCTGTCTATAATGTAGACACATTATGGACAGACTACCTTAAAACAGGCATTTTGCGCACCGTTTTGGTACAAAACGGGAACAAATGCAAGGTCTGTCCGCAAAGTAACCGACTTTGTGGACAGACACTAATTAAAATTGGTAAACCCCCGGCTTTGCCGGGGTGACTATAAGAGTTTGACATTTCCGGGAGTATCAAGGATGCTCTCCTATCAGTGAACCGCGCAAAGTTCAACAGATAGGAGGCATGAATGAAAGACTATAACAGTC
>JAITIC010000234.1 GCA_031279635.1 Treponema sp. | reverse complement strand
GGTTTTTTGGCCGGACGGCCCAAAAATGCGCCCAAAAGAGGAGCATAAAATTTCTATGCGTTTATCCTACCTCTCTTTTTGGTACCTTCGTGGTATACAGGGTTTATGTAATATCTCTAACCTGACCAGCAGTTTGTTGCGCTTCGCGTATTATAATCCCCCAAATCGCCTTCAGGCGATTTTTTACCCTGCAGGCTGCTTTAACAGCACTGCTTTAGCAGCAAACAGTCTATTATATTGGAGATTTTTTGCGTTTTTCCTGAGAGATTGCAAAAAAATCCACAAGCGCAACAGGCTGCCTGGTGTTCCCTTCCTCTTTTTTCCATCTTTTTAATTGAATTGTCCATTTACGGCGGGGCGGAACCGGGGTAGGGTAAAATATGAATATTGGTTTGATGGGGATAGGGCTGGACACCTATTGGGGCCAGTTTGAGGGGTTGCAGCGGCGTCTGGAAGGCTGCCTCAGCCTGATTGACCAAAGGCTTTGCGGCTTCGGTCTTGAGGTGGTGAACGCGGGGCTGGTTGACAACCCGGTCAAGGCCCGGCATACCGCGGAACTGTTCCGTGAAAACCGCGTTGAAGCGGTGTTTCTGTATCTTTCGACTTATGCCCTTTCGCATACGGTGCTGCCGCTGGCCCAGGGGGTGGGCGCGCCGGTGATAATGCTCAACCTCCAGCCTGTACCGGCCATTGATTACGCGCAATTTAACGCCCTGCAAGACCGGGGGCTCATGACCGGCGAATGGCTTGCCCATTGTCAGGCCTGCGCCGTGCCGGAAATAGCCAATGTCTTCAACAACGCGGGCCTGCAATACGATATTGTTACCGGCTGGCTTGAAGAGGAAGAATCCTGGCGGGAAATTCGGGACTGGTGTGACGCGATACGGGTCCGCGCCCTGCTGCGGGACGCCCGAATCGGCATTCTGGGGCATTATTACTGCGGGATGCTGGACGTATATACCGATGTGACGCGGCTCTCTTCGGTGTTCGGCAGCCATTTTGAGCTCCTGGAAATGGACCTGCTCAAAGCCTTTTGGGACAGGGTAAGCGGCGAAGATATAGAACAAAAACGGAAGCAGTTTGACAGGGAATTTGCCGTTTCACCGGAGTGTGATGAGTACGAGCTTAACCGCGCCGCGAAAACATCGTGCGCCCTGGACGCGCTGGCGGCGGATAAAAACCTGGGCGCAATTGCCTATTACTACGAGGGTTACGGGGGCAATGATCATGAAAATATCGTCAGCTCCGTCATCGCGGGAAACACCCTGCTGACCGCCCACCACGTTCCGGTGGCCGGCGAGTGCGAGGTCAAAAACGCGGTTGCCATGAAGATAATGGACTGTCTTGAAGCCGGCGGTTCCTTCTCGGAATTGTACGCCGTGGATTTTATCGACGATGTGGTTCTCTGGGGGCATGACGGGCCCGCCCACCCGGCGATTGCCGGGGGCATGGTGGCTCTGGTGCCCCTTCCGGTGTATCACGGAAAGCCGGGAAAGGGTCTTTCCATCCAGATGAGCGTCAAACACGGTCCGGTGACTCTCCTTTCGGTAGTGCATGGTCCCGGCGGAAGCACGTTTCTGCTCTGCGCCGAGGGTGAATCCGTTCCCGGCCCGGTATTGGAAATCGGAAATACCAACAGCCGTTACCGTTTTTCCCTTTCGGCGCGGGAATTGGTAAACCGCTGGTCAAAGGCAGGGCCGGCGCATCACTGCGCCATAGGGCTGGGGCATATTGCCGGAAAGATTGAAAAACTGGCGGCGCTCTGGGGCATTGAGTTCCGGAAAATTTGTTAAATTAAAGAGGATAAAACCACTGGTGCTTAGCGCCAGAGAACCACAGGTTCTCTGTGGTTAATTTTTTTTGGTCGTGTAACGCTTAGGAGGCGGGATGCCGGAAAATATTCTTGAATTATCGTCTGTTTCCAAGACGTTTCCCGGGGTAAAGGCCCTGGACGGGGTTCATTTTGAGCTGCGGCCCACGGAGATTCACGCGCTCATGGGAGAAAACGGCGCGGGTAAATCTACCTTTATAAAGATCATCACCGGCGTTTACAAGCCTGACTCAGGCGAAATGCGGCTTGACGGCAAGAACGTGGAGATCAGAAGCCCGCTGGACGCACAGGCCCTGGGTATCGCGGCAATCTATCAGCATGTTACCTGCTTTCCGGACATTTCAGTCGCGGAAAATATCTTTATGGGCCACGAACAGGTAAAAGGCCCCTTCAAGCGGGTGGACTGGCGGACCATGAACCGGAAGGCGGCGGACCTGCTTGAACAGCTTGACGCCAATTTCGACAGCCGCGCCTTTATGGGAAGCCTCTCGGTAGCCCAGCAGCAGATTGTGGAGATCGCCAAGGCCCTTTCGTCTAACGCGCGGATCGTCATCATGGATGAACCCACCGCCCCTCTTTCCAACCGGGAAAGCGAAGATCTCTACCGCATTACCGAAGGACTCAAGGATAAAGGCGTTTCGATTATTTTCATATCGCACCGTTTCGAGGACATGTACCGCCTTGCGGATCGCGTAACGGTGCTGCGGGACGGCAAATACATCAACACCTGGAATATCGGCGAAGTGGATGACAATACCCTGACCCAGGCAATGGTGGGCCGCGAGATTGTGCAGTTCTTCCCCAAGCGGGACACTGTGCCGGGGGAGGAGATCTTCCGTGTAGAAGGGCTTTCCAGAACCGGCCATTTCAAGGACGTAAGTTTCAGCCTCCGCAGGGGGGAGATTCTTGCCCTGACGGGCCTGGTGGGAGCGGGCCGTACCGAGGTTTGCGAGACGATTTACGGAATCACTTCCCACGATTCGGGGACTATCACCCTGAACGGCAAGGTCCTCGATCATCCCAGCCCGGCCTCGGCCATTGGGGAAGGCATCGGCTACCTGCCCGAAGACCGGCTGAGACAGGGCCTGGTGCTCCGCTGGGAAATCGCCAAAAACATCAGCCTGCCGGCGCTGGACAGATTTGCCAATTACACCTGGCTTGACAGAAGCAGGGAAAACAGCGCCGCGGGGGAAATCGCCGAAAAGCTCAACGTCAAGGCGGTGAGCGTCCACGACAAAGTTTCCACCCTTTCAGGCGGCAATCAGCAAAAGGTAATCGTCGCCAAGCTGCTTATCGCGGACATGAAGGTGATTATTCTTGACGAGCCGACCAAGGGCGTTGACGTGGGGGCAAAAACCGCGATCTACACGATCATGAACGATCTGGTTAAAGCGGGCTACGGTATCATTATGGTTTCCTCGGAGATGCCCGAAGTGCTGGGCATGAGCGACCGGGTGGTAGTGATGCGTGACGGCAGAGTTACCGCGTTCATGGACACCAAAGACGCGACCCAAGAAAAGATACTCCAGGCCGCCATGCAGAGAGAATAGGGGGCTCCATGGAAAAAGAAAAAGCAAGACAGGCCGAGCGTTTCAGGGAACTGGGACTCGTCGTTTTTATTATCATCATCAGCATAGCCATCCAATTCCGCAACAAGGAATTTCTTACGCCGCTCAATATCCGCAACATGCTGACCAATACGGCGATTCTGAGCATCCTCTCGGTGGGAATGATGATGGTGCTCATCACCGGAGGCATCGATCTTTCCATCGGGGCGATCATGGCCCTTTCCGGTATGGTCACCGCGCTCTCCGTGCGGGGCAACGCGGCCCTTTCACCGGCCTTCCTGCTCCTTGAGGGAACCGTGGTCGGCGCCGTTGCCGGGGCCATTACCGGCCTCTTAATCGCGCGTTTTTCGATTTTGCCGATTATCGCGAGCCTCGGTTTAATGAATGTTATCCGGGGGCTTACCTACGTGGTTTCAGGCGGACAGTGGGTCAGCGCGCATCAGATGCCGGTCTCGTTCAAGAACATCGCCACCGGCAGCATACTGGGAATAAACAACCTCATATTGATCGCCATTATCATCTATGTCGTTTTTTATTACTTTATCAACCACACCCGTACCGGCAGGCGCATCTACGCGGTGGGATCAAATCCCGAAGCCGCCGAAGTCATAGGGCTGCCCAAGCGGCGGATCGTCTGGATGGTCTATGTGCTCATGGGCGCGCTGGCGGGCCTCGCGGGAGTGCTCTGGGTAGCCAAGTTCGCTTCCGCCCAGGGGGACACCGCCGTCGGTTATGAAATGAACGTTATCGCTTCCTGCGTGCTGGGCGGGGTAAGCGTATCAGGCGGCCGGGGCAAGATACTGGGCCTCCTCCTTGGAGTGATCCTCTTCGGGATTCTGGCTAACGCCCTGCCGCTTATAAACGTGTCCTCCTTCTGGCAGCAGGCTATTCAGGGTGTGGTGATCCTGTCGGCGATTATCATGAACGTGCTGATCAAACGGAACAATGACCGGGCGGCGCTGGCCCGGCGGGTAATTTAGGTAGGAGAACATAATGAGTGAGAAAACCCTGCTTATAGCCAAGCCCTGGAGCTGGAAATCGTTTTTCTTTCAGTGGGAATGGCTGCTCTTCGCGGTCTTTGTCCTGATCAATATTATCAATAGTTTTCTTTCGCCCTATTACCTTAATGTCGACACCTTTTTCAACGCGCCCATGAATTTTCTGGACAAGGCCTTTATCGTCCTTCCGATGATGCTGGTGATCATTTTGGGTAATATTGATATTTCGGTCGCTTCCATTGTGGCGTTTACCTCGGTGATGATGGCGGTCATTTTCAACGCCGGAGTGCCCATGCCCCTGGCGATAGCGGCGGCGCTCCTTATCGGCACGATCTGCGGCGGGATTAACGGCCTTTTAATGATCAAGTTCAAAGAGCTGCCCGCCATGATCGTCACGCTGTCTACCATGACCATTTACCGGGGCGTGGCCTACGTGATCCTTGAAGACCGGGCGTCGGGCGGTTTCCCCGGTTGGTTCTCCTTTTTTGCATGGGGCTATGTGGGGCCTTTCCCCTTTATTCTCATTGTCTTTATTGTGGCGGCAATTTGTTTCGGCCTGCTGCTCCACAAGACTTCTTTCGGCAGAAAGGTCTTCGGCATGGGAAGCAACCTTCTTGCCTGCAAGTACTCCGGTGTCAAGACCGACCGAATCCTGTTAACAGTAACGCTGTTAACCGGTTTTATGTCGGCGATTACCGCCATTTTTCTTACTTCGCGGATGGGAAGCACGAGGCCGAATGTTGCCCAGGGCTACGAGCTTGACGTGATCGCGATGGTAGTACTCGGCGGGGTGAGCACGTCGGGCGGTATCGGCAAAATAGCGGGGCCGCTCCTGGCGATTTTTATTATCGGTTTTTTGAATTACGGCCTGGGCCTCAAAAACATTTCGGCACAGATAATACTGATCATACTTGGCGCACTGCTGGTACTCTCGGTGCTGGTCATCAATCTGCGTGTTAATAAAAAAGGTATTAAATCCGTCAAATCTTAATGATGGATTTTTTATACAGGAATTCCTGAGAGGAGGAAACGAATGAAAAACCTTGTGATGAAAGTAGTGGTACTTTCAACGGTCTTGGCGGTACTCTGTTCCGCCATGGTATTCGGCGGCGGTCAAAGAGCCGCTGGGGGGGTAAGCTCCAATACCCACGCCATCGTGTTCAAAAGCACCGGCAACCCCTACGGCGAGCGGGAGATGGGCGGCTTTGAAGCCGGCATCAAAGAGCAGGGAGGAACAGCCATCCTGCGGGCGCCGGACCTTCCTACCGCGGAAGCGCAGATCCAGATGATCGAGCAGCTTATCGCCCAGCGGATAGCCTCGATTTGTATCGTGGGCAACGATTTTGACGCTTTGCAGCCGGTTCTGACCAGAGCCCAAAATCAGGGCATCAAGGTCTTTTCCCTCGATTCAGGGGTCAATCCCGCAAGCCGGCTGACCCATGTGAATCAGGCGGACACCCAGGCGATTGGCGAAACCCTGGTGGAAGCGGCCTATGATATGGCCGGCGGTTCAGGCGATATCGCGATTCTTTCCGCCACGAGCCAGGCTTCGAACCAGAACGCGTGGATCGCGGTAATGCAGGAAACGCTGAAACAGCCCAAGTACGCCAATCTGAATCTCGTAAAAATCGCCTACGGGGATGACCTTAGGGACAAATCGGTTTCAGAGACCGAAGCCCTGCTTCTTTCGTATCCCAACCTGAAGTGTATCATTGCCCCCACCACCGTCGGTATCGCCGCGGCGGGCAAGGTTCTGGCCGACAGGGGCCTCCAGGGCAAGGTACTCCTTACCGGCCTCGGCCTTCCCTCGGAAATGGCCGAATACATCGATAACAACGTCTGCCCCTACATGTACCTGTGGAATCCCATTGACGTAGGGTATCTCGGCGCTTATGTGGCGACCGCCCTCACCAGCGGCAAGATCACCGGCAAGGCGGGCGACACCTTTACGGCGGGCCGGCTCGGCAATTATACCATTATCCAGGCTCCGGACGGCGGGACCGAAGTGCTCCTTGGCCCTCCCTTCAAATTTGACAAGGCCAATATTAACGACTGGAAGGGCGTGTATTAAAAAACCCGGAGGCTGTCCGAAAAGTTTGAAAAATTTATTCGGACAGCTTCTTTAGTGCGGCATTTGC
>JAITIC010000214.1 GCA_031279635.1 Treponema sp. | reverse complement strand
CACATTATGGACAGACTACCTTAAAACAGGCATTTTGCGCACCGTTTTGGTACAAAACGGGAGCAAATGCAAGGTCTGTCCGCAAAGTAACCGACTTTGTGGACAGACACTATTTAGATAAGAGATGCCTGCGCCCTGGCATTTTACCGGGAGCCTCCGCTTTATTCGAAAGTCTGGTTTAATACCCCGGATCTCTGCTCCGGCTCAAATGACGCAACGTTACAAAATTTTGGTGTTAAACCAAAGAACCCGCTTGCGCGGGGGAGGGTATAATAAACTTCCTATCGAACGAGCCTCCGATCGAACTAATGCAGCGCTTAAGATACCGCGAAGCTTGCTCCGCGGAGGCTCATCCTCCGGTTTTTCGATGGCGTTAGATTTTTTCGGCGGGGGGGGATTTGAACCCCCGACATCGAGTTCCCAAAACTCGTGGCTTAACCACTGGCCTACCCGCCGTCTCTTGACAACTATAGCGATAAAACCGGACTGACTCAATATGGCGCGTTGCACAAGGAGGGATTTCAAAAGATGTGTATGCCGGCTTGGGCCGTCTTGCCGGGAAATCCGTTGGGTATGGACGCCTGCCATTCCCGCGGAGGCTCAAACGCCCGCCCTCAATACCAGGCTTTTACCGAATGCAGGTACTCAATTACCCGCAGGCCGTCCGCGGCGCTTGAGCGGGGGCGTCTGCCGTTTTCGCTGACGCAGGCGGCGGCGTCCTTGACCATGTTGGCAAAGCAGCCGGTGGGGCCGTTGAAGGCTTCACCGGTTTGTTTGAGGGAGCGAAAGTTTTCCGCATAAGGGCTGGGGGCGCTTTCCCACACTTCAAATACGCCGTTGCCGATACGCAGGCGGCCTTTTTCGCAGGAGAATTCCATTTCAAAAACGAGGTGATCCCGCCCCGCTCCAATCTCTATAATAACGGGAACCGGATGTTTTTTCGCTTCTGCCGCGCCGGTTTCTCCTGTTTCCATTCGGCGCAGTTCCCCTTCAAGCCACGCGGTTCCGGCGCGGGCGCCAAGTTTCGCGCCCCGGCGCCGCCGGTGTTTCAGCCTTGAGCCGGTGAGAAACATGATCGCGTCGGCAAGGTGGGTGCCGTCGTGCCAGAGCACATCAAGAAGCCGCTTGTTTTTGCCCATGTAAATATTTGCCCGCACGCTTAGAAGACACCCAAGTTTTTTTTCGTCGAGAATAGCTTTAGCGCGGATATAATCAGCCGAATAGCGGCGCTCGTGATTGGTGATGATGACCGGGCCGCGTGCGGTACCGGCTTTGGCAAGGCGGGCGATTTTGCGGGCTTCCCTGATATTGCCGGCCAGGGGTTTCTCGCAAATTACCACAGGGACGCCGGAAAGGGCGGCAAGGCGGCAGCAGCGATAATGGCTGTCGGGATGGGTGGCGATGGCGAGAATTTGCGGCGCGTGTACGCGGATCATTTCGGCGGCGTCCCCGTACACCGGAACCCGCCACTTTTCCGCAAAGGCGCGGCGGCGTTCCGCATCAATGTCGCAGCCCGCGGCAAGAACGCAGTCGGGATTGGCGGCTATCGCGCCGGCGTGGGTACAGGGTTTTTCCCGCAGGCTGTCTTCCTCAAGGAGGCTGGCGATGCGTCCCAGTCCGATAATGGCGGCTTTCATTTTCGTGTAACAGGCTCCTATGCCCGCAGCTCGTCCGGGGCCGGCTTTCGGGCCAGCGCCTTTTCCGCGGCAAGCGCCGCCTTGTCGTGCCTTGAATTCAGAATCGAGTACATCACCGGAACGACAAAGAGAGTCATAACGGAACTGATCGAAAGACCGCCGACAAAAGTTTTGCCGATGGGTTGAATGGTGTCCGCGCCCGCGCCGGGGAAAAAAGCGATGGGGCTCATGCCGAGGATCGTGGTGAGGCTGGTCATCAGAATCGGGCGCAGGCGGCTGCGGCCCGCCTCAAGGCAGGCTTCGCGGACTTTCAGGCCTCTGGCCCGCAGGGTGTTGGTAAAGTCAACAAGGACGATGCCGTTGTTCACCACCACCCCTACCAGGGCGACAATACCCACCGCCGAAAACATCGACATGGCCTCGCCGGTTAATTTGTATATCCAGATAACGCCGATAAAGAGCAGCGGAATCGTAAAAAAGATGATCAGCGGGTCCACAAAAGATTCAAATTGGCTTGCCATAACGCCGAAGACCAGAAAAACCGCGGTGGCTATGATGAACATATAGCGCCAGAAATAAGACTGTATCTCCTGCGCTTCGCCCAGGTAGCGGATCGTTACGCCTTCCCGCGGGATAAGGTAATGCTTTACCGTTTCTTCAAGACGGCGTTGCATTTCCGTGGCGGCTATTCCCGCTCCAAGGTCTCCCGTTACGCGAATAACCCGCTCCTGCTTTTCCCGCCGTATTGACGAAGGCGCGCGGCCTTCGACGATTCGGGCGATGTTGGAAAGGGAGACGCGGGAACCGCTGCGGCTCATCACGAAGATCGCGTCCAGGTTGGGCAGGCCCGTGCGGTCCTCATCCCGAAGCTGCACCTGCACATTCACCAGCCGCTCCCCGCTGGTCATGGTAGTGGCGGTAGTGCCGTCCATGGCGGTACGGATTTCAGCTGCAATGGAAGACAGGGACAGGCCGAAATTCGCGGCCCGGTCACGGTCAATTTCAACCTGTAACTGCGGCGCGCCTTCGTCGATATTTATCGTGGGGTTTTCAATCTCCGGCAGATAGCGCATCATAATATGCTGGATTTCTTCGGCGGTGTCCATAATCGCGTTGTAGTCCCTGGAACTGACGGCGATTTCCACCGCAGAGGTGTTTCCCATGCCGCGCCCCGCCCGAAAACTGATCCGCGTGCCGGGAATTGTGTTGGTATACGGGGTGAGTTTGGTGATAATCGAGTCGGGAGTGTCGATCTGTTTGGACGGTTCGGGAAGCGTTATCTGAATAGACCCCTGGTTGGTTCCGCTCCGCCGGGCGGTGAGAATAATGTTGCGGTAGCCCTGCACTTCACGCTTTATTAGGTTCTCGATCTCAAATAACACTTCTTCGGTAATGTCGATGGCGGTTCCCTGAGGCATGGACACGTTGATATTCACGTTATCGTCTGAACGCATACGGACATACATATTCATCCCTAGGCCGCTGAACTGAAGCAGGGAAAACACCAGTATGAGAATAACCAGCGCAAGCACAATAAGCCGATGCGAAAGACAGTAGCCCAGTGTGCCCCGGTAAGCGTTTTCCAGGCCGCGGAAAAAATTTTCCATTATGTCGTCGATTTTGCGGAAGACCGGATTTTTAAGCGGTTTTTGTCTGCGGGTATTGAGTTTAAGAATAGAGCCGCAGAGGCTGGGTACCAGGGTGACAGCCACCAGCAGCGACGCTACAAGGGAGATCACCACCGTAAAGATAAGGTCGCTGAAAAGCTGGCCCATTTCCTGGAGATCGTTTTTATAGATAATGAGGGGAATGAACACACAGAGGGTGGTTGCCGATGAGGCGATGATGGCCCGTAACATTTCCCGGCTTCCCAAAATGGCGGCGATTTCCGGTTTTGCCCCCCGCTCCCGGTAACTGTGCACATTTTCCAGAATAACAATGGAGCCGTCCATGGTCATGCCCAGTCCCATGATAAGGCCGGTCATGGTGAGCAGATTCAGGGTAAAGCCGAAAATCGACATGAACATAAGGGTAAGGAGAATCGAAATGGGAATGGCAAGGCCGATGATCAACGTTCCCTTGAAATTGCGGAGGAAAATCAGCAGTACAAGCATAGCCAGCGCCGCGCCCTGAAAGGCGTTGGTGTATACCTGGTTAAGCGTGGCCCTGATCATCGTGGTGTTATCCGACAGAATCTCCAGCGTGATGCCCTGGGGAAGTGAGGCGTTAATGTCCGCAAGGGCGGCGCTGACCCGGTCCGCCACCTGCACCTGATTGCCGCCGCTCTCGCAGGTAACCTGAATGTACACGCCGCTCTGCCCGTTCACGTAAACCCTTGCGGCGTTATCGTTGTAACCAAGGCTCACATCGGCGACATCCTCAAGGCGCACCACCTGGGAGCGGTTCGCCTGGGCCGAATCCGCAGCGGAAAGATTCACTGTCTTTACCACCAGGCGCTTTATCTGATCCAGGCTCACCAGTTCTTCCTGGGTCATGATCTGGTATTCCCTCGTACCCCGCCTGAGATTTCCCCCCGAAGAAAGAATGCTCTGCCCTCTAAGGGAAGAGGAAATGTCGTTCAGCGTAAGGTTAAAAGCGGCAAGACGGTTAAGGGAAACGGCCACCTTCACGATCTGGGTCGTGCCGCCGGTAACCTCCGCCGCGGCAACGCCTTCGATCCGTTCAATACCGGACTGAATCTCGTCTTCGGCAAAAATGCGGAGCTGATCCGGCGGATAGTTGCCCCTGACCACCAGCCGCATGATGGGCGTGGCGCTCATGTCAAAGCGACGCACCATGGGATTTTCAACCCCATCGGGCAGGGAATTGACCAGCCGGTTTACCAGCGTCTGGGCATCGTTCACCGCCTTGTCCATGTCCGTGCCGAAGGCAAATTCAAGGTTGACAAAACTCGATTCAAACTGGGAGTTGCTGGTCATGTTGGTCAGGCCCTGGGAAGCGGAGAGGGACCGCTCCAGCCGCTCGGTAACGTTCCGCTCGACATCGGCGGGCCCCGCGCCGGGGAAACTGGTATAAACCGAAAGCACCGGCCTCGCCGTCGAAGGGTAGAGGTCCACCGCCAGATTGCTGATCACGGTCAGCGCGATACCCATTGCCAAACCATAGAGTATCACTATGGTAATCGGCCGTTTAACCGAATATTCCGATATGTTCATCGATCCCTCGCAAACTATTCCACAATACGGACAGGATCGCCGTCGGAGAGAAAATTCTGTCCGGCGCTTACCACCCGGTCTCCGATTTCTATGCCGCTTATAATTTCAAACAATTCCTCATTCTCAATGCCCATCTCCACTTCGCGCCGCCGGGCGATGCCGCTTTCATCCACGATAAATACAATCCAGGAGCCGTAGGTGTTGATCACCGAGGTCCTCGGTATGACCGGCACACCGGCCCTCGTGTTGGTAACAAGCGTTATCGTAGCGAACATTCCCGCTTTGATCCGGAGGTCCGCGCCGCCGCCTGAGGTCCCGTTCACAAAACGGAGCCGTATGCGCATGGTCCGGCTCGCCGGATCCAGTACGGGACTTACCTCGTCAACCTCGGCGTAAAAAGTTTCCCCCGGAATGCCCTCAAAACTAACCTGCGCGCCAAGGCCCTGCCTGACCGCCGAAACAAAACGCTCGGGCACAAAGGTCTCCACCCGCAGCTCCGAAAGATCGCCCAGCACAAACACCGCCGACTGTGTGGTCAGGGTATCGCCGACGCTGTAAGGCGCCTGCAGCACCGTTCCCGCAATAGTGGAAACCACGGGACTCCGCGAATAGACCTCCCCCGGACGGGAAGGGTCCACCATAGCAACAATGTCGCCCCGGCGCACCCGGTCCCCAACGCCGATGCGGGTCTCAACGAGTTTTCCCGCCACCGTCGGAAATATCGAAACCTGATTGCGGGCAAGCACGTCGCCGTTGATCACCACGCTGTTTTCGATTGTTCCCGGCACCACCGGCGTTACCCTCACCACCGTCGCGGTACGTCCGTTACCCGATCCGTTTTGTGGCCCTTGCGCGCCCTGCCGCGCCGCGCCGCCCCCGGCGCTTTGATTCCACCGGATAAAAGTAAACGCGATAAGCAGCGCGAAAAACGTGACAAGGCATATAATCACGAGGCTGACGATTTTCGATTTTACGCTTATTTTCTTTTTAGCGGCTTTCACGAGACTCCCCCGGAATCATTTTGTTTAAATCCTTCCAGTTAATATTCAGCGCCGCGGAAAGATCGAGGATCATGGTCTGGTACGCAAGCTCGCTTTGCAGCAGCCGCTGGCGGGCGTTGGCCAGATTGTTCCGTGCGTCCTCCAGCGTGAGGGATTCAACCGTACCGTTTCTGAACCCCTGTTCGGTAAGCTCATAACTCCGCTCGGCGACACGCTGGCTGAAGCGGGCAATCTCAATACTGTCCCAGGAATTGCGCAGATTCGATACAAGGGAACGTATCTGTGTTTTTGCCGAGTCTTCGGCGATTTTCAAATCAAGCTTCGCCTTGTCTACGGCCAGCTTCGCGTTTTGCACCGACTGGCTTTTACTGGTTCCGGGAATCCACGGATCGATAGGGATGCTGACCGTCGCCGTCCCGCTCAGCGAATCGGTGAAGGTGTCCGCGCTCTGCCCGCCGTTCCTGCCGGTCCATTGGGTTGATAAATTGAGGGACGGGCCTCTGGCGGAAAGGGTGATTTGCTTTTCCTCGGTTTCAAGCCGCTCAATCTCCTGCCTCCTGCTTACGATATCCGGCCGCTGGGGCAGGTAGTTCCGGATAAGTTCCTCGGCATCCGCGTCGATTCTGGTTATTTCGATTTTCCCTTCAAGAACCGCCTGCGTGTCCTGGTCAATGCCCAGCGCGGCGAGCAGTTCCCCCACACGGCTGGTGTAGGCCAGATTGGCGGCGCTCAGATTGTAGCGGGCGTTTTCAAGACTCAGCCTGCTCTGCATCACCGTCAGTTCCCCCACAATGCCGTTATTAAAGGCGGTCTGGTTCCGCGCAAGCTGCCGCTCCGCCAGATTGTAAATATCGGTAAGATAGACAAGGTTGTCGCGCTCGGCGAGGAGGCTGTAAAAATCTTTTGTGGTCTGTATTTCAAGCTGATTGCGGGCGTCCTCGTAATTCAGCATCTTCGTCTGGTAGGCCAGGCGGATATTTTTCATGGCGTAGGGAATTCCCGCGTTAAACCCCAGGCTTATTCCCAGCCCCAGACTGAACTGCCCCGCCCCGTCGGGATCAAAGCCGTCCCCGGTAAAAAGGGGACTGCTGAATGAGGCGCCGGCGCTGGCGCTTATGGCGGGAAAAATTTCGGACCAAAGCCGGTCTGCCGCGTACTCCGCGCTGGAAAGATCGATAAGGTCCTTTTTCAGGGTGAGGTTATTTTCCAGGGCGCGGAGCACCGCATCGTCCAGTGAAAGGATCATCCCCCCCTCGGTCCCGGACGGAGAAGCCGCGCTGAGGGGCAGGGCTGCCAGGCCCAAATAGAAAGATACTACGCAAAAAAGATTCCGTCTTGTATCGTTCACCGCCTTCCCTCCGGAAACAGTATACAAAAAATTGAAAATTTATACTACGGTATAGGTAAAATCCCGGCTGTACAATTCAATGCCGGCGGCATCGGCTTGTCGCCTGGCTATGCGGCGGGCTTTTGCGCGTGTATGTCTGCGTGGTTCAGCCTGCATACCGCGTACCCTGGTTTGTGGTCGGTCTTGTTACGCCGGGAATTGCCGGGACGCCGGATTAGAACCCCGCGCCCCATACCTTCACGGTATCATCATCGCAAGTGGACACGGTGCGCCGCCCATCGGGGCTGAAGGCCGCGGAATGAACCAAGCCATTTTCTACCTCTGAATTTAATTGCTCCAAATTATATCTAGTGTCTGTCCACAAAGTCGGTTACTTTGCGGACAGACCTTGCATTTGCTCCCGTTTTGTACCAAAACGGTGCGCAAAATGCCTGTTTTAAGGTAGTCTGTCCATAATGTGTCTAC